>JAKAZY010000079.1 GCA_021826425.1 Pseudomonadota bacterium
CTGCAACCGACCGGCGGCAAGACAAGTAATCTTGCGGATAAAATCCTGCGCGTCTGGCCCGCGATCCACCACCACGGACCGATCCAGCTTCACGGCTTCCACAGAAGTGTTCATCAGTGCCAAAAGGAATGGGGTGGCGGGCACGATATCATCGAGCGCCAACCTGTACCCGGCATTGCCCAGCGCCGTGATGCTCTCCACCGCCAACCTGATATCGTGAACTGGCTGGGTTTCGGTCAGTTCAAAGCGCAAAAGCCCGGCTGCCAGGCCGTGGGCTTCGCGTAGCGCATCGATTCGGTTCAGAATGCCGGGATAGACCAGAACATTAAGCGGCAGGTTGAAGGCGAGCGGCAAATGATGCGCGGAAAGATCTTGTTCCTGATACTCAGATAGTGCGCGCTGCATGATCGCACGGGTAAGGCTGAGAGCGAGCTCCGGGTTCTCCATCGCCACAACCAAGCTCTCTGGGCCAGACAGATTTCCATCCCGCCCCATGATCCGAGCGAGAACCTCGACATGGCTGAGCTCACCATCCTCCAGACGGACGATCGGCTGGTAGCGCAGACGCAGCGTGCTCGCCAACGGTGACCCGGATTGGTTCACAGGCATTGTCTAAATAACCAAAATTCGTTCCAAAATCGCACAAGGCCTTGGTAACATTTTTTTATTGCCAGTGTGATTAAAAAATCTATCCAGCGGGTTAGCCAACACTTTTTTTCGGCAAGGCAGCGGAGCGGCGCAGTCGATGTTCGCCCAGAAACAGAAGAATCGGGGCGGCGATGAAGATCGAAGAAGAGGTGCCAACCACGATGCCGAACAGCATGATCCAGGCAAAACCGGAGAGTGCGGAGCCCCCAAACAACGCTAGCGGCAGGGCCGCCAGAAACACCGTGCCGGAGGTGCCGAGCGTTCTGTTCAACGTCTCGTTGATCGAAAGGTCGATCAGCTCCCGCAACTTCATAGTTTTGTATTTGCGCAGGTTTTCCCGCACCCGGTCATACACCACGACCTTATCGTTGGTGGAATAGCCGATGATGGTGAGAATGGCGGCAATGGTCACAAGGTCGAACGGGATGCGGGTGATGACCATGAAGCCGATGGTTTTGGTGGTGTCCAAGATCAGTGTCACCACGGCACCGACGGCAAACTGCCATTCGAACCGGAACCAGATATAGATCAGGATCATCACGAATGAGAGGCCCAGCGCCTCCAGCCCTTGGGTGAAGAGCTGGCTAGAGACCGAGGCGCCAACCGCCTGGGTGGATTGGATGGTGGAACCGGGTGCAGCCTTATTCAACGCAGTCTGCACCTCGCCGATGGCGGTTTGCGTGGCGGCGGCGTTGTTGCGGCTCTCCAGGCTGATGAGAACCTGGTTGCCCTTGTTACCGACCGATTGCAGGGCGGCATCGTTCAGGCCCGCGCCGGCCAGCGCGGCGCGTAGGGCAGAAAAATCGGCCTTCTGCGGGGTCTGCACCTGCAGCACTACACCGCCCTTGAAGTCCAGACCCAGATTCAGGCCGGGGTGGAAGAACAAAACCACCGAGGCGAAGGACAGCACCGCTGAGGTGATAAGCCCAGCAAAACGGCCATTCATGAAACGGATTTTGGTTCCGTCCGGGACGAAGCGGAAAGCCGGTTTGGTGAACATGGGGCGGGTCCTAGATCAATCTTGGTTTAGCTCAAATCGTTTGATTTGAGCTAAACCAATGAAATTGATCGCTAAAATAAAGTTGGAGCGGGGCTGACGCAAGACAATCACGCGCTAGACGGGCAGGGCGGCGGGGCGGCGGGCGGCATACCAGCGCGAGGTGATAAGCCGCACAACCACGGTAGCCGTGAATAGGGTGGTGACAATACCGGCGCAGATGGTGACGGCGAAGCCCCGCACCGGCGGTGAGCCGAAGATGAACAGTGTGATATGCGCCAGCAGCGTCGTCACGTTGGAATCGATGATGGTGCCGTAAGCGCGTTTATATCCGGCCTCGAGAGCGGCCAGAGGCTTGCGGCCGTTCTTAACCTCTTCGCGCACGCGTTCGTTGATCAGGATATTTGCATCTACCGCCATGCCCAGGGTGAGCAAAATGCCCGCCATGCCCGGCAAGGTGAGGGTGGCGCCCATGAAAGAGAGGATGGCCAGCATCAGCACCAGGTTGGCGATGAGTGCCACATTCGCGAACCAGCCGAACAGCCCATAAAACAGCGCCATAAAGAACAGCACGAAAACAAAGCCCACACCCAGCGAAATCGCGCCCGCACGGATGGCATCCGCCCCTAATTCTGGTCCCACGCTTTGCTCTTCAACAATGTTCAGCGGGGCTGGCAGGGCTCCGGCGCGCAGCAGCAAGGCGAGGTCGGTGGCCGATTGCGGGGTGAAATTGCCGGAGATCTGACCCTGCCCGCCGGTGATCGGCTCACGGATAACCGGCGCCTCGATGATCTTGCCGTCCAGCACAATGGCAAACAATTTGCCAACATTTTGGGCTGTGGTGTCCGCAAATTCACGTGCGCCGAGGGCATTCAGGGTAAAATTAACCACCCATTCGCCTGTTTGCGGGTCTGTGCTGGCCTGGGCGTTCTCCAGGCTGGCGCCATCCACCGCCACCTGGGTTTGCACCGCCATCTGCTGTTGCGGGTTGTCGGACATTGGCAACCACTCATCACCCAAAGGTGCTGGCTGGCCCGGTGCGGCGCTGGAATCGACCATCTGAAAGGTCATGTGCGCGGTGGTGCCGATAAGGGTTTTAACTCGCCCGGGATCTGAAATGCCGGGTAGCTGCACCACAATCTGGTCTTGCCCCTGGCGCTGGATTTGCGGGTTCAGCACGCCCGAGCCATCGATACGGCGCTGGATGATGGTGATGGCCTGCTGAACGGCTTGGGCGTCGCGTGCGATTTGCGCCTGGGCGGGGATGGAAAGGGCGATTGAGCCATCCGGCATTTGCGCCACGACAAGGCTGGCGGTGGGAGAGTTGGGCAGGTAGGTGATGAGGCCTTGCAGCGCCTTCAGCGCTTGGTCCGCCTGGCCATCCAGCGGGGTAAGCCGCACTTGGTGCGTGTTCAAATCCACGTGCAGGTCTTTGTATCCCAACCCCACCTTGAGGAGCGTCTGCCGCGCCTCGCCAAGCAGTGAGTTGAGATCCTGCTTTTGAATGGCGTTGGTGTCGATTTGCAGCAGAAGATACGAGCCGCCCTTCAAATCCAGGCCCAGATGTACCTGGTTCCAGGGCATGAAGCCGGGCCACCAGTCCGGCCGCGCCCACAGATTGGGCAGGCTGAGCAGCACTCCCAGCCCACAGACGAGCAAGATACCAAACGTCTTCGCACGGCCGAAATAAAGCAACGCGGGCTCCAAAAATGCAAAACCGCTTGCCGTATGGCGGGGCAAAGCGTTGCGCGCAACCCCGGAGCGGAATAGAGCGCAAAGATATGAGCAAGCGTTTGCAGGTAGGGCTGATCGGGGCGGGGCATTTTGGCCGCTACCATGCGTTGAAACTGGCAGGCGCGGCGCGCGCGCAGCTGATTGGGCTGGCGGACCCGAACCCCGCCCGCGCCAAGGAGGTCGCCTGGGAAGCTGGCTGCACGGTGAAAACCGTGGAGGAGATTCTGGCGCAGGCGCAGGCGGTGATTATCGCGGCCCCGGCGGAGTTTCATTACGAACACGCCGCCCGAGCGCTGCGTGCGGGCAAGCATGTGCTGGTGGAGAAACCCATCGCCGCGACGCTGGAACAGGCGGATGAGCTGATTGCCCTGGCGGCGCAGGCGGGCGTGGTTTTGCAGGTGGGGCATCTGGAGCGGTTTTCCGCGGCACACGGTGCGCTGGCCAGCCGCATGGGACGGCCGCTTTATATCGAGGCGGTGCGGATCGCGCCCTTCAAGCCACGCGGCACGGATGTTTCCGTGATTCTGGATTTGATGATCCACGATCTGGATTTGATTTTAACGCTGGCGGATTCCGTGGTGGTGAGCGTGGACGCGGTGGGGGCGCCCGTGGCCAGCACCTTCGATGACATCGCCAATGCGCGGATACGCTTTGCGAGCGGGGCGGTGGCGACAATTACCGCCAGTCGGATTTCGCTGAAGACCGAGCGCAAGATGCGGATATTTTCCCAAACCGGGTATTTAACGGTGGATTTCTCTGCCCGGAAACTAACCCTGGTGGGGCGAGGGATTGGGGTGAAGGTGCCGGGCTTCCAGGAGTTCGGGATTGAGCAGGCGGGCTGGCAGGACCATGACGCGCTTTCAGCCGAGCACGAAGCGTTTTTTGCCGCCTGTTTGGATGGAGCAGACGTGGTGGTGGACGGACTGGCGGGCAAGCACGCGCTGGCCGCGGCGCTAATGGTGAGCAGGTCCATTGCCGAAAGCCGGGCCATGGCCGAGGCGAGCGGGCTGATCCCGAAATTTCCGGACGTTTGAAGCTCAGCGCATTCTGGATTTCATCTGGATGTGCTCGCCATCCACGGAGAAATTTCCGTAGCCGTGATGGTGCAGCATCGGCGCGTCCTTGAGTTTGGGATTTTCCCAGGCTTTCACACATTCCAGCACGAAGAGGTTGTAGGGTTTCACCATCTTCGTATCCTTCACCATGCATTCCAGATTGACCATAGCCTCGCCGATCAAGGGTGCCGCGACATCCGAGGCGGGCAGGAGGGAGAGGTCGAAACAGCCGAATTTATCCGTATCTCCGCCGGTGCAATTGCCAATATCGGTGACAATTTTGGCGAGGCTGGCGGGCGGTACGGCAATCACGCATTCCTGCGTTTTGTGCAAAGCCTCGAAGCTGTAATTGCCCCGCGCCACCACGCAGGCGATCAACGGCGGCTCGAAATCCAGCATCATATGCCAGGACATCGTCATGACATTCGCTTTCGCCCCGAGCATCTGGGTGGTCAGTAGCACCACCGGGCCGGGCTCAATGAACTGATAGACCTTGGAGAGGGGGAGTTCTTTCAGCATGGCGCGTAAATAAACCCCGCCACATGGGCGGGGTTTGATCCTGATCAACGCCCGCACCGACAAGGCGCGGGGCAGGTATGACGGAATTAGCCGAGCTGCTTCTTCACAGCCTCGTTCACCAGAGCCGGGTTGCCCTTGCCCTGCATGGCCTTCATCACCTGGCCGACGAAGAAGCCGAAGAGTTTGTCCTTGCCGGATTTATATTCCGCGACTTTATCCTGGTTATCGGCCAGAACTTTGGTTACGGCATCGTCGATGGCACCGGTGTCGGTGACTTGCTTCAGACCTTTTTCCTCGACGATGGCGGCGGGCATTTTGCCGGTTTCCACCATCTCCTCGAACACATCCTTGGCGATGCGGCCGTTGATGGTTTTATCCGCGATGAGGTCCAGCATCTGGCCCAAAGCTTCCACTGTCACTGGTGGGTTTTCAATGCTCTTGCCGGTGCGGTTCATGGCGGCGAAGAAATCGCCCGTCACCCAATTGGCGGCGAGTTTGCCGTCGCGCCCTTTGGCCAGCGTCTCGTAGAAATCCGCTGTCGTCTGGTCCGCCACCAGCACCCCGGCATCGTAGAAGGGGATGCCGTATTCCGTGCAGAAGCGGGTACGTTTTTCATCCGGCAGCTCGGGCAGGGTGGCGGCAAGCTCGTCCACCCAGCTTTGCTCCAGCATCAGCGGCAGCAAATCCGGCTCGGGGAAATAGCGGTAATCATGCGCATCCTCCTTGGAGCGCATGGAGCGGGTTTCGCCCTTGGCGGGATCGTACAAGCGGGTTTCCTGCACCACTTCGCCGCCGCTCTCCCACACCTCGATCTGGCGCAGCGCCTCTGCCTCTACGGCGTGCATCACAAAGCGTACGGAGTTGACGTTCTTGATCTCGCAGCGGGTGCGGAATTCTTCGCCCGCCTTGCGGACGGAGACATTCACGTCCGCGCGCATGGAGCCTTCCTCCATGTTGCCGTCGCAGGTGCCGAGATAGCGCACGATCTGGCGGATTTTGCGCAAATATGCACCGGCTTCTTCCGGCGAGCGGATATCCGGCTCGGAGACGATCTCCATCAACCCCACGCCCGCGCGGTTGAGGTCGATGACCGATTTGGAAGGATGCTGGTCGTGCATGGATTTTCCGGCATCCTGTTCAAGATGCAGGCGGGTGATACCGATATGTTTGATGGTGCCGTCCTGCAGTTCGATCTCGACCTCGCCGGTGCCGACGATGGGGTGGGCGAACTGGCTGATCTGATAGCCCTGCGGCAGATCCGCGTAAAAATAATTCTTGCGGTCGAACCGCGAGAACAGGTTGATCTGCGCTTTGAGGCCGAGGCCAGTACGAACCGCCTGGGCCACGCATTCCTTGTTGATGACGGGCAACATGCCGGGGAAACCGGCATCGATGAACGACACATGCGCGTTGGGTGCACCGCCATAGGTGGCCGAGGCGCCGGAGAAGAGTTTTGACTCCGAAATCACCTGGGCATGCACTTCCAGCCCCACGACAACTTCCCAGGCGCCGGTGCGCCCTTCCAGAGAATAAGCCATTATTTCGCTCGCAATTCAGGCAGGGCGCTAAAGCCCGCGGCTGTTTCGATGGCGGCGGAGACCGCGAACACCGTTTCCTCATCAAAATGCTTGCCGATGATCTGCAAGCCCAGCGGCAGCCCCTCGGCGGAGAGCCCGGCGGGAACGCTCATGGCGGGTACACCGGCCAGGGAGGCGGGCACGGTGAACACGTCGTTGAGATACATGGTGATGGGATCGTCCATCTTCTCGCCCAGGCCAAACGCGGCGGAGGGTGCCGTGGGGGTGAGGATGGCGTCCACTTTTGTAAACGCGTCCGTGAAATCCTTCAGGATCAGGTTCCGCACTTTTTGGGCTTTAAGGTAATAGGCGTCGTAATAGCCGTGGCTCAGCACATAGGTGCCGATCATGATGCGGCGCTTGACCTCGGCGCCGAAGCCAGCAGCGCGGGTGCGCTCATAGAGGTCGATGAGGTCCTCGCCATCCACGCGTTTGCCATAGCGCACGCCATCATAGCGCGCGAGGTTGGAGGAGGCTTCAGCGGGGGCGACGATGTAGTACACCGGCAGGCCGTATTTGGTGTGGGGCAGGCAGATGTCGATAATCTCGGCACCTTGCGCCTTCAGCCAGGCAATGCCTTTGTCCCACAGCGCCAAAATTTCCGGGTTGGTGCCCTTCAGCCGATATTCGGCGGGGATGCCGATTTTTAAGCCCTTCACGCCACGGGTCAGCGCCGCGGTGAAGTCCGGCACCGCCCGCACAGCAGAGGTGGAGTCGCGTTCGTCGAACCCCGCCATGGCGTTCAGCATCATGGCGTTGTCTTCCACGTTGCGGGCCATGGGGCCGGGCTGGTCCAGCGAGGAGGCAAACGCCACCACGCCCCAGCGCGAGCAGCGCCCATAAGTGGGTTTGATGCCTGCCAGGCCACAAAAGGCAACGGGTTGGCGGATGGAGCCGCCGGTATCCGTGCCCGTGGCGGCCAGCGCGATACGTGCGGCCACGGCGGCGGCGGAGCCACCGGAGGAACCGCCGGGGACCAGCTTGGCATCCGAGCCCTGGCGCTTCCAGGGGTTTTCCACCGAGCCATAGCCGGAGGTGATGTTGGAGGAGCCCATGGCAAACTCATCCAGATTGGCCTTGCCGAGCATAACGGCCCCAGCCGCTTTCAGCTTGCCCGAGACGGTGCTCTCATAGGGCGGGATGAACGGCTCCAGGATTTTGCTGGCGGCCGTGGTGCGCACGCCCTCGGTGCAGAACAGATCCTTCATGGCGATGGGGATGCCGGTGAGGGGGGTGGCGGTGCCAGCCGCGATTCGCGCATCCGCCGCCTTGGCCTGCGCCAGCGCCAGCTCCGGTGTGGTGGTGATGTAGGCGTTCAGGCGCGGGTTAAGGCTGGCAACCGCCGCGTTATAAGCCGTGGTCAGCTCCACGGCCGAAATCTCTTTGGCTTTCAGCGCCTTGGCGGCACTGGCCAGGCTCAGGTCAAAAATGCTCATTCCACTACTTTCGGCACGGCAAAGAAATTTCCAATGCGGTCTGGCGCGTTAGCCAGGATTTTTTCCGCCATGTCGCCATCGGTGAGCTTGTCCTCACGCTGGCGCAGCGCCATTTGCGCGCCGCCGGAGAGCGGTTCCACGCCCTCCACGTTCACCTCTGACAGTTGCTCCACATAGCCCAGAATCGCGTTTAGCTCGTTCTGGAGGGTGGAAACCTCCTCGTCATTCACCCTTATGCGGGCCAGTTTCGCAATACGGCGTACCGTTGCGGCATCGAGCGACATACCCAAATCCCTTGGCTAAAAAATCCGGGCGGACCATACAGGCGGGCATGGCGCTCTACAACCTACCAGAATTTTTAACTATTTTGCCTGCTGGCGCGCGGCTTTTGGGTCTGGACCCAGGGCAGAAGCGGATTGGCGTGGCATTGTCTGACGTGAACCGGGTGGTGGCCAGCCCTTACGCCACGCTGGCGCGCGCAAAGATGAAGCAGAACGCGGCCGAGCTGGCGGTGATCATCGCGCAAGAAAAGGTGGGCGGGCTAGTGGTGGGGCTGCCGCTGGATGGCGAGCAGAAACTGGGGCCGCGCGC
Organism: Pseudomonadota bacterium; assembly: GCA_021826425.1. Classification (GTDB taxonomy): domain Bacteria; phylum Pseudomonadota; class Alphaproteobacteria; order Acetobacterales; family Acetobacteraceae; genus Acidocella. Next base: position 8,558 of record JAKAZY010000079.1, read on the forward strand.
CCAGGCCGCACGGGACTGGGCGCATGGCATAAGCCAAGCCACCGGCCTACCGGTGGCGATGGTGGATGAAAGCTTTTCCACCGTCGATACGCATGAGCGCTTGATTGAGGCGGGTGTGAGCCGGGCGCGCCGGGCCGAGATCGTAGACAAGCTGGCGGCGGCGGAGATTTTGCAGCGGGCGTTGGATGCGATGCGCGCATAAAAAAACGACGGGCTGCCCCGCCGCTTTCGAGAAACATTTTGAAGTCTGGTTAGTGCTTTTTGGCGGCATCTTTCACGCCGCCAACGGCGTTCTGCACCTTGCCCTCAATCTTGTCGGCCTTGCCTTCAGCTTGCAGCTTGGCATCACCGGTTAATTTGCCAGCCATTTCCTTCACGGCGCCCTGGGCTTGTTTGGCGGAACCTTCGATACGATCTTTGCTCATTCGGCATCTCCTTTTTTGATATTGCTAGAGCGCGTTTTGATATTGCTAGAGCGCGATGACTTTAGGTTCGTTCACTTTGCGAGCGAGGCTAAAGTTTGAATCGTCCTCCACTTCATTGATTTAGAGGCGGATTCAGATTTTAGAGCGGATCACGCCGTGATTCGATCTAAAATCATCCGGCTCTAATGAAAACCAAATAAAATCATGTTCCCGGTGATTGCGGCGCGTTGGCGTTGGCGCTGTTCGTTAAGGCGTGCCCGCCTTGCGAAAGGTCTTGCCCCAGCCCTGCTGTTGTATGACAAGCGGAAAGCCCTGCCGCCACGGCCAGCACTGCGACAATGCTGAATACCACTCGAAATTTCGCACCCATCAGTTACATCCTCGTGGTTGTTTTGCGTTCTCCATAACGGAGGTTCGCACAGTACCGATTTTGGAAGCGATTAGATAAATTCAAATAAACAAAAGCAAGATTTCCAAATTGAAAGATTTATATCATGATGTTTTTGACATAATTATTTCAGGTGAGGCCAAACTCCCGCGCCAATAGCTCGTAGGAACGTATTCTGGCCGCCGGATTATAAACCGCCGTGGTGATGGCGATTTCGTCCAGCCGCAAATCCTGCGCCAGGTCATGCAACCGCGCTGCGACCTGTGGTGCGGTGCCGATGAAGTTGCGGCGTTGGGAGGCGGCGATGCGCTCTTTTTCATCCTCGGAAAAATCGAACATATCCGCTTCTTCCGGGGTGGGGAGCGGTATGTATGTGCCTCTGTTGCGCATACCCCAGAAGGCGCCGCGCGATTTGGCTAAATATCGCGCTTCCTCTTCCGTATCCGCCACCAGGGCGAATACGGTGACGGCGGAGCGTGGTTTCGCCTCGGCGGGTTCTGG
>JAKAZY010000080.1 GCA_021826425.1 Pseudomonadota bacterium
ATCATATTCGCGGTGCTATTGTTCTGGATGGCAACGCGGAAAACGAAAAGGAGATGGGCATGAGCGAGCAGATCAAACGTTTCGTCCGCGTCGACCATGCCGGCGAATATGGCGCCGAGCGGATTTATGCCGGGCAGCTCGCGGTTCTGGGCCGCGGGCCAAAAGGCGATCTGCTGCGCCATATGCTGGAACAGGAGACGGTTCATAAGCAGACTTTCGAGCGGCTGATCACCGAGCGCCGCTCCCGCCCCACCGCCATGCTGCCCATATGGCATGTCGCTGGTTTTGCCCTTGGCGCGCTTACCGCAGCGCTTGGCGAAAAGGCCGCCATGGCCTGCACGGTGGCGGTGGAGGAAACCATCGACGCCCATTATGCCGCCCAGCGCGACGCGCTGGGTGCGGACGAGGCGGTGCTGAAAGACACCATCGAAGCCTTCCGGCAGGAGGAGCTGGAACACCGCGATATCGGGCTGGAGAACGGGGCCGAGCAGGCACCGGCCTATAGGCTGCTCTCTGGGCTCATCCGGCTGGGCTGCAAAGCCGCGATCAGGATCAGCGAAACGGTCTGAATTTCTCCGGATACCGCCCCGCATGGCCGAAGCCCTGCTTCAGGATGGCTTGCCCCGCCCGGCCAGGCGGCGGGCGATGTTCGCGGTGGCCTTGGCGGTGCTGCTCTCGGTGCTGGATTATGCGGTGGTCAACATCGCCATGCCCGAGATCGCGCGCGATATCCACGCCACGGCCTCGGCTTCCATCTGGGTCATCAACGCCTATCAGCTTGCCAATGTAACGTCACTGCTGCCGGTGGCGCGGCTGGGTGAAAAATTCGGCCATGCCCGCATGTGCCGCATCGGCCTTGTTGTGTTCGTGGTGGCCTCGCTGCTTTGCGCGATGTCGCAGACATTGCCGGAACTGGCGGTAGCGCGGGCCCTGCAAGGGCTTGGGGGCGCCTGTATCCTTGGGGTCAACGCGGCATTGGTGCGCTATATCTATCCTTCTGCACTGCTCGGGCGCGGCATCGCGCTCAATGGGCTCATCACCGCGCTGGGCGTGGCGCTGGGGCCTTCCGTAGGGGCGGCCGTGCTCAGCGTGGCCAGCTGGAAATGGCTGTTCCTGATCAATTTACCTCTTGGCGGATTGGCGTTTTGCTTCGCGCTTACGGCCTTGCCGCAAACCCCACGGGTAAATGTGAAATTTGACACGATTAGCACTGCACTTCTGGCGCTGGCGCTCGGGGGCATCGTCGTGGGCGGCGATCATTTTGCGCAAGGCAATGGTGGGGTGGTGGGGTTTGGGCTGCTCACCCTTGGCATTGTTGCCATGGTCTTGCTGGTCCGGCTGCAACTCTCCCGTCCCCACCCGCTGCTGCCGGTAGATCTGCTGGCGCGCGGCGGTTTCGCGGCGGCCTTCGCCACCGGATTTCTGTCGTTCCTGGCATCCAATTTCTTCATCATCTCGATGCCCTTCAACCTTACCGATGTGCTGCATCGCGGCCCGGTGGAAACCGGCATCGTCATCACCGCCTGGCCTTTGATGATTGTGCTCACGGCACCGCTGGTCGGGCGGCTGGCGGATCGCTACCCGGCGGCCTTCCTTTCGACCCTTGGCATGGTGATCCTCAGCCTGGGTTTCCTGTTGCTGCGCCTGCTGCCCGCCGCGCCGACGGATATTAACATTGCTTGGCGTATCGCCCTGGCCGGGGTCGGTTTTTCCCTGGTGCAGCCGCCCAACAACAAAGCCATGCTGATGAACGCGCCGCATGCGCGCCTGGCGGGTGCTAGCGGCATGATCTCCGTCACCCGTCTGCTCGGGCAGACCATGGGCGGCATGCTGGTGGCCATCACGCTTGGCCTCGCCCATCCCGCGCCCACCAGAACCTGCCTGGCTTTCGCATCATTCGCTGCATTCCTGGGGGCGGCGGCCAGCGTTCTGCGCCTGCTCGCCAAGGACGGAAGAGGTATGGAAGGTTAAGCCAGTGCCTCCGCACAGGCATCCAATATCGCGGCGCAATCCATCTCATACTCCCGGTATAATTCCGCCACCGTACCGGACTGGCCGAAATGGTCTGGCCCCAGCGCCATCACCCGCTGGCCGCGCACCGCGCCCAGCCAGGAATGCGCCGCCGGGTGCCCGTCCAGCACGGTCACCAGCGCGGCACCGGGGGCAAGAGGCGCCAATATCTCCTCGATATGCGCCAGGGCTTTAACGCCCTCGCGCCGTTGGCGCTGTGCCCTGCGCCATCCCGCATAAAGCCGGTTGGGGCTGGTGATGGCGAGCAGCCCGCTACCAGGCACCTCCTCACGCACAATCTCGAACGCCTTTTCCGCTTCCGCCGCCATTGGCCCCTGATAGGCGATGGCGAGTTCCGCTCCCGCGGCGGGCGGCACAATCCAGTGCGCGCCGTTAATCACATGCTCGGCGTTCAGCTCCCGTGCCGGCTGCGGCAAGGCGAGATTGGAAAGCCGCAGCCATACAGCTGAGCCTTCCGGTTTTTGCATATATTCAAACGCATGGCGCATCAAAATCCGCAGCTCATCGCAATAGGCAGGCTCGAAGGCCGCCAGCTTATCCTGCACAATGCCCAGCAGCGGCGTGTTGGTAGCCTGGTGCTGGCCGCCTTCCGCCGCCAAGGTGATGCCGGAGGGCGTTGAAACCAGTAGAAACCGCGCATCCTGGTAGCAGGCGTAATACAGCGCGTCGTGACCGCGATTCACGAACGGATCATACACCGTGCCCACCGGCAGCAGCCGGGCACCGTACAGATCATGCGCCAGCCCCGCCGCGCTCAGAAGCAGAAACAGGCTCTGCTCCGCAATGCCCAGCTCGATATGTTGCCCGCCCGGGTGCATGTCCTGGCGGGCCATTGAGGCAACCTTGTTCTTGCGGAATACATCTTCTTGCGCATCCCGCGCGAACATGCCGCGGCGGTTGATCCAGGAGGTGAGGTTAGTGGAGGTCGCTACATCTGGGCTGGAGGTGACGATTGCCTGTGAGAGCGCCTTGCTCTCCCCCGTTGCGCGGCCGATCTCCGAGAGGATCTCGCCGAAGCCGCCTTGCGTGCTCATCCGCCGGCCGACGATGCGCGGCTGCGGGAGGTTTTCTGGCACCTTCACCACCGGCGCCCCCAGCTGCCGCCCGCTCGGCGAGAGCGTTAGGGCGTAAGGAGCCTCGTGGAGCACCTGTTCCACAAGTTTTGGGTGCTCCAGCCCTTCCAGCCTGTCCCATTCATGGCCGGGGCGGATATTCATGGCGGTGCGGAATTCGTCCATCTGCTCGGGCGTCATCAGCCCGGCATGGTTATCCTTATGTCCGGCCAGAGGCAGGCCATTTCCCTTGATGGTATGGGCAAGAAACAGCGTCGGCTGGTCGGACAGCGCGGCTTGGGCGAAGGCGCCGGTGAGCGTGCCAAGATCGTGCCCGGCCAGATTGGTCATCAGCCCGGCCAATGCCACATCGCTCAGCGGGTCGATGATCGTGCGCACCCCGCGGCTTTTGCTCATGTCGCGCAGCAGCGCCTCGCGCCAGGCTGCCCCACCCTGGAAGGTGAGGGCGGAGTAGACTGAATTGGGGCATTCATCCAGCCAGCCGCGCAGCGAAGAGCCACCCGGCCGGGCGAACGCCTCCTGCAGCCGCCGCCCATAGCGCAGGGTCATCACCCGCCAGCCCATGTCACGGAACATGCCCTCGAACCGGCCGAACAGCCGATCTGGCATTACCGAATCCAGGCTCTGGCGGTTGCAATCCACCACCCACCAGACATCGCGTACGTCGTGCTTCCAGCCTTCCAGCAGGGCCTCGTAGATGTTACCCTCATCCAGCTCCGCATCACCCGCCACCGCCACGTTGCGGGCGCGTTGCAGGCCGGGGGGCATCATTTCATGTGCCCGCACGTAGTCCTGGATCAGTGCGGAAAAGCTGGTGATGGCAACACCGAGCCCAACCGAGCCGGTTGAAAAATCGATCTCCGTGCCATCCTTGGCGCGGGAGGGATAGGCCTGCGCCCCGCCCATCTGCCGGAAATTCTCCAGCTTCTCGCGGCTCTGCCGGCCCAGCATATAATTGATGGCATGCAGGACCGGCGAGGCATGCGGCTTCACCGCCACCCTGTCCTGTGGGCGCAGCGCGTCAAGGTATAAAGCCGTCATGATGGAGGCGACGGAAGCGCAGGAGGCCTGATGCCCGCCAATCTTTTCCGCCGTAGGGTTCGGGCGGATATGATTGGCGTGATGGATGATCCAGGCTGAAAGCCAAAGCAGCTTGCGCTCAATGGCAGCCAGCGTTTCCAATTTGCCCGTGCCGTGCTCCAGAGGCCGCATATCGTTCATGCAAGCACTATAATGCGTTTCCCGTTCCGGTAAAACGCGCGCTCCCGCCGCGGATGGCGCAGGAACAAATGTGAGCGCGATGATTTCGGATTCGTCTGCTTTGCGGGGCGATGTGAGGCGTCACCTTTGCATCAGTTTGCCAAGCAAGACCGGGAGGTCCTCCGCCAGCATGCCAGGTCCCGCCGCATTTGCCGCCTCGCCATGCAGCCATACACCGGCGCAGGCGGCGGGGAAGGGCGCCATGCCGCGGGCCAGCAAGGCGGCGATCAAACCCGCCAGCACATCTCCGGTGCCGCCGGTTGCCAGCCAGGCGGGTGCATTGGCGTTGATCGCGGCCAGGCCATCGGGTGCTGCGATCACCGTATCCGGTCCTTTCAGGACCGTCACCGCGCCGGTAAGAGTGGCGGCGCGACGCGCGGCGGCCAGCTTGTCCGGGCCAATCGGGCCAAACAGCCGGACAAACTCGCCTTCATGCGGCGTGATCACCGAAACCCCGCGCAAGCGTTCAGGCGCACTGGCACAGGCGCTTAAAGCATCCGCGTCGGCCAAGATGGCAAGCCCCTTGGCCGCCACCAATTGTGCCAGCTTTTTGCCGGCCACCTCCAGGCCCAGCCCCGGGCCGACAACCCATGTCTTGCGACGCAAATCTTCCAGCAAAACGCTCAGATTTTCATGCCGCAGCAATATGCCGGCCTCCGGCAGCGGGGCCGCATCCTTCGCCGCGATACTCACCATGCCCGCCCCCGCGCGCCGCGCCGCCATCGCCGCCAGCCTTGCCGCGCCTGGCAGTGCACCGGAAAGGATGGTTACATCGCCGCTGCTATATTTATGTCCCGTGGCGCTATGCTTTGGCAGCCAGAACAGGCCCGGGCCATTTTCCCAAATATCAGGCCCCACTTGCCCGATAATCGCATCAGGCATCCCGATATCGTGCCGCAGCACATCCCCGCATAATGCCCGGCCGGGGAACAGCAGATGTCCTGGCTTCTTACGCACGAAGGTTACGGTGAACTCCGCCTGCGGGGCGTAGCCGCGCATTTGCCCCGTGGCGCCATCCAGCCCGGAGGGCACGTCCACCGCCACAATCCGCTGTGCGGCCCTCAAGAGGGCGATGGTCCGCTCATCCAGATCTCGCGTGAGCCCGGCACCGAAAATCGCGTCTATAACCAAGCCTGCACGGGATACGTCCTTGGGTTCGGCCTCGCGGAAATCCTTCACGCGCACCGGCCACCCCTCCTGGGCCAGATACCGCGCCGCCACCTTGCCGTCGCCGCCGTTATTCCCTGGTCCGGCCAGCACCAGCACCGGCACTTTCCGGCAACGTTGCATGATACTGCGTGCAACCGCCCGCCCGGCGGCCTCCATCAGGCTCTCGGTGTTATTCGCCAGTGCATCTGCCCGGCTCATCTGCGCCGGGGTCAGCAGCGCGCCCACACAATTCTCTGGCCGTTCAAACGAATATGCCATTTACTGACCCTCAGCAGGAGGCTGTTGATGGGGAAGATAATAGCGGTTGCACAGCAAAAAGGCGGTGCGGGCAAGACCATGATTGCAGCGCAGTTCGGTGTGGCGCTGGCGCAGGGGGGCAAAGTTGCGCTGCTGGATATCGACCCGCAAGCCAGCCTCACAGCCTGGGGCCGGCTGCGCGCCACCGCGCACAAGGCGGGGCCGGGCCTTGAGGTGTTCACCGTTTCCGGCTGGCGGCTCGCCAATGAGTTGGAAAAGCTGAAATCTGCGCACGATTATGTGCTGGTGGACACACCACCGGCGATTGACAGCGACGCAAGACGAGCAATTCGTGGGGCGGATATCGTTCTGGTGCCGCTCAACCCCGCGCCGCCGGATTTATGGGCTGCCGAGGGCACGCTGAAGCTGGCGACGGAGGAACACCGCCCGGCGGTATTATTGTTCAACCGCGCCCCAGCCACCTCGCGGTTGCGCAAGCGCCTGGAGGCTGAGATTGCCGCGCGACGGCTCCAGCTTCTACCCGTGGCGCTTGCAAACCGCGCCGGTTACGCCAATGCCTTTGCTGATGGGCTGGGCGTTACCGAAGCCGGCCCCACCACCCAGGCGGCCGAGGAACTGCGCATGGCGGTAAGGGCGCTGCTGTCTCTGTTATGAGACCGCGACGCCAGGATGAAGGAAACTTCCACATCAACTCATCAAACTGCAAAAAACATCATGTGCGCACTTGTCAGCCTGCCGCTTTTCCGTCACAATCCGTTACGCGGCATATATAACAGTTACCGGGTTGCTTCTGAAAAGAGCGAACGGTAAGCGGGGCAGTAAATGTCAGTCGCCAAGTTTAGGGAGCTAACAAACAAGGCATCGAAAGAGATGCTAAAGGCCGGTCCTTCAGGATCGGCCTTTTTTGATTCCAGTGTCTTGATTTTGCAGGTCAGCGTGCGGGAATGTTGCGTCCAGGCCGGGGGCGGCGGTGAAACCGTGAAATACTAATTTCGCCCCAGACTTTCTCGCGGGTGAAGGGGTCTTGGGCCACGAAACGCTCGATCGCATCACGGTCAGGGGCCTCCAGAAGCAACAGTGATCCCGTCATGATCTCCCCGTCATCGGTTTGCAGAGGGCCGGACATGACAACGCAAACCGGGCCGGCCTCGTCCTGCTCCTCCAGAAAAGCGCGGTGGGCGGCATAGAAATCCAGCCGACGCTGTAGCGCGCCCGGCCGGTCCTTGGCATGCAAAATATACATTGGCATGTGCTTTGGAACCCTCTCCCGACACCCTAAGTTATCGGTAGTATGAAATCCAGGCTTTGACACGCCGCATCTTTGCCACCCAGCTTTGCGCTGTACACCAAGCGGCCAGTAAGGAGACGCCGATGAAACTGCTGCGCTATGGCGACGAGGGCATGGAAAAATGGGGCATACTAGATTCTGAGGGTGCCATTCGCACAGTGGATGATGCGTTGCAGCACGTCACCGGCGAGGTGTTGACCCCGCAATGGCTGGCGCAGCTGCAAGAGCTAGACCCTGCCAAACTGCCCCTGCTGAAAGCCACGCACCGCATCGGCCCGCCTGTTCCGCGTCCGCTGAATTTTGTCTGTGTCGGGCTGAACTATGCCGACCATGCGGCCGAAACCGGCGGCAAGATCCCCAAGGAGCCGATTCTGTTCCTGAAATCGCTCTCCGCTTTTTGCGGCCCCAATGACGATATCATCATCCCGCCCGGCTCGCGTAAAACCGATTGGGAGGTGGAGCTCGCTGTTGTCATCGGCACCAAGGCCTCGCGCGTGCCAGAGGCGTCGGCGCTAGATTATGTCGCCGGCTATACCATTGTGAACGATGTCAGTGAGCGCGAATATCAGACCGAGCGCAGCGGTACCTGGGATAAAGGCAAAGGTGCTGATCATTTCGGCCCCGTCGGCCCCTGGCTGGTCACCAAGGACGAGGTGCCAAACCCGCAGCAATTACGCCTATTCTGCGAAGTGGATGGGAAGATGATGCAGGATGGCACCACCGCCAATATGATCTTCGGCGTGCAGATGCTCGTCTCCTATGTTTCGCAATTCATCACGCTCTACCCTGGCGATATCATCGCCACCGGCACGCCGGCGGGAGTGGGGATGGGCAGGAAGCCCGAGCCCATCTATTTGCGCCCCGGCCAAAGCCTGCGACTTGGCGTTGAAGGGCTGGGCGAGCAGCTGACGAAAACGGTTGGAGGCTGAACATGGTTACAGAATTCGCGCTCATCGAAATCAAACCCGGCATGGAGGACGCCTTCATCGAAGGCGCTGCCAAATCCCGTCCGGTTTTCCTGGCGGCGGAAGGCTGCTTCGGCATGGGCGTGCAGCGCTCGGTCGAGGAGCCGTCCAAGTTCCTGCTGATGGTGCAATGGGAAAGCGTGGACGCTCATATGGTCATCTTCCGCGAATCGCCTGGCTTCCAGCAATGGCGCGGCAATGTCGGCCATTGCTTCACGGTGCCGCCTGTTGTCTGGCACGGTGAAACTGTGGTTTAGAGCAATAAGCATTTAGAGTGACGCGGCGGCGTCAAGATAAATGCATGAAATTGCTCGCTCAAACATAAAATTAGAGCGTTCAGCTAAAAGCTGAACGCCCTAGAAAAAAGTAATACCGAACGAGACCGCCGCGGTAATGCCAAGCCATGCGGCGGCGGGTATCATTTTGCGGTTGCGCGCAAAGGCCAACGCATAGCCTGCTTTCAGGATGTTATTGCTGGCGCTGGCAATCAGCACGGCGCCGGTAATAGCACTGGCGCTAACACTGAATTTACCAGCCAGCAGCGAGAGGATGAACGGGTCGATATCCGAGAACCCGACGGCGAAGCTGAGCACATGCAGCCCCGCCGCGCCGAACCGCATGGTTACGACCTGAGTAACGCCTGCGAACACCACAAACAACGCCGCAAACAGAAATGCCACAGGCAGGTCAAGCGGGTTTGAGCTTACTGTGGTATGCGTCTGCGTCTGCGCGCCGCGCGCCCGCCAAGCCAACAAGCCCCCCACTGCGAGCGACGCCACAAACAGCCCGCCAAAGGGCAGGGCCAGGGCCAGGGCCGCATCGCGGTGCCCCAGCAGAGTGATCAGTGCCAGCAGCCGCGCATACATCATGGCGGTGGCAATAATCACGGCGGCGGGGGCAAAGGCGGCACTACCCGGCTCCGCCTGGCAGGCGCGCGCCAGCACAACCGTGGCGGCGGTGGAGGAATATAGTCCACCCAGCACGCCCGTCAGCAACGTGCCCGCGCGCGGGAACACATAACGGTGCGCCAGATAGCCGATATAGGAAATGCCGGAGATCACCAGCACCGCCACCCAGATTTTTGTCCATGTGATGCCGGGCAAATACGGCACTTCTGTTCCAGGCAGCAGCGGATAGATCAGCCCGGCCAGGATCAGGAATTTCGCCAGCGTGACACCTTCTTCAGTCGGGAAGGCGTCGGAGAAGCGGCGTATCTTCACCTGTTCGCCAAGTGCGAGCAAAATCAGCACCGTCAGCGCCGCGATCAGCGCAAGCGGTGCGGTCAGCATCAGCGGCCCCAGCGTGTAGGCGATCAACCCGATTACCGTGGGCACCAGCGAGGAGTCCCCTGCTTTCACACGCTTGCGGTAATCCAGCAGAAGCGCCAACCCCAACACGCCCAGCCCCACGCAGAAGGGGGTCACCGGCGCAATCACCCAAAGCACGAAGCCAAGGGCGGCAATCAGCGTGACGGTGCGGGTGGTGCCGAACCCCTGCGCCTGCAGCTCCAGTGCCGCTTCATCCCGCCGCCGATAGGCGTGCAGCTCCAGCCCTATGATAAAGGCCAGCCCCATCGTGCCGAGAAACCCGGACAGCAGGGGCGGCAGCAAGGTCATGCGCCGCGCAAGGCGGCCAGGCCTTGTTCCAGATCGGTGATCAGATCGTCGATATTCTCCAGCCCGATCTGCAAGCGCAGGGCCTCGCCCTCGAACCGGCCGGTGCCGGCGGAGCGGCGGATGGTGCCCGTGGTCGGCAGCACCAAGCTCTCAAACCCGCCCCAGCTGGCACCGATGCCAAACATCTGCAGCGAGTCGATCATCCG
>JAKAZY010000081.1 GCA_021826425.1 Pseudomonadota bacterium
GCGGGGCTGGGTGGGTTGACAGGCGCGATTGTGAACAACCACGGCAGCGCCATGGCGAAAGCGGCGGATATCGCGGTAGAGATCCTCTCTGGTCCGGAAATCATCGCCGGCTCCACCCGGCTTTCCGCCGGCTCAACCGAGAAGATCGCCCTTAACATCCTGTCCTCGGCGGTGATGATCCGCCTCGGCAAAACCTTCGGCCCGTTCATGGTGGATATGCGCGCCAGCAACGCCAAGCTGCGCCAACGGGCGTTGCGCATGGTGATGGCACTGACGGATGCCGATGAACGCACAGCCAACCTTGAACTGGAGGCTTGCGGAATGCATGTTAAACTTGCTGTACTGGCCCTCAGGCTTGGGCTGCCGCCGGAGGCAGCCCAAGAGAGGCTGGCGGCGGCACGTGGTTCGCTGCGGCGGGCTTTGGTGAAGGCAATCGTCTGACGGGACGAAGATATTGGCCAGGGATATGATTGGGTTGGCACGAAAGGCAGACGATTTCATCATCGACCGGGTGCTGCAGCCGGGGGTTGACCGGGCTGAGTGGTGGTTTGGCGTGCAGGTATTCACCCTGGCCCGCATCTGCACCGGGGCCGGCGCGTTGGCCGGGCTGTTTTGGGTGCATCTGTTCGACCGGCCTTATTCCGTGGATTTCTTCGAAGACATGCTGTGCCTCGGCATCATGGCCGGGGCGGCCTATATGCAGATCAACACCCAGCAGGCGCGCGGCGCGCGCCATGCGCGGGTGGCTCCAGCGGTGCGGCTGAGCGGCTTGCTTTGGCGCACGCTCTGGCTGCTGGACTTGGTGTTGTTTCCCACTCAATGGCCACTGGAGGCGCATGCCCAGCTTATCTGGAATTTTGCCTGGACATTACTGCTGGTGCTGCCCTACTGGCTGATCTGCTGCCACGAGGCACCACCTCGGGAATATTTGGGCGAGCTGCGCCACGCCACTATTCCACTGCGCTGATACCAGATGACCAGCAACAGGTTGCCGCGGGAGCCTCACCACGATGGGACCTGAGGTTGGCAATGTTAACACGCAAGCCGCCACCCCCCCCGTAAGCGCGGATGTGGTGGTGATTGGCGGCGGCATCATTGGCGTCTGCACCGCCTGGAGCTTGGCGCAAAAGGGTGCCCGGGTGGTGCTGTGCGAGAAAGGCCGCATCGCCGCCGAGCAATCCAGCCGGAACTGGGGCTGGGTGCGCGTGCAGGGGCGCGATGTGCGCGAATTGCCGCTGATGTTGGAGTCTCAGAAACTCTGGCACCGAATGAACGAGCTTACCGGCGAGGAGACCGGGTTCCGGGTCTGCGGCATCGCCTATCTCAACACCACCGAAAAAGAACAGCGCACGCGTGCAGCCTGGGCGGCCAAGGCCGTGCCACTGGGCGCTACCGCCACGGTTCTGGACACCGCGGGTGCCGCGGGCCTGTTGCCTGGAACCACGCAGCGCTTTACCGGCGCGCTTTACACAGAAAGCGACGCCCGGGCCGAACCCCAGTTTGCTACCCCCGCCATGGCTCGCGCCGCGCTGGCGCAGGGTGTGTTGATTTTACAAAATTGCGCCGTGCGCGGGTTGCAGCGTGAAGCCGGAAAAATCACCGCCGTGGAAACCGAGCATGGCCGCATTGGCTGCACGAAAGTGGTTCTGGCGGGCGGCGCGTGGTCGCGCCTGTTCTGCCGCAAGCATGGCGTTGAGCTGCCCCAACTCAAAGTGCGCTCCTCGGTGCTGCGCACAGAGCCTCTGGACGGGCCGGAACTTTCCGCGTCCACGCGCCATTACGCCTTTCGCAAGCGGCTGGATGGCGGCTACACCATCGCCAATGGCTGGATCTCCTCGCCCGAGATAACGCCCGACGCATTCAGGTTGTTTTTCAAATTCTTGCCGGAGTTTCTCTCGGAGCGGGACTACCTGCGCCCGCATCTGTCCAGTCAATTCCTACGAGAATGGCAACAAAAGCGGGATTATCTCACGGGCCGCGCTGTCCCGTTCGAGCAGGAACGCACCCTGGACCCTGCGCCTCAGAGGCGCGGGCTGCGCCAGGCTATGCAGGAGCTGGCGCGGGATGTTCCCGCCTTCGCCGGGGCCAAGGTGGCGCAAAGCTGGGCGGGGTTCATCGACGGCACGCCAGATGCCATCCCGGTGATCTCGAAGGTGGAGACACAGCCGGGCTTCTACATCGCCACTGGGTTTTCCGGTCATGGTTTTGGCATCGGCCCCGGCGCGGGACGGCTGATGGCGGATATCGTGGCGGGAGATGCGCCCATCGTCGATCCGGCGGCGTTCCGGCTGGGGCGGTTTTCTCTATAGGGTCAAATCATTTTGGATCGAATCAGAAGGTGATCCGAACCCAAAGCTGAGTCCGCCTCTAAACAATGAGATAGAGGGCGATTCAGACTCCAGGCTCGCTCGCAAAATGAGCGAACCTGAAGTCATCGCGCTCTGGCTTCACCTTTACGAATATTCGCAATCACCTGAATTGAGTCTTTCGGATCAACTCAGGTGATTATTGCTCTAACACGAGATGCACCGGCAGCCCGGTGCGCCGCTTTACCCGGTAGGGCTCCTGGGACCAGAACATGCCAGCAAAAAACTGGTGCCGGGGGGCATCTGCCGCCATTACAATTGCGCTGCAGCCCAGGCGGGCGGCTTCCGCGGCGATACGCTTGGACGGGTTGCGCGTCGCAAGCACATTGCCGCTAGCCTCCACCCCAAGCGCCTCCAATTTGGCGATTGCGGCGGCAACATTGTCACGCTGCTGGGCCCATTCCTGTTTCGACGGCAACAGCCAGGGGTTAGGAAAACCCAAAGCCACTCCCCAGATCCGCGCGATGGCAAGGATTTTAACTGTCTCGCCCCGGCCTGCCAATGCTGCCGCTTGCGCAATGGCAGGCCGGCTGAACGCCCTTCCCTCGGAGGCGAGAAGAATATTACTCACCCGCAGCTTGGATCTGTTGCTCCAGAGCGCTCATCCGGGGATTTTCGATATAGGTGCGGTACCAGTAGAATGGCAGGTAGGCGAACAACACCGCCCAGCCCAGCCAGTAATAAATCCGCGCGCCACCCATACCCGAATAGACATACCCGCCATATGACCAGACGACGAGATAGAACGCCGCCATGGCCAGTGCCACCCATTTCATGAATTCGGGCAATTTATAGGGCCGCGGCATGTCTTTTTTGTCCTGGCGGAGAATGAAATAGCCAACAAGGACAGGGATGAACGAGGCAGTGTAGCCAACATTGGAGAAGGTGTAGATTTGTACAGCCCCGCCCATGAGCACCACGATGAGTGAGCAGACCACATTGAACGCCATGGCATTGGCGGGAACGCCATGCTTGTTCAGCTTCTGGAAAAAGCGGGGGAATTCACCGTCCAGCGCCATCTGGTAGAGAGCACGACCAGAGCCCATGATCGCATTAAGCGCCGAAAGGGCGAGGGCAATGATGAGCATGCCCGCGATCACCCAGTTCAGCACACCGCCAGACCCGGGGAAGATCTTGCTGGCAAAAGTGACGAAGATTGTTTTCGGGTCCGCCAGTGCGGAATTGGAGAGGGCCTTGGCACCGAGGACAACGACAAAGGCGATAGGCACCAGGGTATAGATGAAAACGCCGTATCCACCCTCGAGGTTAAGGGCTATTTTGGCGTCACGCCCAGGGTCGGCGCACTCACCGATATAACAGGCCGCTGCTTCCATCGCGATCACGTTCCAGGTGAGCAGGAAGGAATAGGCGATGTAGACGGCCAGCCAGCCATGGCCGCTCATGCCGGTGAAAAAGCCGGTGCCATCCAGATGCCGGAAGCCAGACAGCTCGCTCATATGCACGACGGAAGGCGCGAAAATCCAGGAGACAGCGATGAAAGTGAGCGGCACCATCGACAGGAACGCGAGCACCTTGGCAAAACCCGCGCCAAAGCGGATGCCAAGATAGGCCGGGATAAAAAACAGCAGCATGCCGACGAATGAAATTCCCAGAGTCCAATAGGCAATCGGCGTGCCGAGCGGGTTGATGCCCGCCGTGGTGTTCAGCCCGAACAAAGCCGCAAGGTAGAAGGAGGCGAGGATCATGTTCAGCGGCCCGACGGGAAACCACCCCAGCCAGTACATCCAGGCTGTTACCCCATTGATGTGCTTGGCTAATCTTGGCCAGCGGTTCTTGAAGGCGGGATAGGCATAAGAAGGTGCGCCACCGGTACGCTCAGGCATCATGGCGGCCAGCTCGGCCAGGAACAGGCAGAGCAGCCAGCCGGTCAAGGTGATGACCACGGTTACCGGAATGCAGGACGCGCCGAGCGTTGTGACCATCACCGGGGCAATGCCGGTGACCAGAATTGTGCCGGCCAGACCGATCACGAATGCGCCAAACCACCCGGTCTCGCGTTTTAGCTCATGCGCGGTATAGGACATTTCATCGCTGGCAGAGTCTGGTAGATTTTCTACGCCCGGATTTTCAACGGTCATTTGCTCTTTAACCCCTTGATTAAACCGGCCTTATGACGTTGGCAGGGCACGCTGGCCGGGGTGGTTTTTTGTTTCTGGATAGTATCATTTAAGCTAAGGCATAAATTCTCTTAAAGCAAGAAAAATGCTTGAATGGCAAAAAAACTCTCGCCAGACGCCGTATTTCATGAGAGTTTCGTGTTTAATGCCTCGTCACATTATGGGCAGGGATTGCTCTCGTCATTGCAAGCGCAGCGAAGCGATCCATCGCCGAGGCTGGCGCGGAAAGCCCGATCAGCTCTTGCGGGAGACCGTGAAATGCGCCAGCGCCTGCAGCAGGGCCGCACGTTCACCAAAAACATCCAGATGCCCGGCCGCCTGCTCCGCCAGCCTCTGGGCCTGGGCTTTCGCCCGCGCCAGCCCCAGAATGCGCACCATCGTGGCTTTGCCAGAAGCAGCATCCTTGCCGGCGGTCTTGCCCATTTCCTCAGGCGTCGCGGTTTCATCCAGTACGTCGTCATAAATCTGGAAGGCCCCGCCTAAATCCCGCCCATAGGCAATAATGGCGTGGCGCTGGGCTGCGGGCGCACGGCCCAGAATCGCCCCCGCCTCGGCGGCGTATTGGATCAGCCGCCCCGTTTTCAACGCCTGCAAGCGGGTAATCTCCGGGCCGGAGAGGTCCTTGCCTTCTGATTGCATGTCGATCATCTGCCCGCCGACCATGCCGCGCATGCCCGAAGCACCGGCCAGCGCCAGCACCAGCTCAATGCGGGCTTCGGGGTCGGCATGGGTGTCCTCCTCGGCCAGCACCTCAAAAGCACGGGTTTGCAGCGCATCACCGGCCAGAATGGCCGTGGCTTCGTCGAATTTTTTATGGCAGCTGGGCTGGCCGCGGCGCAGATCGTCATCGTCCATCGCCGGCAAATCGTCATGCACCAGGGAATAAGCATGCAGCATCTCCACCGAGGCGGCGACGCGCGCGGCACAGGTGCGGTTGACGGAGAACAGCTTCGCCACCTCCATCACCAAAAAGGCGCGCATACGCTTGCCGCCATTCAGCACGGCATAGCGCATCGCATCGATCAGCTTGGCCTCGGCTCCTTCGGGCACCGGCAACAGCGCATCCAGCTGCGCCTCGACCAGGCGGGAGGTTTCGGCCAGCGCAGCAGCCAGGGTGTCCGGTTTGGGCACAACATCAAGCGCCATTATTATTCCCCGTCCTTGAGCGTCAGCGAGCCATCCGCCCGCGCCACAATGGCCTGCACCCGCGCCTCGGCACTGGCCAGCTTCTCTTCGCAATGCTTTTTCAGCGCAGCACCGCGCTCATAGGCGGTAATCGCATCCTCCAGCTTTTGCTGGCCGGATTCAAGCCCGCGCACAATCACTTCAAGCGCGGCCAGCGCGTCCTCGAAGGACATGGCGGCAATATCTGAATTAGCTGTTGTCATGGATGCTCCCCCTATCCGCGCCGCGCCCAAATCGCAACCATCGCCGTCACAACCGCAGCAAGGCTCGCACATGCGCGGCGCAGCTTTGCGCCAGGGCATCGAGATTATACCCGCCTTCCAGCAAAGAGACGACGCGCCCAGGGCAGCACTCATCCGCCACGGCCAGCAATTCCTGCGTCAGCCAGGTGTAATCGGGCTCTCGCAGCCGCAACTGCGCCAACGGATCCGCGACATGGGCATCAAACCCGGCGGAAATGATGAGCAGCTCCGGCGCGAAAGCCCGCAGATCCGGCAAAATGCCTTCCCGCCACGCGGCACGGAACGCCGGTCCATCCGTGCCGGGCGGCAGCGGCACATTGAAGATGTTGCCCACCCCGGTTTCAGACTTCGAACCAGTGCCAGGAAAGCAAGGAGATTGGTGCGAGGAGGCATACATCACCGCCGGGTCCCGGTAGAAAATCTCCTGTGTGCCGTTACCGTGATGCACATCGAAATCCGCCACGGCAACGCGCTTTAGCCCCCATTTGTCGCGGGCATGGCGGGCGGCCACGGCGGCGTTGTTGAAAAAGCAGAAACCCATGGCCCGGTCTGATTCCGCATGGTGGCCGGGCGGGCGCATGGCTACAAAGGCGGCCTTGGCCCAGCCTTCCATCACCGCATCCACAGCCGCCGCCGCCCCGCCCGCGCCGCGCAGCACAGTTTCCAGCGTGCCAGGGCTGAAGATGGTGTCACCGTCGATGGCGATCATACGATCCTGCGGAAGCGCGAAGATCGCCTCCACATAGGCCTGGTCATGCACGGCTGTCAGTTGCGCGCGCGTTGCCTCCGGCGCCTGCTCGCGCAATAGCGGGGCGAATTCAGGCGCCTCCAGAGCCCGAAGAACGTAGCGCAGCCGGTCCGCGCATTCGGGGTGGTGCGCTCCCGTATCATGCGTCAGGGCAACAGGATGGGTGAAAAGTGCGACGCTCATTTATCGTCTCTCTGACATTTAATGGAAAAACTGAACACGCCCTTGCTCTCGCTGGCGGCGATCAAGGCATGGCCGCTGGTCTTACAAAAATCTCTCATATCGGCCAGTGCCGCCGGGTCTGTCGCCAGAATCCGCAGCTTCTCGCCCGGCCCCAGCCCGCGCAGCGCGCGCGCCGCCCGCAGCACCGGAATTGGCGATTTTTGATATTGGGCATCGATCAGGCATTCGCTCATGGCAAGAATCATGCGCCATCATACAGGCTTGAGCAAGCCAGCGTTTCGGCCCAGAAGCCAGACATGGCGCATCGCATCGGCATAGATTTAGGCGGGACCAAGACTGAGATTATGGTGCTGGACGAAACCGGCCACCCGCTGCTGCGCCGCCGCCGCGCCACCCCCCCCGGCTACAACGCCGCCTTGCGCAACATCGCCGATATGGTGGAAGAGGCCGGGCGGGAGACCGGGCCGGGTGCCAGCGTGGGCGTGGGCATACCGGGCTGCATCTCGCCGGCCACCGGGCTGGTGAAAAACGCCAATTCCAACGCCCTTAACGGCCACCCGTTCGACCGCGACCTCGCCGCCCTGCTAGGCCGCCCGGTGCGCGTGGCCAATGACGCGAATTGCTTCGCCCTTTCCGAAGCGGCGGATGGCGCGGCAATGGGTTGCGCCGTGGTGTTCGGGGTTATCCTCGGCACCGGAACCGGGGCGGGAATCGTGGTGAATGGCGGTATTCTGGAAGGCCGCCACCGTCTGGCGGGGGAGTTTGGCCACACGCCCCTGCCCTGGCCAAAGCCCGATGAGCTTCCACTGAAACCCTGCTGGTGCGGGCAGGCGGGGTGCCTGGAACTTTACCTCGCCGGTCCCGCTTTGGCCCAGGAATGCGATGGGCCAGGCCATGCGGATGCCAGCGCCCTGCCCGCCCGTGCCGCAGCGGGTGATATAGCAGCACAGGCGGCACTAAACCGCCATGTAGAAAGGTTGGGCAGAGCACTCGCCACCATCACCAATCTGCTGGACCCGGATTGCATCGTGCTCGGCGGCGGGGTTTCGAACATGGAGCATCTCTATGAACAGCTGCCCAGCCTGATGCGGCCTTATGTGTTCTCAGACCATGTTTCGCCGAATATCGTGAAGGCAAAGCATGGGGACAGTTCGGGCGTGCGCGGAGCGGCTTGGTTATGGCCGGCCAGATGAGAGCCTAATCCGCCGCGGCTTTTCTCTCCGCTGCAATGGTTTCAGCCTTGCGCATAAGCCGCAGGAAATTGCCGCCCCAGATTTTGAAGACTTCTTCCCGCCCATAACCCCGCTTTGCCAGCGCGGCGGTGAGGTTGGGGGTTTGCGCCGCGTTCATGTAGCCGCGCACGCCACCGCCGCCGTCGAAATCCGTGCCGATGCCGACATGGTCTATCCCCATGCGTTTCACCGCGTAATCCACGTGGTCCACAATGTCTTCCACGGTGAGGTCGCTCGCCCGCGCCTTGGGCCGCAGGAAATTGGAAACAATGGTGATTTGCGCCAGCCCGCCCGTGGCGGCCAGAATCTCCAACTGCTCGTCATCCAGATTCCGCTTATGGTCGCACAAGGTTTTCATGCAGCTATGCGTCGCCACCACCGGCGTGCGCGAAAGCCTTGCCGCCTGCATCATGGTTTTTTTGGAGGCGTGAGAGACATCCACCAGCACGCCAAGCTCGTTCATGCGCGTCACCACGGATTGTCCGAAATCCGACAGCCCGCCATATTTCTCCGCCTTGTCCCCCAGCACGGGCAGAGCGATGGCAGCATCCGCGATCTCGTTATGGCCATTATGGGTGAGGGTCATGTAGCGGATGCCCAGCCCTGCGAACTCATCCAGCAGCGCGATGTTTTTGCCGATGGCATAGCCGTTTTCAATCACCGGAATAATGCCCGGCTTGCCCGCCGCGAAGGCCGCCTCCACCGCCGCGGCACTCAACGCCAACATGCCGCCAGCCTCGCCCTGGGCCATGGCGGTGATGGAACCCAGCATCGCCCGGGCGCGGGAAGTTGCCGCCTCATGTCCCGCCGCGTCGCGCATCCCTTGTGGAATGTAAGCCGCGAAGCAGACGGCACTCACCTCGCCGCGCCGCAGCTTCGGCAGATCCACACAGCGCGGGCCATCCTCAAACGGGCTGGGGCCTTCGGGCCAAGGAATATCCACATGCGTGTCGATGACCATCAGGCCATCATGCTGGTCGTTTGTCATTGTCCGCATGGTTGAGCGCCCTGCACCCGGCGTCAAGCGCCTTGCGCATCACGGAGGGCAAGGGCGCGGTACCGGCGGGCGCATGCAAAGCCCCTTCCGGCAGTTTTTTCACCCGGGCCACGTGCACGCAAAGCGTAAGCGCGAAATGGGTGAACACATGCTCCACCTGCCCCGCCAGCTTCCAGCGCGCTTTCACCGGCGGCTGCTCCGGCAGCACCAACATGCCGCCCAGCAGCCCGCGCGGCGGGCGGCGCAGCAGCAGCACATCACCTGCGGCATCCAGCAGCACATAAGCCTCGCCGCTACGGCGCGGGCGCTCGGGTTTTTTGGTTTTGGCCGGAAGGCTTTCGGCAATTCCTTCCGCCGTCGCCCGGCAGTGCTTGTTCCAGGGGCAGAGGGGGCAGTTAGGGGATTTGGGCGTGCATATGGTGGCCCCAAGGTCGAACAAGGCCTGCGCGAAATCCCCCGGTGCGGCCTCGGCGGCTTTGTCCTGCATCAGAATTTCCGCCGCCGCCGCGATGGTTTTTTTGGCCCCCGGCAATGGTGCGGTAATGGCGAATAGCCGCGCGGCCACGCGCTCCACATTGCCATCCACCGGCAGTACTTTCAGGCCAAAGGCGATGGCCCC
>JAKAZY010000082.1 GCA_021826425.1 Pseudomonadota bacterium
GGTTGCGGGCAGAGGTTCGGCGGGATGCAGCTCGTGCAGAACAAAGCGCATGTCCCGCAAGGGCGCGGTGTAGGTTTGCATGGCTTCTTCTCCTTAGTTGCGAAGTGGCTTGCCGGTGGTGAGCATCGTTTCAATACGCGCCAGCGTGCCGTCCTGTTTGATGAGCCGCATGAAGGCGGCTTGTTCGAGTTTGAGGATATCCTGTTCGCTCGGCCGGTCGATGATATCTGCCTCGCCGCCGGAGAGAACAGTGCCGAGTTCCCTGGACACGACTTCATCATACGGAGTGGCAAGGCCCTTCTTGCGAAAATCCTTCACCGCCATAGTGAAGGCCACGCGACCATCCGCGCCCGGCAGATGGTAGGTGGGTGGTTGCGGTGCGGTATGGTTTTCAGCCAAGGCGAGGGCTTTGGCTTTCGCGTCTGCCAGCAGGCGGTAACGGTTCATTGTCACGCCATCGCTCTCGCGCAGATACAGAAGTTCCTTGGCATTGGCGGCGGATTTGCTCACCGTGGCGGTACTCACCGTTTCGAACACCTTGGACGCGGCGGGCATCGGGCCATGCGGCATCGCCTTGTTGTCTGCCCATCGCGCCAGCATCTCTGAACAGCCGCCCCAGGCAGGTACCAGCCCGACGCCGCATTCGACGAGGCCGATATAGGTTTCCGCATGGGCTTGCACGGCAGAAGAATGCAGCACAATCTCGCAGCCACCGCCAAGCGCCATGCCGAAGGGGGCGGCGACGCTGGGGAACGACGCATATTTCAGCTTTTTGAAAATCCGATGACCGGAGGCGATGAGTTTCTCAATCTCACCCCATGCTGCGATATTCGCCGCGAAGAGGGCGAGGCCAAGATTGGCACCGGCGGAGAAATGTGAATTCTCGTTATAGATGACCAGCGCCTTGTAGCCTTGCGGCACGAGGTCGATTGCCTGATCGAGCAGTTCCAAATTCTGCTGGTCCCAACTGCTGCTTTTTGATGTTAGTTCGAAGCAGAGAACGCCTTCGCCAATGTCCCATACGGCCGCTGAGGGATTTTTAAGCAGCGGCTTGGCGCTGAGCTTGATGTCCTCTAGCATCAATACGCCATCCGGGCGGGTGAGCTTATGATAAGCGCCATCAGCACCCAGATATTCGCGGGCGCCGTTTTCCGTGCGGTAGAAACTCTTGCCTTTCGCGAGGGCAAGCATTGCCGGGACGGGCAAGCCATCTGCCGTCAGTTTTTCAGTCAGCCAGTCAGGCCCCAGCCTGTCGATCAGCTCGAAGGGGCCAGACTTCCAGTTATAGCCAAGGCGCATTGCTTCATCGATGGCGTGAATATCCGCTGCCGCTTCTGGCACCAGAGAGGCCGCATAAGCCAAAGTCTGGCCCAGCACCCGCCATGCATAGCGGGATTCGGAGAGGATTTGGCGCAAATCACGGCTTTCTGGCGCCGTGGCTTTCTGCACCGGGCGGTAGTTGCCGGTGGCAAGGTCGATGACCTCGCGGCCCTTTGTCCCTTTACGGTAGAAGCCGCCTTTGCCTTTGCGGCCGGTATAGCCTTCCGTGATCATCTTCTTGATCAGCGGTAAATCGCGGTTGGTGGCATGAAACGCGTCCCCAACCGGCAATGCGCCGGCAAGACTGGCATTGATATGCGGCATCAAATCCAACCCCACGAGGTCGATAAGTCCGAATACCCCGGTTTTAGGAATACCAAACGGGCGGCCCATCGTGGCGTCGGCCTCTTCCACGGTCAGGTCCGCATCCATCGCTTCGATCACGCCGGTTTGCAGCCAGAACACGCCGAGGCGATTAGCGATGAAGCCTGGAGAATCCTTGGCTTTTACCACGCTCTTGCCGAGCATGAGGTCGGCAAAAATTGTAACCTTGTTGGCCAGATCGGGGTCCGTCTGCGGTCCTGTGACCAGCTCAAGCAGGCGCATATAGCGTGGTGGGTTGAAGAAATGCGTGATAAGAAAATCGCGCTTGAAGCTCTCCGGTAACCCCTCTGTGAGTTTGGCCAGCGGAATGGTGGAGGTGTTGGAAGAGACAGCACTGCCGGGGCGACGCACCGCGTCTATCTTGCGGTAGAGATCCTGCTTGAGGTCTAACCGTTCGATGATGGCCTCCACCACCCAGTCGCAACTGGCGAGCTGAGGCAGGTCATCTTCGATATTGCCCGGCGTAACGAGCTTGGCGGCACGCTTGGACATGAAAGGCGCTGGCTCGCTTTTCAACATCTTGGCGATGGCGCCCTCGGCCTGAGCATTGCGGTTGGAGGCCCCGCCAGGCACGATATCCAGCAGCAGCACCGGTACGCCCGCATTGGCGAATTGCGCGGCAATCGCCGCTCCCATGGTTCCGGCGCCGATGACGGCCGCCTTTTGGATAGCCTCCATCACACGCGCTCCAGAATGGTGGCGATGCCCTGGCCCCCGCCGATGCATTGGGTAGCCAGCGCGTAGCGCCCGCCAATGCGGGCCAGCAGGCTGGCGGCTTTGCCGGTGATGCGCGCCCCCGTGGCACCCAGCGGATGGCCAAGGGCGATGGCCCCTGCATCGATGTTCACCTTGGCCGGGTTCAGCCCTAAATCGCGGATACAGGCGAGTGATTGCGAGGCGAAGGCCTCGTTCAGTTCCACCACGTCGAGGTCTGATACGGAAAGCCCAGCGCGCGCCAGAGCTTTCTTGGTGGCGGCGACCGGACCGATACCCATGATCTCCGGCGCGCAACCAGCTGTGGCGGCGGCGACGATGCGCGCCAAAGGTTTCAGGCCGTGTTTGGCGGCGTAATCTGCGGAGCAAACCAGCACGGCGGAGGCGCCATCGGTGAGCGGGGAGGAGGTGCCGGCGGTAACGGAGCCATCGGCGCTGAAAGCCGGTTTCAGGCCAGCCAGGGTCTCAGCGGTGGTCTCGGGCCGGGGGCAGCCATCTTCATCAACCATGCCCGCCTTGGTGGTGATCGGGATGATCTCGTCCTTGAAGTTTCCGGCCTTGATGGCGCCAGCGGCGCGGCGCTGACTTTCTACCGCGAAGGCCTCCTGCTCGGCGCGGGAGATATTCCATTTAGCCGCCACGTTCTCGGCTGTTTCGCCCATGCCCATGTAGGCAGCGGGGAGCTTTGCATAGAGGGCGGGGTTGGGCAGCGGATTGAAGCCCATCATCGGCACGCGGCTCATGCTTTCAACCCCCGCGGCGATGAATACCTCGCCAGAACCGGTGGCGATATGCCCGGCGGCGATATGGATGGCCTGCATGGAAGAGCCGCAGAAATGATTGACCGTGTAGCCGCCGACGGATTGCGGCAGGCCGGCATGCAGTGCCACCAGCCGGGCGAGATTCAGTCCCTGCTCGCCCTCGGGGAAGGCGCAGCCCAGAATCACGGCTTCAAGATCGGACGGAGTGACGCCAAGGCGCACAACCAGGGCCGCGATAAGCTCGGCGGCGATGTCATCTGGCCGGGTGCGGGCCAGCGCGCCTTTGTTGGCGAGGGTGAAGGGCGAGCGGGCGTAGCCCGCGATAACGGCTTGGGTCACAGTGATCTCCCGATCGGTTTGGCGGCGGCTTTTTTCGCCTGGCCGGTTTTGGGTTCGATGTTCGGCGCCAGGTCGGGCAGATTGCCCATCGCTTGCAGCGACTCCTCGCATTGCAGCTCGATCCTGCGCAGCTCGGTTAGGGTTTCCTCCACGGCGTGGCGCTGTTCTTCCAGCTTGTGCATGCGCTTCTGTACCGCCTTCAAGAGCGCCTTGGTTTGTTGCCCGTGGGTGGGATCGATATCGTAAAGCTCAATATATTCCTTGATCTCTTTGATGGAAAATCCAAGCCGCTTGCCGCGCAGGATGAGGATCATCCTGGCGCGGTCGCGTTGGGAATAGACACGCGTATTACCTGCCCGGCGAGGTGTGAGGAGCCCCTGCGCCTCGTAGAAATGAAGAGTGCGTACAGTAACCCCAAGCTCGGCGCCAAGCTGTGTCACGGTGTAAAGTGGGTCGTTATGCGACATGAGCAATCTTCCGGGAGCGATTTCAAAACCAACCAACGCATCATTTCGCCTATACCCTCGTCTGACGAGGAGCTGGCGCGGTCGGGTCATCAAAACTTCATCGTGACCCCCGCGGTAATGGAGTTGTCCGACGCTGAATAATTGCCGATTTGCGTGCCGCTCGGGGTGGGCAAGCTGCTCGAGGCGGTGCTGTGGATGCTGCCGCCAGGGGTGAAAACATGTCCATAGGCAAGGTCGGACGTGGTGGCCGGGGTGATCTTGTACTGCATGCCTACGCCGATATCGTAATGGTTTGCATCCGGCACGCGGGGGGTGCGGTTGGAATCCGTGACAGGGGATTCATCGAAGGCAAAACCGGCTTGCAGCATGATCCTGTCGGTGATCTGGTAATTGGTGCCCACGCCTGCGAACCAGGTATTGCGCCAGTTCTCGTAGATCACGGTACCGGGGAAGCCGTTGGTCGGGGTTACATGCAGGTTGTTGAGCAGAGCCCAATGTGTCCATTGCAGGCTGCCCATCACTGCCCAGGCCGGGGTGATCTGGTGGTAGATGCCGATGTCGATGGAATCCGGCATGGTAATGGTGGTGGTGGCAGGGCTGTTGCCTGCCACCAGAAGCGCCGCGGTGGCAGGGCTGAGAACGGAATATACCGCCGGAACAGTTATGTGCTGCGTGCCGCTGATATCTTGCCGAATGCGTGAATGGTAGTCGACGCCGATGCGCGTCGCGTTGTCAATTCTATAGAGTAATCCAAGATTATAGCCGAAACCGACTGTGGTGCCATGAACATCCGCGATTGGGTCTTGGCCGGTGGCGGCGCTCAGCACCGGCACGTTCAATGCCTGGGTGAGGCGGGCGTTGAAATATTCAAAAACCGGTCCGCCGCCGACGGAGACATGATCGTTGAGTTTATATGAGAGGGCGACGCCGAAATCCACGCCGGTGATGCTGGAAACGAGGCTCTGATAGCGGCCGACAAAATCGCGCGGATAAGAGGTGCGCTCGCCATACGGATTGGTGATGGAAAAGCCCAGCCGCCAATCTGGCGCCAGAACGAACACGCCATACAGCGAGCCAGACGCTGCGGGTGAAACGGCATTGCCGCCCTGCGTGCCGCTGACATTGCCGCCGGTGAGCGGGTTGGTGTTGTAGCCGGAGAAGGTGGCGGAGGGGCCGATATAGCTGATTCCGCCATCGACCTCGTTCTGGTCCAACAGCGCCATGCCGGCCGGGTTGGCCCAGGCGGTGGTGGCGTCATAAGCCTTTGCCTCGCCGCCGGTAAAAGCGTTGCCCAGCGCGTCGGCCGCGCCTTCGCGCAGGCCAAAGCCCGAGGCGTGCGCTGCTTGGCCGAGACCAAGCGTGGCCATAACGCCAAAGGCTGTCGCCGACAGAAACTGAGATTTGAATGGTCTTATAGTTCTCATGCCCTTGGTGTCCTCCTCAACCTATTTGTTATCCAGCGGGCCGCGCTGCCCGTCTTTTCTATTGAATACAGGTGAAACCAGTCTATTGAATACAGGTGAAACCAGACGTATTGTGTATGTAAAATACTAAATGGGGATAGAAATGCAAGAGATCTTATTCAAGCGCGGCGCAAAAATCCTTGTCGCTGGTTTTGGCTTGTTTTTCTGGGCGGCACAGGCGATGGCGCAGACCCCGGCGATGGGCTGGTGGGTTGACCAGAGCGGCAAGGCGGGGATCTTAATTTCAACCTGCGGCGGGGATTTATGCGGCAAGATCGAGTGGCTGAAAGCTCCGCTGGATACGGCGGGTAAGCCGAAAACCGACATCCACAACAGCAATGCGGCCCTGCAGGCCAGGCCACTATGCGGCTTGCAGATTTTGGGCGATTTCAAACCCGGCGGAGATGGTGGGTGGAAAGGCGGGTGGATCTACGATCCGAAAAGCGGCAACACCTATCATTCGAGGTTGCATGTGGCGGCGGATGGCACGATGCATGTGCGTGGCTATATCGGGATTCCATTGCTCGGCCGCTCTGAGGTCTGGACCCGCCCTGCCACAACCCTAACCCCTTGCGTTGGAGGCTGACGATGGACGAGTCGTGGCGTAGCGGGCCGCTTCCCATTCTGCCGGTGGGGCAGCTTTTGGCCGATGCGGTGGTAAGGTTTCCTCGCGTTACGGCGATGGATTTTCTTGGAAAGCGCACGGGCTATGCCGAATTGGGCCGGTTGGTGGATCGTGCGGCGGCAGGGTTTCAGCGTCTGGGCGTGGAAAAGGGCACACGCGTGGCCCTGTGCCTGCCCAACACGCCGCATTACGTGGTGTGCTATTACGCGATTTTACGAGCTGGCGGTGTGGTGGTGAATCTCAGCCCGCTTTACGTGGAAGGCGAGATTCGGCATTTCCTGAAGGATAGCGGCGCGCGCATTGCAGCCACGCTGGACATAAGTGAGCTGTACGGCAAGCTTGCGCCGATTGTGGCGGATGGCACGCTGGATCATCTTGTTATTGGTTCGATGCTGGAAATCCTCGACCCATTGAAACGGGTGGGCTTTTGGCTGACGCGGCGCCAGAGCCTTGCGAAAATTCCCGTCGATTCGCGGCACGTGAAGTTCAGCGCTTTGGTGGCGCCTGGGGCGGTGGCGCGCCCGGTGGCGTGTAACCCGACAACAGATGTAGCAGTGTTGCAATATACAGGCGGCACCACGGGTATTCCGAAAGCCGCAATGCTGAGCCACGCCAATCTCATTGCCAATTGCGTGCAGTTGGCAAGGCGGGTGCCCGACATACAACCAGGCTCGGGCATGTTGACGCTGGTGCCGCTATTTCATGTGTTCGCGATGACGGTTGCGATGAACCTCTCGGTCATGCTGGGGCTCGAGATGATTCTGCTGCCGCGTTACGACAAGGCCGTGCTGCGCAAGACGCTGGCGCGCACCAGGCCGCTATTCTTTCCTGGTGTGCCGACAATCTACGCCAATATCAACGAGGCTGCGGTCAAGGAAAAATGGGAACTATCTTCCTTGCGTTTCTGCATTTCCGGCGCGGCACCGCTGCCGGCCGAAATACGCGCCCAGTTTGAGGCGATATCCGGCTGCCAGCTTGTCGAAGGCTACGGACTTTCGGAAGCTTCACCAGTGGTTTCGGCCAATCAGTTCGGCGCGGTGCGCGACGGTTCCATTGGCCTGCCGCTGGATGAAACGATTGTGGAAATCCGCGCGCTAGACGACCCCATGCGCCTCGTGCCGCAGGGCGAGCGGGGCGAGGTTTGCGTGCGCGGACCACAGGTAATGATGGGCTACTGGAACCGGCCGGATGAGACCGCGAAAGTGTTTGTTAATGGCGCGCTGCGCACCGGCGATGTCGGGTACATTGACCAGGATGGCTACATCTTTCTTGTCGACCGGATCAAGGATCTGATCATCTCGGGTGGCTACAATGTCTATCCGCGCATGGTGGAGGAAGCGCTCTACAAGCATCCGGCGGTACTGGAGGCGGTGGTGATCGGCATACCGGATGCCAAGCGCGGGCAGGTCCCGAAGGCTTATGTAAAATTGCAAGAGGGAGCGCAGCTTACCGAGGAGGCGCTGCAGGCGTTCCTAGCAACCCAGCTTTCGCCAGTCGAACAGCCAAAGAAGATCGAGTTTCGCGACGTTCTGCCAAAAACCGTCGTCGGCAAGCTTTCGCGCAAAGAGCTGGTGGCCGAAGAAGCGGCCAGGCAAAGCGTATGAACCTGGTCTTCAGGCTGATGGCCGTCATCATCGGCGCGATGTGGCGGCCAAGGCTCGGCATGGGGGATGCCTCGGCGCTGAATTTCCGGGTCTGGCCGCTAGATTTGGACTTCAATATGCACATGACCAACTCGCGTTATTTATCGCTCATGGATCTGGGACGGACGGATTTGATCCTGCGCGCCGGGGTCTGGCCCGTGATGCGGCGTGAGAAGCTGGGCGTGGTGCTGGCGGGTGCCGCCATGCGCTTCCGTCGGCCGCTCTCGCCCTTCGCGCGGTTCAGTCTCGCTACCAGGCTGTTCGGCTGCGACGAGCGCTGGATGTATGTGGAGCAAATATTCACCGGACCTGATGGTGTGGCATGCAGCGCGGTGATGCGCGCGGCCTTCGTAAAAGTCGGGCGGCTGGTGCCGCCGGGGCCGGTGCTGGAAGCGGCGATGCCTGGTTTTGTGAAGCTGGATGCACCCGGCTGGGTGGCGGATTGGGCGGCGGTAGAACAGGCTTTCGCTGGGTAGCGGCGCGCGCATGACGAGCAGAATTTTATACCCCGCCCAACGCTCTTAAAATTGCATCGGCACGGCGGGAGGCTCTCCAGAAATGGCAACAGGTGGCAACCAAGCGGCAGGTAACCGCACCGCGCGCATCCTCTCGATCGTTGTATTCAACGCCATCACGTATTTTCTCATTGGTCTGCCGTTGGCGGTGTTTCCCGGCCTCGTGCATTTTACGCTGGGCTATAGCGCAGCGTTTGCTGGTGGTGTGATCAGCCTGCAATACGCGGCGACACTGCTTACACGCTCGTTTGTCGGTCGTCTGTCGGATGCCCGCGGTGGCAAGGTGGCGGTGCTGGGCGGGCTTGTCTGCGCTTTGCTGAACGGGTTGTGCATTCTCGCTGCCGGAAATGCGCAAGCGCCGCTGGCGGTGCTGGCTTGGCTACTGGCAAGCCGGCTGCTGCTGGGCGCGGGGGAAAGCGGCACCGGCACCGGCTGCATCACCTGGGGCATCGGGCGGTTCGGTGGGAGCGCGATGGCGGAGGTGATCTCTTGGAACGGCGTTTCTTCTTATGGCGGCATTGCGGCCGGGGCGCCCGCTGGCGTGGCGTTGATGCACTGGGGTGGTCTGCGCGCCCTGGCAGCGGCGGCGATTATTCTGCCGCTGCTTGGGCTGGCGGCGGCGGCTTTTAAAAAGGCGGCGGTACCCATTGCGGGGGCCAAGCGGATGACCATGCTGAGCGTGGCGCGCGAGATCGTACCCTATGGTCTGGCACTGGCGGGCGGCTCCTTCGGGTTCGGCGTAATTGTAGCGTTCATGGCTCTTTATTACACCGCCCATGGCTGGCAGGGGGCGGCCTATGCGCTCGCCAGCTTCGGCGTGTGCTTTGTCGCGGTGCGGGTTTTTCTGGCGGGCGCAATTGGGCGTTTTGGCGGATTCCGTTCGGCTTTGATTTCCTTCGCAATCGAGGTTGCGGGGTTAGTGTTGTTGTGGCTGGCACCCATACCGCCAGTGGCGTTGCTAGGCGCCTCACTGGCTGGTGTTGGGTTTTCCCTCATTTTTCCGGCCCTGGCGGTGGAGGCGCTGCAGCTGGTGGCACCGGGCAGCCGGGGTGCGGCAATCGCCATCTACACCGTGTTCCTGGACGTGGCGCTGGGGCTAACCGGCCCCACCGCCGGCCTGTTGGCCGGGCATTTCGGCTATCCGGCCGTGTTCCTGGCCGGGAGCGTGATTGTGCTGGCTGCGCTGGCGCTCACCTGGCGGATACGAAGCTTGGTGCTGGCCACTACGGCGCGTCCGGAGCGGGAACAAGTTTAAGGCCGGGGTTCAATGCCTCGGACCAATATGTCCACGAGCCGTTCGGCAATCTCGCCAAGCGGCAATTCACCCTCCGGGTTCTGCCAGCGGGCGGACCAGTTCAATGCGCCAACGAAAGCGAAAGCGGTCAGTTTCACGTCGGAGATTTGGGCCGAGCCGTCATTCGCCGCCTCTTGCACGAAGC
>JAKAZY010000083.1 GCA_021826425.1 Pseudomonadota bacterium
GCCCGGCATGCGCCAGGGCGCGGGGGCGGCGGTTATAGGCATCATGCGTGGCATTCAACGTCAGTGCCACACAATGCGCGAACAGGGCCTCGCGGCTATCGCTGTCGAACCCGGACAGAATATCCCACAATTCGGCGGCATCTTCGGGCAATTGCGCCGCCCAGCCCTGGTGCCGGGCGTCAACGCGTTCGGCCAAAGCCGTATCGCCCAAACCCGGCGCCTGGGCCCCGAACATCACGCTCTTCGCCTCAACCTCCAGGCAGGATTCGGCGCCATAGCGATAGAACAGCCGCAAGCACAGCGCGTGCAGCAGTGCCAAATAGGCAATGCCTGGCTCGTTGCCCAACGCCTCGCGCAGCGCCAGCGTGCGATAAGCGGTGAGTTCCGTCAGCAGCCGGTCAGGCAAGGGCTTGAGCCCGTCTTCCTCTTCAGGCTCGGCCTCCGGTTCTGCCCCGCCGCCAATATGCGCGGCGATCACTCTGGAATCCGCGCGGCTGGGATCGGTGCCGTCGGCTGCGCCATACCCATCCTGCCCCTGCGCGCCGCCCTCACCTGCCAAAGCCGCCTCATCGGCTTCTTCAACCGCCAGCGGTTCATCCTCGGGCCGGACATAGCCGCGCTCAACCCGCAGCTTGCCGCTGCCATCGATGCTGACAAAGACGCCCGCCATGGCGATCTCGGCGGGGGCATAGACCGACGGGCGCTGGGTCAACACTTCGATCTCCGCTTCGATCTCGGTGAGCCTTTGGTCCGCCTCGTCGGAGACGTCATCCGTCGCGGCGGCTTCTTCCTCGATCTGCTCCGCCTCGGCCCGCAGTGCCTCGACCTGGGCGATCTCGTCCTCCGTCAGCGGACGGCGCGCGCCCGGAATGCGCCGCAGGCCGTAATTATGGCCATAGGGGAACTCGCTGGCCTGCTCGACCCATTTCCAGCCCTCGGCGCGGATGGCATCGGCGTCGCGCTCCAGCTTCTCTGCCACCACGCGTGCCAGCAGACCGCTATCCTGCAGCCAGCCGCCATCGTCCTGCTGGAACAGATCACGCATGATCGGGCCACCCGCCGCGACATACTCTTCACCGGCATATTGCGCCCGCTTGTCGGAGGCGCGCACCGCGCCTTCGGTCAGTAGGCGGCGGATTTGGTAAGTCTCTTTGTTATAGGAGCGCTGCACGGCCTCCCAGACCTGCTCCTGGCGCTGATGGTCGGGGCTTACCGAGAAAGCCATCAGTTGCTCAAGCGTCATCTCGTCCTCGGAGTAAACCTCGAGCAGCCGGGGCGAGACAGCAGCCAAACGCAGCCGCTGCTTCACCACCGAGACGGCGACAAAAAACACTGCCGCGATCTCCTCCTCGCTTTGCCCCTTCTCGCGCAGCGCCTGGAACGCCCGGAACTGATCCAGCGGATGCAGCGGCGCGCGCTGCACATTCTCCGCCAGGCTGTCTTCCTCGGCGATGCCTTCGGTGCGGACCACGCACGGGACTGGCGCGGTCTTGGCCAGGCGCTTTTGCCGCACCAGCAATTCCAGCGCCCGGTAACGCCGTCCACCGGCGGGGATTTCGAACATGCCGGTCTCGGTGCCTTTGTCGTCGAGCACGGGGCGCACGGTGATGCTCTGCAGCAGCGTGCGGCGAGCGATATCCGCCGCCAGCTCCTCGATCGAGACACCGGCCTTCACCCGCCGCACATTGGCCTGACTCAGCACCAGCCGGTCGAAGGGGATGTCGCGCGAGGCGCTCAGCGTGATTTTCTGAACGGGTTTCATGGTTTTACCCATGGGACAAACTCCATGACGAGCGGCCCGGAGCCACTCTCCGCGCCCATTACCCGTCACCAAGCGCCCAGCCGCCCTCTGCCTTTGCTGCCCAGCCCCACGAAAAAAGCCGTGGACCGGAAACCCGGCCCACGGCTTGCGTACGTCCCTATCTCAACCCTCAAACGACCAAGCGCCACTCACCCCACCCGGTCGAGCAGCAGCTTGGCTTTGCCCTCCAGCTCCAGCCTGGCATCCTGGTGCGGACGCGAGCGCGCCAGAGCGGTGATGCCCTGCACGAAGTCGAACACGCTCTCCGGCGGATGACCCTCCTCCTCCAGCACGGTGGCGATGATCTTGGCCGTCTCGCCTTTGCTGAAGCCGCGCTTGCGCAGAAAGCCCTCACGTTCGTCGTCAGCGCGCGCGACGATCTGTTCCCGCGCCGCTTTGATGCCGGCGACGAACGGCGCCGGCGAGGAGGTGGCAAAGCGCCGCAATGCCGGGGCGGCTTCATGGGCAAAACGTTGGGTCGCGAATTTGCTATGCCTTATGCTGATCTGCTGGAAATTTTCTGTGCCCCAGAGGCATCTGTTGGCGCACACGGCGCGCAGATAGAAGGAGGCGATGCCCAGCGTCTTTGAGCCGACTTCGCTGTTCCAGCAATAAAACCCGCGGAAGAACAGATCCGGCTCGCCATTGGGCAACCGCCCCGCCTCGATGGGATGCGTGTCATCGACTAGGAACAAAAACACGTCCCTGTCGCTGGCATAGAGCGTGGTGGTCTCCTTCGTCACATCCACATACGGATTATGCGTCATACTTGCCCAATCCAGCACGCCCGGCACTTTCCAGTTGGTGTCGCCGGTGCCGTTGCCTGCAATGCGCATCACCGCCGCCACCAGTTCATGGTCCCAGATGCGCCCATAATCCGGCCCGGTGACAGCACGCAGTTCCACCCGTCCATCATCGGTCTCCAGGGTTTTGACCAGTTCAGCGCGGTGATTGAGCAGCCCGTGCTGCAGATTGATCCCGGCCAAGGATGCGGGCAGATCGCGCAAATAGCCCGCGGGAGCGCCCACCAGCCCGCAGAGCTGGCCGAAGCTCCAGTGGGTTGGCGCCACCGGCCGCTCCTGCCCCGGCACAATCAGGGCCAGGCGTTCGCCATCGTCGCGCCGGGCCTCTATCCGGATCGCCCGGCTTTCCACCGTCCTGGCCTCGGCCCGCTCGGCTCGGCCACGCACCGCGCCATATAATTCCGGCAAGGACAGAAACCGCTCATCGTCGGGCCGCGAGAACCATTCCGACGACACCCTGCACAGCCGCTCGCCGCGGCTGACATCGACCTTAAAACCCACCGGCCCAGCCCGGCCCGCGCTCGCCCCAACCACCGCCACCGCGGCAGACGCATTGATATCCACGACACTTCTCCATGACAGGCGCCGGAAGCCTCTCCTCCGGACTAAAACCTGTCATGAAGTGCCCAGCTCAACTCTCACTCTCAGGCCCGGAACCGAGGCCATAAATCGCCACGGTATCGATCGCGGAAATTGCCGGATCGACTTCTGCAGCGAACGAGTCCATAAACCAAAAATAGGCATCGTTGGCCTGTTTGCCTTGCCCGATCTATGATTGACCGGCACGCTTTATCAAAAGAACGGACATGCAGCTTCTATTGGCCGAAAATGAACAGAAGACGATCGAGTACCTCACCAAGGGGCTGCGTGAGGATGGCCACGCCGTGGACGCGGTGGGCAACGGCGCGGACGCGCTGGCCTTGGCGCTCGCCGGTTAGTTCGGCGCGATCATTCGGGATGTGAAGCTGCCCGGCCTGGATAGCTCGGAGGTGCTAAAACGTCCGCGCACCGCCGAGCGGAGCACGCCGGTGTTGTTCCTCACCGCACTGGACCATGCTCGTCGTGCTTTTGTTTCAGGCGGCCTGGACGCCCGAGCAGAAACCGATCTCGTCATTGCTGCAGGAGACCGTCAGCGTGAGGAGTACAACTACGCACGCAACTGCAAACGGCGAAACTCTCCTTGGCCGTGCTACTTGGGCGCTGCTTGCCCGTTAACGGCTGAGCGATTCGCTGAAATATGAAGGGACACATCCCGCCCATGGGTCTGCTGCACGCTTTTGTTGCCGCCATCATTACTTTTGCTGCCGCGCACCGGCTTCTGGCTTATGGCCTGGCCTTTCTGCTCGCTGGCGCGGAGACGTTTCCGGTTGTCGGCGCCTTAGTGCCCGGCACGGCAATCATCATTGGGCTTGGTGCGCTCGTGCCAGGCGGCGCGCTGGCGATGTGGCCGCTGATCGGGTTCACAGCCTTCGGAGCCCTTACAGGCGATGGCCTCTCCTATCTGTTCGGCCGCCACTACAAGCAACAGGCCATGGGATTGTGGCCACTGCGCGCGCGGCCTGGCCTGCTGGGGGCGGGGGAAGCATTCTTCGCCCGCCATGGTAGCAAGGCGGTGCTGATTTCTCGCTTTTTGCCTGGCGTGCGGGCCGCGATTCCCATGGTGGCGGGCATGGCAGGCATGTCCGCCGTCAGGTTCTATGTGGTCGATGTTTGCGCCGCTGCGTTGTTCGCGCTGGCACATATCTGGTTCGGCATGGCGCTGGGCGCCTCCTTGAGCATACTGCACGCAATTGCCGGGCGGCTGGCGGTACTAGCGCTTATTCTGGCGGCTTCACTGGCGCTGGTGGTATGGCTGACGCCGCGGATCATCCGGCGGTCTATGGCGCTGCTGGCGCGTCTGCGCGGGCCGGTGCGGCAATGGGCTGGGGCCGGCGACGGCTGGGCCCGGCGGTTGGTCAGCTCGGCGCTCGACCCGGAGCGGCCAGAAACGCTAGGCCTGCTGGTGCTGGGCGCGGCTCTCATCGGGGGCCTTTGGCTGTTCTTCGGCGTGCTGCAGGATGTTATCGCCGGAGACCCGCTGGTGCGCGCGGATGCCGCGATCTTCCACTTCCTGCAGTCCCTGCGCACGCCTGCGATCGATCAGGTGATGGTCGCCATTACTGAACTGGGTGATGCGGCGGTCGTCATTCCTGTATTTTTGGTGACACTGGCCTGGCTTGTTTGGCGGCGTGCGTGGCGCGCGGCTTTTTATGGGTTTGCCGCGGTGGCCGGGGCAAGCCTGTTTGCGTTTCTGATGAAGATCACCTTGCAGTATGCCAGACCCTCAACCGGTTTTACGGGGTGGGACTCCTATTCCTTCCCCAGCGGCCACGCTACGGCCAGCACGGCCCTATACGGATTTCTGGTGGTTTTGATTTGCAGGGAGGCGGGAGCGCGCGCCCGCGTGCTGGTCACGCTGGGGGCGGTCTTACTGGTTGGCGCCATTGCCTTCTCGCGGCTTTATCTCGGTGCGCACTGGCTTTCGGACGTGACGGCAGGATTGGCGTTCGGCGTAGCCTGGGTGGCATTGCTGGGAATCGTTTATTTGCAGCATGCGCGCAGCGAGGTTGGCGCCCGCGGCCTCGGGATGGCAGGGCTGGCCGCATTGCTCGTGGCCGCCGGGCTGCAGATCGGGACCAAACACGCCGCGGATATGCGGCGCTACGCGCTCAATTTGCCCGTGCGGGAGATGTCCCTCACGGATTGGCGCAATGGCGGATGGGCCAGCATGCCGGTATGGCGTGTCGATCTGACAGGTGATTACGAGGAACCGTTTATCCTGCAATGGGCAGGGCCGTTGCCGCCGCTGAAAGCTGCATTACTGGCCCATGGCTGGCAGGTGCCGGTAGCGTGGAATTTGTCGTCGTCCGCGGAATGGCTGTTACCAGATGCGAAGGCAGATGCGCTTCCCGTGTTGCCCCATCTCGAGAATGGCCGCGCGGAAGCTCTGCTGATGATTAAGACCGGCCAGGATGTGCCGCACGGCCAGCGGTTGATTGTACGGGTCTGGCCGTCTGGCACGGTGCTCACTGATGCCGGGAATACACAACCGCTCTGGATCGGAACCGTGGTCGCTGAAAAAATCGAACACCTGAAACCACTCGGCACTTTGGTGGATGAGCAAGATAGTGTCGATGTGCCTATGCAAGACCTCAAATCCGCACTGCCAGGAACACAGCCGGAAGCCCGAATCCCCCCAGGACCAAACTGGAATGGCGAGGTTTTACTTGGGCAACCTTAAAAAGCTCGGCTCTCACGACGAAAGTGCAGATCGGCCCAATACGCTCTGTTTCCACAATATGGCACGGCGATTTTTAGGACGGCACCCGCAAGGGGTGCGCCAGAGGCCTGAGTATTGGTAATTTGTAGACTTCGGACCCGGCGTCAGGCGCGGCACTCATCGCGCTTTACAACCAGCTCTGTGCGATACCCTGATCGCCAAAGAGTTTTGAGAAGATAAATATCAGGTGACTACATTTAAGCGGGGCCAAGCCCCTGGTTGCGCACCCGCAAGGGGGGCGCTTCTGGGCGATCCGCCAAGCAGATCGCTATTTGGTCGGGCTTGCGCCCGCCCCCAACCGGCACAAGATCACCCGTTATTTTCCCCTGTCAGCGCTTCCAGCGCCCCGAGACCTGACCGGATTGTCCTACCTCAGGCGCATGAGGTGCTGACGTTGTCCGGCCTTAATACTCAATCTTCATCCATCCGCACCAAATCGGCAACGCTGACCTCAAGCACCTGCGCCAATTCATACAGCGTGATCACTGTCGGATTCCGCCGCCCCCGCTCGAGGCTGCTCAAATATTGCTGGCTGACCCCTGAACGCGCCTCGACCTCCTCCTGCGTAAGACCCTTGGCCTTGCGCAGCCGGGCAAAATTCCGTCCCACCAATTGCCGCATATCCATGCGGAATGCATTGCCCGCTTACACATTTTAAGTTTATAAACTATAATGTGTATTTTTCCTCGGGTGTGATATAGACCGTTCTAGGAAGGAGGCTTCCCCCGACGCAATAGACACCACACCCGCTTGAATGCATTGATTTCCGCGCGGCTCCTGCTCCACATGGTGCAGCCGGAACGATATTGGATATCGAATGGAGCCACGCGGACATAAGCCAATGCGGGATATGGATCAGTCGACCTGGGATGACAGACAGCGCTGGGAGATCGCCATGCGGGCCACAACCGGCCTGCTCAAGATTTTCTCTTTCCCGGAATTCTTCGCCGCTGCGGCCAAAAGCCTGGCCGGCCTCTTGGGCGCCGACGGCGTGGCGTTGATCGTCTACGATGGCCCTGAGCAATTGCGCTACAAGCTGTTCCACGGGCTAGAACAGCTCAACCAAACCCCCATCGTCAAATTCAGCTTTTCCGCCAGCCAAGGCACGGTCGGGCGCGCGCTCGCATCGGGTCAGGCGCTGTTTACGCCCGATTATCCCAACAGCGCGGATGCCATGCCGGATTTTGTCACGGCGGGGCTGCGCGCCAATCTGGTTCTGCCGCTGCCCGGCCCCGCCGGTTTCACCGGCGCCATCGCCGTCGCCTGGCTGCACCATGAGCCCACGCCTCCGAGCGCAACAAGCCTTGCCATTGCCGAGATGTTCGCCGCCCTCACCGGCTCCGCCATCTACCGGGAGGCTCTGGAGAAGCAGCTCGAGGCCCTGTCGCTCACCGATCCTCTGACAGGCTTGCCCAACCGGCGAGCCTTCATGCTCCGCCTTACCAACGCCCAAAAGCGCGCCTGCCGGAATCAGTCGTTAATGGCCCTCGCCGTGATCGACCTCGATGGCTTCAAACAGATCAATGATGAACTCGGCCACGCCGCCGGCGACCAGCGCCTGCTCCTCGCGGCCCATGCGATTGAAGGCACGATACGCGACATCGACATGGTCGCGCGCTTCGGTGGCGACGAATTCGTCGTCATCCTCGAGGATCTCCGTTCAACCCAGGAAGTCCTGTCAATCCTCAACCGCATCGTCGCCGCCATCGGCAATAACGGCAATGGCGGCGATGAACAGCACAAAATCACCGCCAGCCTCGGCGCCGCCCTCTATCCGCTGGATTTTTCCGAGCCGGAAACTCTGCTCAGACATGCCGATGAGGCGATGTATCAGGCAAAGCGCCAGGGCGGCAATCAGGTTACTCTGCTGCCCCAGCATCTCATTCCTCAACCACCATGATTGGTTCTACGCGAGAAGGCCCTTCGGCCTGATTGCGCACCCGCAAGGGGTGCGCTTCTGGGCGATCCGCCAAGCGGATCGCTGCCTGGTCGGCCCTACGGCCTTCTAAAACTGGTGTGGCATTACCCGTTGGTTTCCGCAGTCAGCGTCCCAGGCGCCAAATCCGCATCCATAGCCAGCGCCGTGCCAGCCGCCTTCGCCAGTTGCCCGGACTTGCCGCCACCCTTCCCTTTTCCATTCCCGCCAGCTCCGGCTTTCGCCATCTTCTCCGCTGCCTTTGCAGCTTTCGGGCGCATGACGTTGATGGCGGCAGCGTCCAGCGTGTTCTTGATGTGGGCGGCATAATGCTTCTCGATCATCTCAACGGAGGTGCGGCAATTCTTGGCAATCTGATAAATATCCGCCCCCTCCATCAGCCGTAGGCAGATATAGGTATGCCGCAGGCTGTAAGCTGTCCGCGGCTTGCCATCTCGATCGGCCTTCAGCTTGGCCTTCGCCAATATCCGGTTGAACAATTTCAACTGCCCGCCTTGCGGGAACACCTTGTCGGTCGGCTCCGGCAATTCCACTGGTAGCGGCGCCTTCGGCTTCTTCACGCTCCGGCTGCGTTTTTGCTTACCGCGCGTCGGCTTCGGCCGGTTCAGCAACCGCTCATAAGGCCGCACTGCGCCTGGCGTGCTTTTACAAAACCCCACCCCGCGCTTGCCCCGCACCTCGATCTCCAGAATCGTCTGGCCCGTGGCATGATCGGTCACGATCGACACATCACGGTGCTGGAGATTGCCGGCCTCATCAGGCCGTAGCCCGGTATTGCCCATGAACAGGATGTAGTCGTGCATCTGCTCGGCATTCCACCGGTACTGTGGCTGCGGCGGATTACGCGCCCAGTCCCGCGAGGCTGTATAAAGTTGCTTGTATTCCTCCGGACTGAACCAGGGCCGATGCACGATCTTGCCCTGCGTCTTATAAGGCGGCGACAGATCCGGCAGATAAGTCAGCCAGCCGTGGCGGATCGCCGCCTTCAGTACCAGGCGCAGCGTCACCACCTCATCATGCAATGTACTACGCGCCGGCGTCTTCGCGCCCGCCTTCGTCGCCGTCTCGATCCGGTGTACCCGGTAATCCTGCACGGCCCCCGGCGTCACCTCGGACAGGCCCATTTTCCCGAAGAACGGCAGCAGATGCAGGCGCAGCCGGATCTGATGCCCTTGCACCCATTTGGGCGAGCGCTCACCCTCGGTGATGACCTCATATTCGCGGGTGAATTTCTCGGCCGCATCGGCGACGGTCTTCTCCGTCACCAGCGTGCCAGCCACCTGCTTGCCTTGCAGCGTCAGATACCAGTCCTCGGCTACCTTCTGCGCGGTGGTGAACTTTTCTTGTTTGGTGGTGGCCCGCCATTGCTTGCCCCCCACCGAGGCCGAGCACTGCCAGAAGCGGCTATTGCCGCGCCGGTAAAGCTGAAGCTTGCCACCCAACAAGGCGTGATGGTCGTCCATCGCACGCTCCCCAACGGGGCCGCGGACACGGGCAAAATCTCGATCAAGGCGCCCGGCAATCAGCGGCGGTTGCACTTGGTGAAGGTTTTACAACCGCGTAGCTTGTCAGGTTTTTACCGGAGGGTGACCATGTGTTAAACATGTGCTAGGCTGTTTCGGCCTATTTAGCGCTTTCTGTGGCGCATTATCTCTTTGATTTTATTTAGAAACTTGGTTGCGGGGGCCAGATTTGAACTGACGACCTTCAGGTTATGAGCCTGACGAGCTACCGGGCTGCTCCACCCCGCGTTGGTATAATTTGCCCTGTTTATTTAGCCTGAGGGCTATGACGTCAAAA
>JAKAZY010000084.1 GCA_021826425.1 Pseudomonadota bacterium
CTACCGAGCAACAGCCCGATGCCGAATTGCCCGCGCCAGCCTGTGCCCGTCCGGCCGCCAAACCGGTTATTCATCCAATTGCCGAACGGTCCGGCCGCCGTTGCGAGCCATGTTTGCGCGCCAGGAACAAGCAGCAACAGGCCAAGCGCCAGAAGCAGCCCCGCCGCCAGCAGCCGGAATGCGCCAAGATTCAGCCCCAGCGAGAAGCCCAGTGTCGCGGCAAACAGCCCCAACGCGGTAAAGGCCAGCGCCACACCGCCGGCCAGAGCCAACGGCCCAGCTTTGTGCGCCGAGGCTGCCGCGCCCAACACCAATGGCAGCACGGGGACAACGCAAGGCGAAAGCGTCGACAGCAACCCTGCCAGCAATGCGAAACCGGCGGTGGCGAACATGGCTCAGCCCTTCACAGCATAATTCAATAGCCTCTCGATATCCGCCTTGGAGGTGATACCGGTCACGCGCGCCGCTTCCATGCCGTCGTGATAGGCAATCAGCGTGCTTTGCATCTGTACACGCAATTTCCGCACCACGGGCTTCTGCGCATCAAAATCCACATCCAGGATTTCTACTTTCGCATAACGCGGGTCGGTCTCCAGGCTCTTCAAAACTTCCTGCTGCGCCTTGCAGATTGGGCACCAACTCGCCTCAACATGTACCATCAACGGCGTGTCGGTCTGCAGCGCCGCGTTGTAAGCAGCCTGGGTGTAGGGCTGGATGGTGGCGGCGCGGGCGGCAGGTGCTGCGAACAGGGCAATGCCACATAAGGCACTGAACAAAGCTTGGCGAAGCATGGTTTTTCTCCGGGTAAAAGAAAAGGACGCGGAATATTGCCCCGCGTCCGGGAGTCACTAATTGGCTTTGCACTTGCCTGCACAGGCGCCGGTCTTGCCCGCGCAAGCGCCCGTTTTACCCGCACAGGGGCCGGTTTTGCCAGCACAGCTGGACATGCTTTGCCCAGTGCAAGCGGCAAGTGCCGTCATCGGTGTGGTGGCGGCGACAAGCCCGCCGAGCGATACAGCGGCACCCAGAGTGAGCATGGAGGCTTTGAACTTCATTGCGGATATCCTTTTTCAGTGGGGCGGCGCCGGACCATCCGAATGCCGCTATGAAGCTGTTCGTGTTCAGGCACGGCAAGGTTACAGGGGGCTTGAATATTTTTTCATCGCCCCCGAATTTGCCGTCATGAAAGCGTGCGATGTCTCCGGTTTTTGCTGAGGCAGCCCATCTGTGGATTGGGCTGTCACTCGGTCTGCTGGCACTGCTGGCAGGCGCAGAGACAGCTTGGCCGCGCCGGGTGCGCACACAGCCAAGGCTGCGCCGCTGGCCCGGCAATCTCGGCATCGCGCTGGTGGATGCGCTGACTATGGCTGCTGCATGCGGACTGAAGCCGGATGATTTTAGATCGAATCACGGGCGTGATCCGCTCTAAAATCTGAATCCGCCTCTAAAACAATGAGATAGAGGACGATTCAGACTTTAGGCTCGCTCGTAAAGTGAGCGAACCTAAAGTCATCGCGCTCTAGCGCCTGGCGCCCGAAGACGATCCGCCTAGCAAAGCCGCCGATAACTCTCCAGACTCGAATAAGCAATGTCTTCATCTTGAAAATCAGGAGCGTTAGGAGTGCTTACGCCATAACCATAGATGATGCGGTTGGGTTTGGTGAGCATCATATCGTCTTTGCTTATCGAAACCCCCACTCTGCCATTGAGGTATAATCATTTTAATTTAAATCCCGTACGGTCTTTAAGCGTGGCTTTGATGTCAACCCGGTATGGTACCATCCCTCGTTCGGCCGTTCCAACATCAAGCGAACTTCCCATCGGCGGCACAGAACGGTGGCGGCAATTTGTGCGCTCGCACGCGCGGCAGCCAGGGCCAATCGGGTCCGCCGCGTCCGGGTTCGTCAGGTCCAGCCCGGAGGCATAAACCGTTTGCGCCGCATGACCGATCTCACAGCCCAACACAACAGCAACCGCGCGCGGTCGGGCGAGGTAAGCGCCACCGCTTCTTCCCACCGTACGCGCGATGTTGAGATAACTTACATCATCCGGCGTGCGGGCCAGCTGCACCTGGATTTCGCCCGGGCGTGCAAAGGCACGGTAAACGTTCCATAAAGGGCATGGCCCACCAAATTGTGCGAACTGAAACCGTGTGGCGGAAGAGCGTTTCAGCACATTCCCGGCGATGTCCGTCTTCACGAAATAAAATGGTATTCCCGGCAGGTCTGGCCGTTGCATGGTGGAAAGCCGGTGGCAAACCTGCTCAAAGCTCGCCCCGAACTGGCGTTGCAGGCGCTGAATGTCATACCGCGCTGCCCGTGCCGCCTCATGAAAGCGCCGATAGGGCAGCATCAACGCCCCGGCGAAATAATTCGCCAACGCCATGCGGGCCAGATCGCGCGTTTCCTCGGCCGAGAAACTCTGCCGCTTCAGCTCCGCCTCGATCAACCCTTGCTGCTCGAGTTGGCCGATCACATGCGCCAGCCAGAACACCTCACTCTCCGGCGCGGCGTCGCCGGTTACGTGCAGCTCGCCGGTTTTGCGGTTCAGGCGCCAGAACATGCCCTCCGCCAGCAGCCCGGGCGTCATGCTAACGCTAATGCCGTGTGTCTCTCGCAAATGCTGGCGCAAATCCTCCCGCAGCGTCAGTGGTTGAAACCTCTGGGCCGCGAATAAGGCCTCTGCCGCACGGTCCAGCGTGTCAAAATAATTTTGGCGGGACTGCACCCAGTCGCGTACCTCGTCATACGGGAAGCGGGGGAGCACCAGGGATGTCTGCACCAGGCTTTCGCGCTGGGCGGCGTAGGCACGGTAGAGGGCCATGAACGCCTCCGCCAGATGCGGGGCATTGCGCACCAAGGCGGGTACTTCTGCATGGGTTCCACGCAGGCTGCGGAAGAGTGGGTCGGCCAGATCCTCCCGCAATTGCAATTCCCGCTTTGCCTCCTCTCCATCCGCGAAATAGGTCTTTCGCAAATTCAGCACGGAAGCGGCGCGGTCCATCAATCTCAGGGTCAAAGGCCGCTGGTCAGCCTCGATCTGGTTCAGGTAGCTAGATGAAATATCTAACTTTTTAGCAAGTTCCGTCTGCTTTAGCCCGGCGCGCTCCCGCGCTTGGCGTAGCCTTTTGCCCGCAAAAATTTTCTGACGCGCCATGGTTCTGTTTTTGCAAGATTAGCAAAACCTGTCTAGTATATTCGCCCTATTCCACACCGAAACGGCTGGACCACGAGCCCCTTCGGCACGAAACTAACCTCAAACAAACTGGAAACCGGCGCAATGAAACTGCATGATGTGAAAGTCTATCCGTCCAAAACGCCCCTGAAGCGCGAGGACCAGCTGGCCTGGAAGATCGCGGGCGTGGCGGCGGACAAGGTGTCGGTGACCAAGGATGTCACCGACATGATCATCAACCGGATCATTGATAATGCCTCCGTTGCCATTGCCTCCGTCAATCGTAGCGCCCCCATTTCCGCGCGCGGTCAGGCGCTTGGCCATCCGCGCAAGGGCGGCGCGCAGGTGTTTGGCTTGCCCGCTCGCATACGCGTTAGTCCAGAATGGGCTGCATGGGCCAATGGCACGGCGGTGCGCGAGCTGGATTATCACGACACCTTCCTTGCCGCCGATTACTCCCACCCCGGCGACAACATCCCCCCCATCCTGGCCGTGGCGCAGGCCATGGATAAATCCGGGCGGGACCTCATCCGCGGCATCGCCACCGGCTATGAAATCCAGGTGGATCTGGTGAAGGCCATCTGCCTGCACAAGCACAAGATCGACCATATTGCCCATCTCTGCCCGGCCCAGGCGGCTGGCATCGGCACGCTCTTGGGGCTGAAGCAGGATGTCATCTATCAGGCGGTGCAGCAGGCCGTGCATGTCTCCTTCACCACACGCCAATCCCGCAAGGGCGAAATCTCCTCCTGGAAGGCGTTTGCTCCGGCCCATGCGGGCAAGCTGGCCGTGGAAGCCGTGGACCGCGTGATGCGCGGCGAAGGTGCGCCGAGCCCGATATATGAAGGCGAAGACAGCGTGATCGCCTGGATGCTGGATGGACCGGACGCGCTCTACCACGTGCCCCTGCCCGAGCCAGGCGAGGCCAAGCGCGCCATTCTCGACACCTACACCAAGCAGC
This sequence comes from Pseudomonadota bacterium, assembly GCA_021826425.1. Lineage (GTDB taxonomy): Bacteria > Pseudomonadota > Alphaproteobacteria > Acetobacterales > Acetobacteraceae > Acidocella. The sequence continues at coordinate 4,136 of JAKAZY010000084.1, forward strand.
ATTCTGCCGAATACCAGTCCCAGGCGCTGATCGACCTTGCCTTCAAGATGCGCGAATCCATCGAGGATTTCGAGACGATCGAGAAGATCGTGATGCACACCTCGCACCACACCCATTACGTCATCGGCACCGGCGCCAACGACCCGCAGAAGATGGATCCGAAAGCTAGTCGTGAAACGCTGGACCACTCCATCATGTATATCTTCGCAGTGGCGCTGCAGGACGGGTTTTGGAACCACGAAACCTCCTACGCCCCAAAGCGCGCCAACCGTGCGGACACTGTGCGCCTATGGCACAAGATCGAGACGGTGGAAGACCCGGAATGGACACGCCGCTACCATACGCTGGACATTTCCGAAAAAGCCTTCGGCGCGCGCGTGGAAATCTTCTTCAAGGATGGCGCGAAGCTGGTGGATGAAATGGCCGTGGCCAATGCGCATCCGCTCGGTGCGAAACCCTTCGGCCGCGCTGATTACATCCATAAATTCAAGATGCTGACAGAGGGTCTCATCACCACGCGCGAAAGCAGCCGTTTCCTGGAGGCCGTACAAAGCCTGCCACGCCTAAAGGCTGGCGAACTTTCCGCGCTGAACGTGGCGATGCCGACCGGCGCCGTAGAGAAAGCCAAACCCGGAATTTTCTAAAAGTTTTTTTGATGCCGTTTTTCATAAATGGTGGCGCCAAAGGGAACTTTTATTACAAGGGAACAACTGACGATGAACGAGACATATGTGCAGCCCAAGCCCAAGAAATCCGTCGCCCTTTCCGGCGTCACGGCGGGCAATACAGCACTCTGCACTGTCGGTCGCACAGGCAATGACCTGCATTACCGCGGTTATGATATTCTTGATATCGCAGAAAGCTGCACGTTTGAGGAGATCGCGCATCTTCTCGTCCACGGTACGTTGCCGAATATCGTCGAGCTGACAGCCTACAAGGCCAAGCTGAAAGCCCTGCGCGGCCTGCCCACCGCCATCAAAGCCGTGCTTGAGCAAATCCCCGCCGCCGCACATCCGATGGATGTGATGCGCAGTTACGTTTCAACCCTCGGCACCATCCTGCCGGAACCGCACGATCATAATGAGCCGGGTGCCAAAGATATCGCCGACAGGCTGATGGCCTCGTTCGGTTCTGCTCTGCTCTACTGGTATCATTTTTCTACCAATGGCAGACGTATCGAGGTGGAGACGGATGATAACAGCATCGGTGGACATTTCTTGCATCTGCTGCACGGCAAACCACCCGGCGAGAGTTGGGTGCGGGCCATGCACACGTCGCTCATTCTCTATGCGGAACATGAGTTCAATGCCTCTACCTTCACCGCGCGCGTCATCGCGGGCACGGGTTCGGATATCTATTCCGCCATTACCGGTGCCATCGGCGCGCTGCGTGGCCCCAAACATGGCGGCGCCAATGAATTCGCCTTCGATGTGCAGAAGCGTTACCAGACACCCGACGAAGCGGCAGCCGATATTCGCAAGCGCCTCGAGGCTAAGGAGGTCGTCATCGGCTTTGGCCATCCCGTCTATACCATCGCTGATCCGCGAAACGTGGTGATCAAGCGCATCGCCCAGCAACTTTCGCAAGAGACGGGTTCTACCAAGATGTTCTCCATCGCCGAGCGGATCGAGGCGGTGATGCTGAATACCAAGAAGATGTTCGCAAACCTTGATTGGTTCTCGGCTGTCTCCTACCATATGATGGGGGTGCCTACCGCCATGTTCACCCCGCTATTCGTGGTTGCCCGTACCTCCGGTTGGAGTGCACATGTGATCGAGCAGCGTGCTGACGGCAAGATCATCCGTCCCTCGGCTCATTACATCGGACCCGAAACCCAGAGATTCATTCCGTTATCGGAGCGGTAAGGAGGCGTCATGACCTATTTCAGCCCTGTCGCCCATCCGCCAGCCGGCGAACGCTTCCGTTCCTTGCTGGAACGTCATGGTATTCTTGGGATTCCTGGTACTCATAATGGCCTCGCCGCGCAGCAGGCCAAGGCGGCAGGATTTGAAGCCGCCTATCTCTCGGGTGCTGCGATGACCGCTTCGATGGGTCTGCCGGATCTTGGCATCATCACTGTGGACGATGTAGCTTTCTTCATCCGTCAGGTGGCTCGCGCCGCCGACCTGCCGGTACTGGTGGATGGCGATACCGGATACGGCGAGGCGCTGAACGTGATGAACATGGTCAGAACCTTCGAAGATGCAGGGGCCGCAGCGGTGCATCTGGAAGACCAGATTTTACCGAAGAAATGCGGCCACCTGAACGACAAGAAGATCGCTCCCGCACAAGACATGGCGGCCAAGGTGGCCGCCGCCCGCCATGCGCGCCGCCATCTCTACATCATCGCCCGTACCGATGCCGCCGCTTCAGAAGGTATCGAAGGCGCTGTGGCGCGCGCCAGGCTTTATATGGAAGCCGGTGCCGACGCGATCTTCCCGGAGGCGTTGAATACCGAGGAGATGTTCCGCGAATTTGCCCGCCGCCTGCCCGGTGTGCCCTTGCTCGCCAACATGACCGAGTTTGGCCGCACGCCCTTCTACACCAAGGAACAATTCCAGGATTTTGGCTACAAGATGGTCATCTGGCCCGTCACCTCGCTGCGCGTGGCGGCCCTGGCACAGGAGAAGCTCTATAAAGCCATCGCCCGGGATGGCGGTGCGCAGAATTGCGTAGAGGCCATGCTCACCCGCAAGGATCTCTACGCCACCATCGATTATGCCGGGTTCGAGGCACTGGACGCGACAATCATCAAGACAATCCTGCCCGAGGACACGCCCCGATAGAGCGCGCTGCCGAGACCTGGCTTGGCTTGGGTCAAAACTGCGCCGACGGCTTCAGCTTGGCATGTATCCCAGCAATTCCTCGCAAGACATCACGGCGCAGTAGATCATGTTGATGATCTCAAGCTCTTTGAGATGCAACGCATGACTGCCGGCAGCGCAGGCATCTTCCACCACGATCACGTCGAAACTCTCATCGGCCAGGCTGCGCACGGTGGAAGAGACGCACTGGTCAGTGAAAATGCCGGTGCAGACCACGGTGGTGATACCAAGATTGTTAAGGATGAGGCGTAGATTCGTGCCGGTGAGGGCGGAGTCGGTCGTCTTTGTCACCACAATCTCATCGCCTTGTGGGGCGAGCTCAGGGATGATCTGCGACTCCCATTCATTTTTGGGAAGCACCAGATTATTCCAGCCAGGCTTTTTTTGGCTCAGAGACCGGTCGCGGCCATCATTCCCCTGGCAGGCGATGCGGGCGAACAGCACCTCGCACCCTTCCGCACGAAAGCGGTTGATGAGTTTGGCGGTGTTGGGAATGACTGTGCCGTGCATCCGCTCATGAAACGGCGTCCAGGCGTCGTATTGCGCCTGTTCAGCGGGCGTTAGAGCGGCACGGTCTGCGCGGTGCAGATAAGTATTCTGCACGTCGATGACCAGGAGCGCAGTGTGCGCGCGCTTCAGAACCGGGTCTTCGGGTTCGGGTGCGCCTTGATAGTAGAACGAGCGGTGGGCAGTTTTCCAGGTCATGGTTTCAATTCCATTTTGGTTTGACGATGTTCGGGACCGTAATCTGACGTCTCTTTTCACGAAGAGTCATGTTTTGAACCGGTCGCCATTCACAAACCGCGGCGGCCGGGCAATCAAGCTGCGGGCCAGATCAGCCAATGCGCGCGCAATCAGCCATGACGTCGGCAAGCTGCGAGAGGGTAGACCCCTTGTTGGGCGCGTAGGCGCCGTTGAAAACGGCTGAACCGATTGTGAAGGCATCCGCCCCTTTCTGGGCGACGCTGGCGATCCGCGCCGCCGAATCGATACTGCCGGCAACAATCAGACGCCCGTGGCCAAGGCCACGGCGTGCCGCCGCAATCAGGTTCAGCGGTTCGTCCTCAGTGGCGCGGTAGGCCAGTAGGTCGGCACCAGCGCAGCCCTTGGCCATGAAGCTCCGGCACTGCGCCTCAACCTGCGCGCTGGTGCCGCCAAGCTGCGTGGGGTGACCAACGGGCGTGCCTGGAAACGGATAATAGCGGATGCCCGTGCCGCGGATAACCTCAAGCGTGGCATCAACCTCGGTACCACCGAGCAAATGCTCAACCCCCAGCGCGACCGCAGCCTTGGCCGAGGTCAGGCAGGCCTCCGGCGTGGTGCTGACCACTTCCATATAGGTGCTGGCCCCCATCTGCCGGATTTTGCCCATCAGCCGGTGTAGCGTATCGAGATCCACGCCGACATCCTTGAAGCCGATATGAGCAAGCTTCAGCGGGCGGATCAGATCGCACAAGGCAAGACAGTCGGTCACGGTCTGATCGTTGCGGGTCAACATGAAAATGAAATCCATGATCCGCCCCTCCCTGGGCAGTATAGCCAGCCATCGCTGGCGGCGTGTTATTTTAAGGCGCTCACCATGCCTGGCGCGTGATGTGGACTTTGACAAACCGGTTGGCAGGGGTCCTCTCGACCGTTCCCATGGTAGCTCTGTAGTGTTGAAACTGACAACCAGTATGTTGTGAACAGGTCAAATTTTACGTATTATTTTACCGGGTTGGCAACCGCGGCGGTGCGGTCGGAATGACCCATGGGTCGTGGAGGGCGCTTGAAAAACGGCGGATCGATCTTGATTGGCGTGGACCAGGGGACGACCAACACCAAGGTCGTTGCATTGGATGAGGCGGGCATGGTGCTCGCGACGGCCAGTCGGCCCATTGCCAGCACCGCGCCGCAGCCGGGGTGGGTGGATCAGGACCCGATGGCGATGTTCGCCAATTGCGTGGCCTGTGTCCGCGATGTACTCGCGCAGTTGCATTGTCCATTATCTGCCATTGCCGGCCTTGGAATCGCCAACCAGACTGAAACGCTGGTGATCTGGAACCCCGCCACGGGCGTGCCGGCACTGCCTGCCATGGTGTGGCAATGTCGGCGCGGCGAGGCGGAGATTGCGAGGTTGCGGCAAGCGGGTCTTGTCGCGCGCCTGCGCCAACGCACGGGGCTGGATCTCGACCCCACCTTCACCGCTGCGAAGCTGGCTTGGGTTTTCCATCATCATCCGCAGATTGCCGCTGGCTTGCGCTCAGGCGCGCTGTTGTCCGGCACGGTGGATTGCTGGTTGATCTGGTGCCTCAGCGGCGGCAAAATTTACGCAACCGAGCCGGGCAATGCCTCACGCACCATGCTCTTCGGCCTGGAGGCCTGCGCCTGGGATAGCGAGCTGCTCGACATGTTTGGTCTCAGCCTAGCGCGGCTGCCGGAAACAGGCCCCTCGGCGCGGCGATTCGGAGAGACCGATCCGGCCCTTTTTGGCGCCGCCATTCCCATCACGGCGGCCATGGGGGACCAACAGGCCTCCTTGTTCGGGCATGGCTGTTTCGGCGAGGGAGATTTGAAAGTGACTTATGGCAC
>JAKAZY010000085.1 GCA_021826425.1 Pseudomonadota bacterium
GCAGGAGAAGGAAAAATACGCCATCGAGCATTCCGCATGCCATCGCGGCTGGTTCCGCATGGGCGGCGAAAATCTGGACCCCGAAAAGCAGAAACAGACGGGGGATTTGAAGGAAGGTTTTAAGATCGGCCGGGATCTGCCGCCAGACCATGAGCGCGTGAAGGCCGGGCTGCCTTTGCACGGGCCGGATGTGTGGCCAAACCTTCCTGGCTGGCGCGGGGTGATGCAGGATTATTACGATCGGCTGGTGGAGCTGGGCAAAACCATTCTCAGCGCCTTCGCTGTCTCGCTCGGGCTGGAGAAGGATTATTTCGAGCCTTGGCTTTGCATCACCATGACCACGCTTGGCCCGCTGCACTACCCACCGCAAACCGGGCGCATCACCGAAGCCCAGTTAGGTGCCGGCGCGCATACGGATTTCGGTTGCCTGACCCTGCTGCACCAGGATTCCTCCGGCGGATTGCAGGTGCAGGGGCTGGATGGAAGTTGGATCGACGCCCCGCCCATTCCCGGCACGTATGTTGTGAATATCGGCGACATGATGGAGCGCTGGACCAATGGCGTGTTTCGCTCCACCCCGCACCGGGTGATCAATCTTTCAGGCCATGAGCGTTACTCCCTGCCCTTCTTCTTCGACCCGGATTTTTATACGCCCGTGGAATGCCTGCCCACCTGCCTGAAGCCTGGCGAGACGCCGAAATACCTACCCACCACCGCGGGTCAGCATCTGCTGGACAAGATCAATGCGTCCTTCAAATATCACCAGGAAAAAGCCTGACGTCATTATTCAACAACTAACAAGACGTTATTATACCACATCATCAGAATTGTTCCACGTGAAACGTTGTAGTTTATGCCTCAAACCTTCAACATTGGCCACAGGCAAGCCGCAAACATTCCCCCGGCATATATAGGCCGCCTTCACATCATCCGGCTTGCCATACGCGGGGTGCGACGCATCAACTTCGGCGGCACCGCGCAGCACCAGCACCGCCGGGTCCGCCGCCGCCAAGGCCGCCTGCGCCAGATCCTCCGCCCCTCCGGTGACCACCACGCAGGCCGCGTTCGCCAGCATATCCGCTGCACCCAGCAAAATGGGCGAGCCGGTGAGGGCTTGCCCCCGCCCGCCATAGGCCGCCAGCAGCGCCTCTGCCTTGGCGCGGTATTCAAGCTTGCCGGTGAGGTGAAACAGCATTGCGTAATTCTCGGCCATCAACCCGATGCCCGAAGGTGCTGGGCCGTCTTGCACATTGCGCCCGCGCGGGGCGTACACATCACCGGCATCGTCGGCGGACATATAGAATGCCCCTGCCCCATCGCCGAAATGCGTTTCCGTGGCGGCCAGAATCGTCTCTGCCCGGCTTAAATATCCCTGCGCCCCGGTGGCCTGGTAAAGTGCCAAAGCAGCGCGGATCATCCCCGCCTGGTCTTCCAGCAACCCGGCGGCGGAGATTTTGCCGTGGCGCATGGAATGCGCGATCCGCCCGTCCGTCTGGCTCATGGCGGCCAGCAGGGTGTTGAAGGCTTGGCCCGCCAGCGCCACCCAATCGGGCCTCGCAAACACGCATCCGGCCTTCACCAAGGCCGTGATCATCAGCGCGTTCCAATCCGCGAGGATTTTATCATCCCGCCCTGGGCGTACGCGTTGGATGCGTATTTCCAGCAATTTTTCCCGGCAGGCGGCAAGCTGCACCTCATCCGGCCCAAATGGTGCTTTTCTCTCCAGGATGATTTTCTCTTCCCAATTGCCGTGTTCCGGCAGCGGGTAGAAACGCTCGAAAAACGTCGTCTCCTCGCCCAGCACGCCTGCAATTTCCGCGCGGGACCAGACATAGAATTTGCCTTCCTCGCCTTCCGAATCCGCATCCTCCGACGCCGCGAAAGCGCCCTCGGCACTCATGTCCCGCACCAGCCATTCAACCGTCTCCCGCGCCCGTGCCTCATAGAGCAGGGTGGGTTTGTCCGCCTGGGCGAAGGCCAGCATCTCCAGGATCAACGCGTTGTCGTAGAGCATCTTCTCGAAATGCGGCACCAGCCAGGAATCATCCGTGGCGTAGCGGGCGTAGCCGCCGCCCAGATGGTCGTAGATGCCACCCTGGCTCATCCGGTCCAGCAGCAGATGCACAGCAGCGGCACAGGCATTATCGCCGCCGCGGAAATATTCATGCCATAGGAAACGAAACACCGGAATGTTGGGGAATTTCGGCGCGCCGGAAAGCCCGCCCTGCTCCCAATCCATGCTGCGCAGAAACGCCGCGCGGGCGGCATCCAGCAGCTCCGGCCCTGGCGGGTCGCCTGGTTTGGCGGCGGCGGCCTTGGCCAAGGCGTTCTGGATGGAGGCGACCGAGCGGCCGATGCGGCCTTGCTCGTCCTTCCAGGCATCGGACAAGGCAACAAGCACCTGGGAGAAACTGGGCCGCCCGAAGCCTGGCTTGGGCGGAAAATACGTGCCGCCCCAGAAGGGTGCGGCATCCGGCGTCAGCACCATGGTAAGAGGCCAGCCGCCCTGCTGGCCCATGGCGTGCAGGGCGGTCATGTAGGTCTGGTCGATATCCGGGCGTTCCTCGCGGTCCACCTTGATGGAGACAAAGCGCTCATTCATCAGCGCCGCCACCGCCTCGTTCTCGAAACTTTCATGCGCCATCACATGGCACCAATGGCAGGCGGCATAGCCGATGGAGAGCAGCACCGGCACATTGCGCGCCTTGGCCTCGGCAAAGGCTTCCTCACCCCACATATGCCAATGCACCGGGTTATCCTGGTGCTGGAGAAGATAAGGGGAGGACGAATCCTTCAAACGGTTCTGCATTTTGCCGGCTCCTGTAACCCCCGCTAAATAGGGGCAAAGCAGCAGGAGTAACAGCTTTGGGTGAGCGATTGGCCGGGGACCCGGCGCCGTATTACGAAACGCATATTTTTGTGTGCAACAACCGCAGGCCAGAGGGCCACCCGCGTGGCGATTGCGCCAGCAAGGGGTCTGAGAAAATCCGCGATTACATGAAAGTGCGGGTGAAGGAGCTGGGCTTGCAGAATATCCGCGTTAACCAGGCTGGTTGTTTGGACCGTTGCGAGCTTGGCCCCTGCGCGGTGGTCTACCCGGAGGGCGTGTGGTACCGGCTGGATAGTTTCAAAGCGGTGAATGAGGTGATCGAGAAGCACCTGCAAAAGCATGGCCGCGCGGAAGACCTGATGCTGCCTTGAATGAAAAAGGGCGGTCCCGAAGGACCGCCCTTTTATTTTAAAACTCTTCGTCGGCGACGTAAGAGCCGATTCGCTGGACAAGGTCCGGTTTGGATTTGGCCAGGATAATCCCGTAAACCACCGAAATAGCCAGCAGCCCCAGCGACAATGCCGGGTAGAGGTTGAACGGATAAGGTTGGCCGGGTTCGACCAGGCCCCAGAGCGGGAAGCCCATGGCCACCGTACCCACCACCGGCACGATAAGATGTGTGAAGATATTAAAATCTTCCCGGTGGTAACGCAGCATATAAACCGGCAACGCCAAATTGGTGAGCAGATAGGTGACGATGACCGGAATGGTGCCGAGCGTGCCGGTATCACCGAACAAGGTCACCGGGTCGATTTTATCTACCGTGCCGAACACCAACACGATGAGCAACGCCACCACGATATAGGTCCACATCGCGGTGTGCGGGGTGCGGTGTTGCGGATGGATTTTGCCGAAGAATTGCGGCAGCAGACCCTCACGCGCAGAGGAGAACAAAATGCGCGCCTGAGCGTTCGTGAGGCCGATGAGCGAGGAGAAAATACTGGTCACTCCGGCCAGGTAGGCCACGATCAACACCCCGGCGGCTGAAGCCTTGAAAGCATCTACATAAGGCAACGACGAAGCGGTGAGAGCCTTGGCGTCGTTATGGAAGGCGGTCTCAGTCGCGAATGCCAGGAACATATACAATATGCCGATGGAGAGCGTGCCGGTGATAAGCGCGCGCGGCACGTTCCGGCGGGGATTGGTGGTTTCCTCCGCCAGCATGGCCGAGTTCTCCCAGCCGATGAAGAGGTAAATCGCCAGCGGGAAGCCAAGCCCGATGCCCTTCCAGCCGCCGGTGACGGAGGAGACGAGAAACGGTGCCATGGAAATGGAATGCCAGTTCACCACCAGCATGATCACCGCGCCGATGAACAGCAGGATCAGCTCGAAATAGAAGAAGATTGCCGCCCAGGTGGTGGAAAGCGAAATGCCACGAGAGACCAGCAGCCCGACCACGGCGGTAGCGATGATGCTGAGCACCTGCCAGGGGACGTTGACGCCCAGGAACACCTGCAGCGTTTGCGCCGCCCAGCCGCCAGAGATGACCACCACCGAGGACGCCGCGATGCAGTAGCCCACCACTACGAAGATAGAGGCCGCCGCACCAGCCCACGGCCCGAAGGACATGCCGATGAAGGTGACGAAAGACCCGGCGCTGGGACGGTATTTAGAAAACTGCGCCAGCGTGTTGGTAAGGAACAGAATAACCACCATGGCGACCAGGATGGTCAATGGTGCGCCAACCCCAGCACCTGAGGCGATGAGGCCGAAGCCGAAGAAAAAGCTCATCGCAGGAGCGATGTTGGCGAGGGTAGACGCAATGATCTGGGAAAGGCCCAGACTGTCGCGCCGCAACCTTTCGCCCGAACGGGGGACTGTGCTCATTATTTTGTTATCCCTGCAAGGTTTTGGTGTTCTTACGCCAGAAACTGGCAAGACTTCCTGACAAGATTTTCATGTGCGAAAACCAAAGGGGCGTCAACCAATTTATACAGAGTGATCTAAATAATAGACACCCTATAGTTGGGCAGCGGCTCTGCCAGAAACCCGGAACACCATCGTATCGCGAGCCTATATCCCGCCGGGGGGCCAGCGGGATATTTCGATTTCGCCCTCCGGCGGCTTGGGCGGCAGCGGCCTAGTACCGCCCTGAGCGCGCCAATGCTGCAGCCGCCAGATATAGGCCAGAACCTCCGCACAAGCGCGGTAAAGTGCTGCCGGTACATGGTCATCCGGCTCCACATGGCGGTAGATGGCGCGGGCCAAGGGTGGGGATTGCACCACCGGAATGCCATGGGCACGGGCGCGGGTGATGATTTCCTCTGCCTGCATGCCAACGCCCTTGGCCAACAGCAGGGGAGCTCTGTCGGCGCCGCGGCGGTAGCGTATGGCGCAGGCATAATGGGTAGGGTTGGTAACGATCACAGAGGCTTCCGGGATGCGTTGCATCTGCCGGGCGCGAGCCAGCTTGCGCGAAAGCGCGCGCTGGCGGGATTTGACATGCGGGTTGCCCGCCGCATCCTTCATTTCCTCGCGGATTTCTGCGTCTGACATGCGCAATTTCTGCCGGTGCAGCCAGATTTGCAAAGCGAGGTCGCCCACCGCCAGCACCACCAGTGCAAGGCAGATGCCGACAAGCATTTGCAGCGCGATACTGAGTGTAGTGCCCATCGCGGGAAACGGCAGCAACGCCAGCGCGGCAAAGCGCGCCCGGCTAGAGAGGATGATGACGGCCCCCGTAGCGCCGATGGCAAGGAATTTTAGGATGGATTTGCCGTGCTCGGAGAAGCCATGGCCGGAGAAAATCTGCCCCAGCCCGGCTTGTGGCATCAGCTTGGAGAAATCCGGCAGCAGCAGATTGGTGGCAAAGACCCAGCCGCCGGAGACGATACTGGCCGCCAAGGCGATGGCAGCCAAAAATGCGAGAAGCGGAAACAGCAGGGTGAAAACGTTGTTCGCACTGCCCATGGCGGCGGCAAGCGGGGCGGTACCGGCTTGGTTCAGGCTGGCAGCAAAGAGGGTGAGAAGCCGGGCGCCCAGCCCCGCCGCCCCATCCAGCCCCAGCAAAACGAAGACGCCGATGGCAGCGGCTTTCGGCAATTCCTGGGAGCGCCGGACATCGCCACGCTCCGCCGCCTGGGCCAGGCGGCGTTCGGTTGGAGCGTGTTTCTTTTCGCCTGCGCTTTCTTCAGCCATACGGAATCATCCTGCCGAGTACCTCCATGCACTGGCCGGTGAGATGCTGGGCAGCGATGCCAAAGCCGGGAACGCTGGCGACCAGCACCCACAACCCAACCAGGATGAGGAGCGGAAAGCCGACAGAGAGCAGGTTCATGCTGGGGGCGAAGACCGTGGTGAGACCGACGGTGAGGTTGACGCAGAGTGTTGCCGCCAGCACCGGCAGCGCCAGCCCCAATGCAGCCGCGAACAGAGTGCCGCCAAGCCCGGCCAGCCCGGCCCAGGAGGAGATGGGCATCAAGCTCGCGCCATGTGCGAAGGAGCGTGCCAATGCCGCGAAAAGCCAGACTGGACCGCCCGCCGCCATGTAGCCAAGCAGCCCCACCCAAAGCATGATATCCGATAAAATATTGCTGGCGCCGGTTGATTGACGAAATTGCAGCTCGGCGAAGGAGAGACCCATGGCCTGCGCCATGATCTCACCCGCACTGGAGAAAGCCGCGACGACGATCTGCAGCGCCATGCCCAGCATTGCGCCATAGGCGATCTGCGCAAAGCCGGTGAAGATGGCGCTGAGCGGGTCGGCCGGATAAGCGGGCAAGGCGGGCAGCCACATGGCGAGGCATAGAGCCAGCGCGGCGGCCAGCATCGCCCTCACCATATTAGGGATGAGCGGGGAGCCGTAAAACGGTGCCGTTAGAAACAACCCCGTGATGCGCAGGAAGGGCCAAAGAAAGCGCCCGAACCAGAGCATGACTGTGTGTTCATCTAATACCATGGCCGATGCACTAAAGCGGGCGCGTTGATGATGAAATTCATGGCCAAACGCGAGAAAACGCCAAGTGCGCCGAAACCGCCGGTGAGGGCGATGATGATCATCGTCAGGGTTTTCGGCAGCAATGCGAAAGTGGCATCCTCGATCTGGAACATGGCTTGAAAAATGGATGTCGCCATACCGATGAAGAGCAGCACCAGCACGCAGGGTAGAATGGCGGTAAGCTCAATCGCGAAGGCGTGCTGGATGAGTTTGAGATAAAGCGGCATTATTTGAAACTATCGGCGAGCGTGCCAAGCACCAGCACCCAGCCATGAATGGAGACGAACATCAAAAGTTTCAATGGTAAAGAAATGAGCGTTGGCGAGACCATGATCATGCCTAGCGACATGAGGATGGAGGCGACCGCAAGGTCGATCAGCACAAAGGGAATGTAGATGAGAAACATCAACCTGCTGAACGGCTCCTTCTCGGGCGTGCAGTTCCAGGTTGGCGCCAATGAGGGGCAGACGCTGAGCCTGTCCATTGGCAACACCACCGCCTCCAATATCGGCATGTACGCCACCGCCAAGGGCAGCGCTTTCACTAACGCGTCTTCCGGCCTGGTTTCGGCCGCGGGTGCATTTACTGGCGCAGCCGTGAAGATCACCGGCCCTACCGGCGGCTCCGGCAGCTTCACCACCACCGCCACCGAATCCGCCGCTGCCATCGCCAAGGCCGCAAGCAACATCTCCGGCAAAACCGGCGTGCAGGCTCAAGCAACCAATACGGTAACCTATAACGTTGCCGCCAGCGCCAACGGCAACATCAAGTTCAAGCTACAGGCCTCGGGTTCGGGCAGCACCATTGGCGGGGCGATCGCGGTGAACGCTTCCAGCCTTTCCGCGGTGGTTTCCCAGATCAACCAGCAGACCAGCACCAGCGGCATCGTGGCTTCCAGCGCCAGCGGCAAGCTGACCCTGGCGCAGCAGAGCGGCCAGAACGTCAAGTTCGCCTCCGCCGGCACCGCCACCACCGCAGGCGCGGGCGGCACCGTTACCTCCGCCGCCGGCCATCTGGCCGCCACGGGAGATATCCAGCAGGGCCAGGTGCAGTTCCAGTCCAGCGCTGCCTTCTCCGTCAGCGGTTCGGCAAAACTTGCCGGTGCTGCCACGCTGAATTCGCTGGCAAATATCAATGTTGGCACCACCTCTGGCGCCAACAGCGCGATCAACGTCATCAAATACGCGCTGGCGGGGCTTAACAACCAGGGCGGCCAGCTGGGTGCGGTGCAACAGCGCCTTACCGCGAACATCAACAACCTCAACGCCACCAGCCAGAACGTGACGACTGCGCTGGGTGTGGTGCAGGATGCGAATATTCCGCAGGTCGCCAACCAGCTTACCCAGGCGCAGATCCAGGCGCAGTCTGGCGTAGCGGCGTTGAAATCCTCCACCCAGCTGCAGCAGAGCTACCTCTCGCTGCTGCCGTAAGGGTTTGGTTAATCTGGCCGGGGCATATTGCCCCGGCCGATCCAGTTTCCGCACAATTTTTTCAGGTACGCCATGTCGACTGTGTCTTCGCTCAGCTCCTCTGCGGTCAATTCGCAGATCGCCACGGTTACGAAGCGCCTCGAAGCGCCCATCACCAATCTCCAAAATCAGATATCATCAGACAAGGCGATTATCTCCACCTGGGGCAGCATCAGCGGCGCAGTTTCCAGCCTGTCGAGTAGCCTCGGCAACATCAAAAACCTGTCCACCATCAACAACCGCGCCGTTACCAGCAGCAACACCGCCGCCGTTACCGCCAGCGTCAGCGCCTCTGCCGCCACCGGTACCTACAACCTCACCAGCATTTCCCTGGCCAAAGGGCAGGAGCTTTATTCCGGGCTGATCAGCTCAGCAGGCAGCACGCTTTCCGGCGGGGCGGGCACATTGGCGGTCACCCTGGCCACCGGCAAGAGCGAAACCATCTCGCTCGGCTCCGGCAGCATGACGTTGACCAACATTGCCGCCGCCATCAACAAGCAGGCGGGCGGTGTAAAGGCCTCGCTCATCGGCACCAGCACCGGCACGCGGCTGGTGCTGAACAGCAGCGACACCGGCGCCAGCGCGGCTTTTTCAGTTTCCGGCACCGGGGCGTTGTCGCAATTCGCCTATAGCACCGCCACCCCCGGCACCGAGGTTCTGGCACAAACCGCGGCCAATGCCTCGCTCATCCTCAACGGGATCCCCATCACCAGCACCACCAACACGCTGGGTAGTGCTGTGGCCGGTGTTACCATCTCATTGGTTGGCTCGGGCAGTGCGACGCTCTCTGTCAGTTCCTCGCCCGCCGGGCTGTCTAGCAATCTTTCCAGCGTATCCACGGGCCTGAACGCCGCCATATCCGCAATTTCAACGGCGACCAAATTCGTCAGCGCCAAATCCTCCAGCACCGCCGCGTCCTCCGCTTCTGCCAAGACCGGCCCGCTGTTGGGCAATTTTTCGGCCACCAACCTCAAGAACCAGTTGATGAGCGCAGTGAGCACGCTGGAATCCAGCGGCCTCAGCGCCAATGCCATCGGCCTGTCCATCACCAGCACGGGCGGTGTCAGTTTCAA
>JAKAZY010000002.1 GCA_021826425.1 Pseudomonadota bacterium
ACAGCAACGCTACATCGTTTTCGCCATAGGCCGAGATCAGGCTGTTGCGCAAACTGGAACCGGCGGTCTTTTGAACATGAAGGAAAATATGCCGCGTTGGTGCTGTGTTCACCATATCTACAACGGCTCCAGGAACGGATTGATCGTTTGATGTCTTTTCATTTATGCTCTTCCATGAAAGCCGCCCGCCCTCTGTCAGATGATTTGAAGCAATTCAGCAACTGATCCAACAAAGTTTTTGGTTCGCTTAATGGATTGAGAGTTTAAGTGGCTAAGTAGCCATAGCGCAAGCGTTCGGGCTGCACTGTTTCAGGGTGCCGCAAAACATCTGCCGGATGGGCGGCGCGACAAAAATCGCGACCAGGGAGTTGGCAGCTCGCGTCTTCGGTCAAATAGGGAAATGAAGAAAAAGCCCAAAATTTACAAACTATGGCTAAATTTTAGGCAAATCTAGGTCGCCGTGCGAACAATCAGTTCCAGCGGGCGTAAATTTGTACTTTTTTGCGCTAATTTTATGTTTACTGCCTAGCATTAATATTGCTACACAATAAAAAAACTCAAAGTCTGCCGCTTCTATTAATCAATTATAAAGCACTGAGGAGTTGCTGTGAGCGAAATGACCGTGCCGCTTGGGCAGAGTAAAGCTGAATCCGCTTCCCTACATCGTAGTATAGACTGGAAAGGGGCCTTCTGGGTAGCCAGTGGCGTGCCTGCTCTGGTGCTATTCTCTATCGGCGGCATCTCCGCCATGGTTGGTAACCTTGCCTTCGTGGTCTGGGCGGCCTCCATGTGCATGGGCTTCGTGCAATCCTTCACCTACGCCGAAATTGCCGGGCTGTTTCCAAATAAATCAGGTGGGGCCTCGGTTTACGGTGCCGCCGCCTGGGTGCGCTATAGCAAGCTCATCGCCCCACTCTCGGTATGGTGCAACTGGTTTGCCTGGTCACCGGTTCTTTCGCTGGGGTGCACCATCGCCGCGGCCTATATCCTTAATGCGTTTGCGCCCATCCCCGCCGCAGGGTCGCCGGAAGTGGCGGCCTGGATTGCCGCGCATGGAGCGGGTATTGCCGGTGGTGCGACAGCGCAAACGGCCGCGGCCATTGCAGCGCTAACGCCGGAGATCCGTAACTGGACGTTGCTGACCCACACGCTTGGTCCTGTCGGTTTTTCACTCAACGCCACCTTCTTTATTGGCGTTATCCTCATGCTGACCTGTTTCTCCATTCAGCATCGCGGCATATTTGGCACTGCGAGTGTGCAGAAATATATAGGCCTGCTGGTGATTGTGCCGATGCTTATCGTCGGCGTTGTGCCGCTGTTCAACGGGCATGTGAATTACGGCAATTTCTTGCCGCTGGCACCGCTCAACGCCACAAGCACAGGGCCGCTTGTGGGAAGCTGGGGCGTTTCCAACTGGACCATGATTCTGGGCGCCATGTTCATCGCCGCCTGGTCAACCTACGGCTTTGAAACTGCGGTGTGCTACACTTCTGAGTTCCGCAATCCGGGTACGGATACGTTCAAGGCCATTTTCTATTCCGGCCTGCTCTGCCTTGTCCTGTTCATCCTGGTGCCGTTTACCTTCCAGGGCGCGCTGGGACTGACCGGCATGCTGGACCCCTCGATCGCCAGCGGTTCCGGCGTTGCCGCGGCCATGGCGACAATGGTCGGCGGTGGCGCAATCATCCACTCGGTCATGGTCATGCTCATGATTCTGGCGCTGATGCTGTCCATCATGACAGCGATGGCGGGGTCTTCGCGCACGCTCTATCAAGGCTCGGTTGATGGCTGGTTGCCCCGCTATCTGAGTTTCGTGAACAAACATGGCGCGCCGACGCGGGCCATGTGGACAGATCTGGTCGCCAATTTGCTTCTTCTGGCAATTGCCTCCACCGATGCGACCAGCTTCTTCTTTATCCTGGCGGTTTCCAATGTTGGTTATATCATCTTCAACTTCCTGAACCTGAATTCCGGCTGGATTCACCGCATAGACTCTGGCGCCACCGCCCGTCCATACCGGGCGCCAACTTGGCTGCTCGGGTTGGGCTCGGTGTTCGCCTTCGTCAACGCTATGTTCTTGGGGGCGGGCGCCAAGACCTGGAACCCGGATGCGCTGTGGGCCGGCTTTGGTTTTGCAGCCTTGATACTTCCGGTTTTCTGCTTCCGCCACTTTCTGCAGGACAAGGGTAAATTTCCTGATCAGATGCTGGAAGACCTGCATGTCGGCGGGTCTGGCGATGTGACGACAAAACGTGCCGGCCTGCTGCCCTATTTTACCCTGGTTGCCGGTGTGGTCGTTGTTCTAGTTTCAAACTGGTTCTTCCATTTGTAGTCGCTTGCAGATATGCAAATGAAACTGAAAAGCCGGAGCGTAGCTCCGGCTTTTTTTGTGAGCGGTTTGACAAGCGGATATTCTTGTATATTATTATTTGTAATTTATAAGAAACTTACCGCGTTTAGCTGTGAGGAATTAAACTTGCATGGACTCATCTGCCAATCTTGAGACCTTTTATCTGAGAGGCGGACATTCTGTTTCCTTGGTTTTGCGCTCGGGGGAAGCGGTCGAACTGTGCGATGAGCAGGGCGGGCAGTCTTGCGTAATCTCCGTGGATGGGCAGGCGCCCATGCATGTGCTGGATGAAGAGGCTTTGCCCGGCGCCACGTTTGAGTTTAGCGCCGCCGCTGCATGCCAATTGGAGATTACGGCCATCGGCGCGCCGATGCAGCCGCACGAGCAGAATCCTCCCACCGACCTGCGCCTGACCATTGCACGAAATGAACGAGCTTTGCCGCCAGTTTTAGGAAAACTGAAGGCGGAGATTCTTGTGCGCGCGGCGACGGCGCAAGCCTACACGGTCGAAGCTGGCGAATATATCCAGATCATCGATCTGGATGGCCAGCAATGCTCAGATTTTTTGGCTTTTGATCCGGTTGCTCCCGAGCATGGGCTGGATGCGACCACCACGCGTACGCTGAACGGGCATGTGTATCCTGGCCCTGGCCTCTACGCGAAGTTTTTTGATGATCGTATGCTGCCATATGTTGAGGTGATTCGCGACACGTGCGGTCGCCACGACACATTCGGGCTAGCCTGCAACGCGAAATCCTATGATGATGCCGGGTATCCGGGCCACGACAATTGCTCGGATAATTTCAACCTTGTTTTGTCTGAATACGGTATCGCGCCGCGCCCTGGCTGGCCGGCGATAAATTTTTTCTTCAATACGCAGGTGGCGCAGGATGGCGCGATTGTGGCGGATGAAGCCTGGTCCCGCCCTGGCGATTATGTGTTGCTGCGCGCGATGCGGGATTTAATCTGCGCCAATTCTTCTTGCGCCGATGACGTGTTCACCACTAACGGTTATAATCCAACTGATATTCTCGTCAGAATTTACGATAAGTCTGAGGTTTTCTCTAAGGGAATTGCACATCGCATGACACCGGATTCTGAGCCGCGCCTGACCCGGGAGAGTGGATTTCATCCCGCCACCTCGGCATTAACGCGGCATTACATAGAGAGTAATGGTTTCTGGCTGCCCGCCAGCTTCACCGCCACCGGCACCGTGGCCGAATACACAGCCTGCCGTGAGGATGTGGTGGTGATCGATCTTTCGACACTGCGTAAATTTGAAATCACCGGGCCGGATGCCGAAAATCTTTTGGCCCTGGCAATGACGCGCAATATCCGCAAGCTGAGCATTGGCCAGGTGGTGTACACGGCCTTGTGCTATGAAAATGGCTGCATGCTCGACGATGGTACGGTCATGCGGCTTGCCGCGAATAATTTCCGACTCATCTGCGGTTCTGATTATTCCGGCGTATGGCTGCGTGATCTCGCCCGCGCCAATAATTTGCGGGCGTTTGTGCGCAGCTCTACCGACCAGTTGCATAACGTGGCGCTACAGGGGCCGCGTTCACGCGACCTGCTGGCACCGTTGATTTTTACGCCACCGGCACAAGCCAGCATAGCCGAGTTGAAATGGTTCCGCTTTACCATCGGACGCCTTGGCGGACCGCAGGGCATTCCGCTGGTCATATCGCGTACTGGCTATACCGGGGAGCTCGGCTATGAGATCTGGGTGCATCCGAGCAATGCGGTTGAATTATGGAACGCGCTGACCGCTGCTGGCGCGATGCCCATGGGGTTTGAAGCGCTCAATATGCTGCGCATCGAAGCCGGGTTGATTCTCGCCGGACATGAATTTTCCGACGAGACGGATCCGTTTGAAGCTGGTATCGGCTTTGCTGTGGCGGATCGGGAAGAAAATTTCATCGGCCGTGATGCCCTGCGCCGGCGGGCCGCCAATCCTCTGCGCAAGCTGGTTGGCCTGCTTATCGAGGGGGGAGAGCCTGTGCATCATGGCGACTGTGTGCATGTTGGTAGAGCGCAAATTGGCGTGGTTACCAGCGCCATGCGTTCTCCGGTGCTGCATGAGTCAATCGCACTGGCGCGAGTGGATGCACATTACGCCGACATCGGCACGGCGCTGGAGATCGGCAAGCTTGATGGCCAGCAAAAACGGCTACAGGCGAAGATCGTCCGCTTTCCGCACTACGACCCGGATAAATCCAGAGTCCGTGCATGATCGTCGTTCGAGAAAATTTTGAATGTTTCCAAGGATATGAAGGAAGCGCTCCAATTGCCAGTTTCTAATTGACAGGGACATTCTTGTAAATTACCTTCGATAACCACGAAGAATTTTTTGGTGCTGGCAGCGTCCAGTCGGCACCCCCGCGAATTGGGAATTCATAATCACAACAAAAGGCCATAGCATGACCCGTTCCTGGCGCCACGCCGTTCTTGCCTCTCGCCACCGCGCTCTTGGTTCCGCTCTTGAAGACTGGAACGGTATGCCAACGGCCTGGACATATAAAACCGATGTCCAGGACCACCATGTGGCCATCCGCACCAAAGCGGGCCTTATGGATGTTTCGGGACTGAAAAAAATTCATCTGCATGGGCCACATGCCTCGGGCGTGCTGGATTATCTGACCACGCGTGATGTTTCCAAGATCACACCGGGCAAGTCCGCCTATTGCTGCTTCCTGAACGAAGCTGGCAAGTTCATCGACGACGGCATTCTCTATCGTACCGGGCCGAACTCCTGGTTTGTGGTGCATGGTTCGGGCGGCGCGCAACAGGCTATCGCCCAGAGCTGTTATGGGCGCAATGTTTCGATGCTGTTCGATGACGATCTACTCGACCTTTCGCTGCAGGGACCGTTGGCTGTCGATTATCTTGCCAAGCATGTTCCGGGTATCCGCGAATTGAAATATTTTGGCCATATGGGCACCACGCTGTTTGGCAAGCCGGTGATGATCTCGCGCACCGGCTATACCGGTGAGCGCGGCTACGAAATTTTTTGCAAGGCCGAAGATGCCGAGCTGATCTGGGACACGATCCTGGCGGAAGGCGCGGAAATGGGGATTGTGCCGTGTTGCTTCACGGCACTCGACCTGCTGCGTACGGAAAGCTATCTGCTCTTCTACCCTTATGACAATTCCGAGATGTATCCCTTCGAAAATGAAGCGCCTGGCGATACACTCTGGGAGTTGGGGCTTGATTTCACGGTATCGCCGGGCAAAACCGGCTTCCGCGGCGCGGAAGAGCATTATCGCCTCAAGGGCAAGGAGCGCTTCAAAATCTTCGGTCTTCTGCTTGAAGGCGATAAGGCCGCCGCGGCGGGCGACGCGGTCGTCGCGGATGGCAAGAACGTGGGTGTGGTCACCTGCCCGATGGTCTCGACGTTGACAGGCAAGTCCATGGCCATTGCGCGGCTGGATGTCGGCGTTGCCGTGCAGGGCAAGCCAGTTACCGTTGGCGGTATTCGCGGCGTCACTCATGCCCTGCCATTCGACGATCCGAAAAAAGCCAAGCGGACGGCTATAGGCTGAGCCATGAGGAGCCGCCCCCAATATGCGCCTTTCAAGCTTGACCCGAGTGGACGTGCGCATCTTGTTGTAACCAGCCTCGACACGCCACCTGAGGGGATCGATAATTCGCTCGCAAATATTGAAACCTGGGTGGTGAAGCATCTGGGCGCTGGCGTGCCCGCGCCGGCCACGCCGTGCGCTCGACCGTTTCGTTCCAGTACGGAGCTGCTCACGCAGCTAAGCCACCGGCTGCAGCGCGAAACGGCAGGGCTGCGGCTTTATGCCATCGGCTCGGAGGCATTTGTTTGGGATGTCCATAATGCCGCGACGGCACTGGGTATGCATCCGTCGGAAATTTTTCTGCATCGCGCTGGCGCTTTGCATCGCCGTGTCTACTGCACACATTGCCGGACGATCATTGAGGACGTGCCTGTAAACATTGTCACATGCCCATGCTGTGAGGCGAATCTGTTCGTGCGCGACCATTTCTCCAAGCGTCTCGCCGCTTTCATGGGCATAAAGGTGGATGCCGAGGTTCCTGGTGAAGTTCCGCAAGCAGAGGTGTTTATGTCATGAGGCTCAAGATCAGCGGCATCGAGGCCTTTAGCCCTGGCATCCGTAAATTCACATTGACGCCGCTCGATGGCAACTCGCTGCCTTGTGCGGGAGCGGGCTCGCATATCTTGCTGGATATTCCTGGCCCGGAGCGAGTGTGGAAGAACGCCTATTCCATTACGTCCGCGGCCAACGCGCCGGCCTATGAGATTATGGTACGCCGCGTAGAAAAATCCCGCGGCGGTTCAGCCTGGCTGCATGACCATGCCAAATTGGGCGATGTGCTCGACGTGCAGCCGCCACAAAATCTATTTGCGCCATCGCATCTGGCCAAGCGGCATCTTTTGCTTTCGGCTGGCATTGGCATCACGCCATTCTTGTCTTACCTGAAGCTTCCTGACTTTAAATACGAGCTTCACCATTGCTGCAAACTTGAGGACGAGGCGGCTTTTCGGTCCATATTGCCGGCCGGCCCCAGTGTGACGCTGCATACCAGCCGCAGCACGCTGGACGTGGAGCATTTGTTGAAAAGCCAGAGTATCGGCACGCATCTTTCCGTATGCGGGCCAGAGAGTTTCATGGACATGGTGCTCGCGATTGCGGCGCGGACCGGGTGGCCTGCCCACAAAGTCCACAAGGAGAGCTTTGGCGGCGCGACCGGTGGAGATGGTTTCACTGTCTATCTGAAACGCTCAGATATGACGATTGAAGTTGGACCCCAGGAATCTGTGCTTGAAGCCATGGAAGCCGCCGGACTTAATCCACCGTGCTGGTGCCGCGGCGGTGCTTGCGGAGAATGCAAAATTGATGTGCTGGACGGAGTGCCATTGCATCATGACCACTACCTTTCAGATGCAGAGAAGGCCTCCAATCGTGCCATCATGATCTGCGTCTCGCGCGCGAAAACCCCCGAACTGGTATTGGATTTCTGATCTCATGAACCTGATCCTGAAGCCTGCCGAAACCTTCCGCAATGATTACACGTTCAGTAATTCTGACGATGGGATCCTGCGTTTTCCTTTTCCATTTGCTGAAGACAGCTACATGTATTCAGTGAACATGGAGCCCCATGTTCGCGGCGGCCCGACACGGGCTTATGATGCGATGTTCGACCTTGATGAACATTATGTTGGCGATATGGCTGACCGCGCCATAACGCTGGAGCAGGATCCGCTGCGCTGCCAGGTGTTGCCTCACATGGCGGATGCCGAGTGGGATACGCTGGAACTTTTGATGGAGAGTCTCCATACCGATTATCCCGAGCATTTCAGCCTGACCAAGGATGGCGATGCGTGGCACTGGATCAACAAGCCGCTGGGCATTGACCAGAAATTTATTTTCGGCCGCGCGGAGACACTGCCATACGCGCCGTTTGAATATATCACGCGCCAGGTGCAGGGAGATTTTTCTGTCCAGGATCAGCGCGATGGTACGCTGTACATGGATGGCGGCATGATCACCAGCCAGGCGGACTGGTCGCTGAATTTTGACATTGGCATGGCCTTTCATGAATGGCACGCACCGGTGCCACTGGCCCATGATAGCGGCGTGTTTGACCGAGCACTGCAGTATCTTTTGCGGCTTCAATGCGGCCAACCTGTGCGCCGCCTGAACTGGACGATGACGGCCAATCCGCGGCTGGATACATCGCCAGAAAATTACCCCCTTTGGGGCCCAGAAAAGGCAGCGATCACGGCTGAAAATGCCGGGCATCGGCTGTGCCTGCGTGTAGAGTTGCAGACGCTTCACCGGTTGCCGCGCAGCAACGCTATTTTGTTTGGTATTCGCGGCTATCTGATCCGTCTGGAAGAATTGGCCAGAGTGAAAAAATGGGCCGCCCGCATGCACCGCGTTGTTCGGGATCTGCATCCTAAAATCGCTGAGTATAAAGGCTTGGCACGAAACCGAGACTATGTGGTCGAATATTTTGCACAATTTGACGCCGGGCAAAGCCTGAACAAGGGGACAGAGCCGGAGCAGGACAGTCTCTGAATTTGTATCTTGAATTTTGTATCTTGAATAAAGCCCCCGAGTTTGCAGCTCGGGGGTTTTTTGGTGGCAAGTCTCAATAGAAAAAATGCTCCGGAATGTTTCCCGGAGCATTTGTTTATAAAGCAACCATGAGGTTTGCTCGATGGCGAGCAAACCTCAAATGATCACGCTCTAATTATTGGCAAGGAAGGATTTCAGGCTGTCCTCCTTCTGCTCCATCCAGGCGGTGTGCAGCGGCGGTGCCAGCGTGCCGGTGATAATGGAGCGGAAGCTGTGGTGACGGTAGGTTAATACGTTTTCTTCCTTGTGATGTTTCCATTCCTTGAACTGTTCGGCCATTACTTCCGGTTTGAAATCCGGATAGTCGGTACGGCCCAGCAGATCGCGGATATAACCACATTGGAAATCAATGCCATCGGCGGGGGTCGTACCCGCCTCTTCTGCCACGCGATAGGCCGCAGAATCGGCCTGCATGTCTTCAAGAGATGGCAGGCTGACCTTGCCGAGCATTACATCGCGCGCGAACCAGGCCTGAACGTCAAACATATTGAATGTGTAATACTGGTCTTGCATGCCAAGATAAAAAAGCTTGGGATTCTTTTCCCATACCACGCCCTTGTAAAGACCCAACGGCCAGAGTCTGTTGTTGGTCTTCAGGCGTAGTTCATCCGGCAGGAAGGGAAAATGGTGCTGATAGCCGGTGCACAGGATGATGGCATCAACCTCTTTTTTTGTGCCGTCTTTGAAGTGGGCGGTCTTTCCTTCAACCTTCAACAACAGTGGTACTTCGGAGAAGGCCTCTGGAAAGGCGAAGCCCATCGGGTTGCTGCGGTAGGAGAAGGTGATCTCTTTCGCGCCATATTTGTAGCACTGCGTGCCAATATCCTCGGAGGAGTATGAGCTGCCAACACATAACACGCGTTTGCCGGCGAATTCGGCGGCATCGCGGAAGTCGTGCGCATGTAGAACGCGGCCCGGGAATTTATCCAGCCCGGGGAATTCAGGTACATTCGGTGTGGAGAAATGACCAGCGGCAACCACGACATAGTCGAACACCTCGGAATAGAGATGGTCGTTTTTAAGGTCCCGTACGGTGACGGTAAATTTTCCCGAGGATTCGTCGTAGCTTACGTCGCGGACCGGTGTGCGGAAGCGGATGAAGCGGCGCAGGTTCCCCTTTTTGACGCGGCCGACGATGTAATCCCACAGCACCTCACGCGGCGGGTAAGAGGGGATCGGCCGGCCGAAATGCTCCTCGAAGGAATAGTCAGCGAATTCGAGCGCTTCCTTGGGGCCGTTTGACCATAGATAGCGGTACATTGAGCCATGGACCGGCTCGCCATATTCGTCCAGACCAGTGCGCCAAGTATAGTTCCAGATGCCGCCCCAATCCTCCTGCTTTTCAAAACAGACGATCTCAGGAATCGCAACCCCTTGCTTCTCAGCCGCCTCGAACGCACGCAATTGGGCCAAGCCGCTTGGCCCGGCTCCGATAATCGCAACTCGAAAACTCATCTATATGCCTTTGCTAATTGAACGCAGCCTGCGCCATACCAAAAACCCAGCGCGGCACGATGGTTGAACGCCAATACTTTTTGCGGAGAGTGAAAAGCTTCTCTGGCTTCCTCCCTGATCTGCTGCCACCACAAAAACGTAATAACCGTATGATCAAAATGCAGGTCATGCAATCGATAAATTAATCACGAAGTAATTAAATTGCACTATAAGAAACGGCTTTGGGGTGGACTCATATTTACGGGAAACAATCTTTCTTCTAAGGTTATATGAAAACGGCTCGTTTTCAGGCGAGCGCTTCATGTGACATCTTTCCAGAAAGCCGGGACATGCAACAGGGCCTTGAGACGAATGTACAGCCCCTGCGCCAACGCAGTATTGATCCGCTCCGGCACATATTTGTTCGTGACCTGGTGCTGCTGGCGCGCATTGGTGTGCATGCGCATGAGCAGCAGGGCCAGCAGCGCATTCGCGTGAATTTGGATGTTGAAGTCCGTCTGGAAGCGCCCCTGCACGACAGTTTGCACAACACGATCTGCTACGATGTTATTACAAAAGCCGTGCGCGCCTTGGCGGCGGGAGCGCATGTCCAACTCGTCGAGTCCTTCGCTGAGCGTGTTTTGGACATTTGCCTCTCAGACCCGCGGGCACGTCAGGCGACGGTGACGGTCGAGAAGCTCGATGTTTACGATGATGCGCAAGCGGTTGGGGTTACGGTATCGGCCGCCAATATCTCCCGGACATGACCCCGGGGTGCTAATGGCGCCGATCGGCAAGTTTTCCTTCTTAGAGCGTTCAGCTTTCAGCTGAACGCTCTAATTTTATGTTTGAGCGAGCAATTTTATGCACTTATCTTGGCGCCGCCGCGTCAAGCTGAATCCGCCTCTAAAACAATGAGATAGAGGGCGATTCAGACTTTAGGCTCGCTCGTAAAGTGAGCGAACCTAAAGTCATCGCGCTCTAGCGGCCTGACCGGCCTGCCTGTGCCCCGTGCTCCAAGAGATGAACTGCCTGCGCGGCTACCTCTTGCGCCCTACAATTACTGGGTTTGCGTCCATGGACGCGGGTATTATGCCGCCCTGGGCGTTCGCAACCTGGTCGGCAGCTGGCGCACAGACTTCACACGCGGATACGGCATCTCTTGGATGGGTTCCACAGGCGCTGTGCGCTCGTCCCAGTTGGAGAAATGCATGCGATCCACATTATCCACGAATGACTCAACCAGTGCGCCCTCGGCATAGAGCAACTCGTGCGAGGCGAGTTCCACGTGATAATAGGTGAAGCTCTCGGGCACGTTGCGCTCGCGGCTGATGCCCGGTTGGCCGATAAGGGCCGCGGCTTGCACCAGCACATCTTTCAGGAACAGGGCATGGTCGGGAGAGACCAGAAGGTCGCGCTGCGGCAGGCCGCCGCCCAGTGCGCCCGCGGCAATGCGGATAGGCAAACACCGCAGCGGGTCGGCAAAACGCGTAGAGACATGGCTTTCGCCGATCCAGCGCACGGGCTTTGGCCCGTTGGAGGTGAGCACAAGGTCGCCCACACGCAAGGCTTCCACCGCAATCTCACCCGAAGATGTGGCAATCGCCGTGCCGGGGTAGAAGCATAACAGCGAAATCTGGAAGCCAGCCGAAGTGGGGTTCAGGTAAAAACTATTGACATTGACCCAACCGGGCTCGCTCGCGAAGGTGATATATTCGGTGACACCTGGGAGAGAGAGAGTGAACAGGTCACCGTTGAAACTATAGCCGAAGGAGCTGGGGTTGAGATCGGTGAAGGTGAGCGTATCGCCGACGGTGAAGCCCGTGATGGTAACGCCATTTATGGGCGAGGAATAGGCAAGTTCGGAGGTGGTGCCTTCCAGGTTCCAGTTTGAGCCGCTGGTGAAGGAGATATTGTTAAAACCACCGAAGCTGCCGCCCATGTTCAGCGTGCCGCTGCCCGCGCCCAGCACCAGAGTGCCGTTTGATCCGGCCGTGACTTTTCCGATGAAGCTGGCACCAGGATCGACGAATAGCTTGTCGTTGTAATGGCCAAGGAACGCATAAGACGTACCGGAAATCAGCCCGGAATTCACCAGCGTTGCCCCGCCGTTCACCAGCTTCACGCCATAACCGGAACTCGCCTCGATGGTGCCGTGGTTGATAAGCGTACCATTCAGCAGATCCACGCCGGCGGACTGACCGCTGATGGTGCCGTTATTGACAACGCTTGCGTAGCTATTGGCCTGTATGGCTCTAGGCCCCAGGATATCGCCCTGCGCTGTGTTCAGCAGGTAGCCATTGCTGAACTTCACGCCGTAATCGGTGCCGCTGATCGTGCCGCTATTGTTGGCGTTAAGCGTTACATTCGAAAAACCCGCGTAAATTGCATATTTGCCACCGATGCTGCCGGTGTTGGTGATGCTGGCATTGGCTCCCAGCCGGATGCCTTGATAGCTGCCGTAAATCGAACCCTGGTTCAGGATTGTGTCGCCAGGGTGGGAGACGGTAATGGCGGTGCGCGCGTTTACCACACCAGTGCTGGTCACCGTCAGGCCGGTATCGCCGCCCAGCATTATGCCGGTGCTCGTGCTGGTGCTAACAACAATATTGCCTTGAACCGTGACGTCCGTACCGCCCACGCCATCTGCCTTAAGGCCGAAGCTTGCGCTGGTATAACGGCCAAGCTCATTTGTAAGCGTCAGGGCCTGGGTGGTGCTGCCGTTGGATAGCGTTAACACCCCCGCCTGAAACGTTTCGGAGGTTGCGGCAAAACCGGCAAGGTCGATCGTATCGCCACCGCCAAAGCCTGAAATCGTCTGGCCCGCCGTCAACTCCGCGGAGGTGCCTTGCAACAACCAGGAGGAGCCTGCTTCAAATGCGATGGTGTTGAAACCGGTGAAGCTTCCGTTCATGGAGAGCGTTCCGGTGTAACCAGAAATGGTGGCAAGCCCCAGAAAGCCGGAACTAACCGCGACGCTGCCTACGAAGCTGGTTTGCTGGCTTGTGGCGATCAGAGACGTGGGACCATTGGCTTTCAGCGCGTAGGTTGCACCTTGCAGCAGACCGCCATCGGCGACGGTGCCGCCATTTGTAAGAGAGACGGCGACGCCCGCAGATGAGATGATCTTGCCATCACTATAGACATAGCCTGGAGCGGAGAGCACGACGCCGTTATTCTGGCCGCTGATATAACCGTAATTTTTGACGCTGCCCATACCGGAGAGCAAAATTCCAGTGTCTGTGCCGTAGATGGAGGTATAGTTCGTTACAGATCCACTTACCAGGCTCACGCCGATGGCGCCGCTGATCGTGCCGGAATAGTTGTAAACCACCAGCGTGCCGCTGCCGCCGTAAATGCCGGTTTGTACGCCACGGATGTTGCCATAATTCGTCACCGTCAGGTTTCCGCCCGCGGATTTGATGCCCGTGTCACCGGAGATGACGCCGCCGGTATTATTTGTGATGGCCCCTCCGCCCAGGAGATAAATGCCGGCACCGCCCGTCAGCGTTGAGTCGATGCTACCCGAATTGACCACCGTCGCCGCGGTGCTGCTGGGCACATACACCGCGAAGGCGTTGGTTCCTGCGCCGATGGTGCCTGTGCTGGTAACTGTTAAATTGCCCGAGGGAGAAAGCGTGAGAGGGCCAGGCTGATAGCTGCTGACGGTGGTTCCAGACATGTTGCCCCCAGGATAATGGATATATTTTTATTAATTATGTCGTAATATATTTATCGCCAGAGGGCAAAAAAATATTTTTTGATGAATTTATCCTGCGCCGGACAATTTTTTACCGGATAATCCGCAAGGCCAGTTCCGCCGAACCAAGGCGATCGGCGGCGATTATGGCTTGAGAAAACAGACAGCAACCAGGATACAATCGGTTAGAGCCGGATGATTTCAGGCTCGCTCACAAAATGAGCGACCCTGACTTCAGCGCACTCTAGAAATCCGGCGAAAGTTCTGTGACTTCACGGCGGAAGCTTAGCCTGTCACCCCATTCCTCGGTCCAGACCCCGGTATCCAGCTCTCGCGCATAGCGATGTCCCGCAAAGACAGCCCAGGCTATCGGGCCAGGGGCGGCGGCATCGCCGATGAGCTGCACGGAGTTAATGCCGGCATCCGCCCAATCCGTTTGGCGCGCCCGAAGCTGGTGGTAAAGACCATTATTGGCCTGGCGCGAGGCGACCATGATCAATGCGTTTGCCTCCAGCACATTCCGCGCATCCGTGTAGACGCAATTCGTCTCCACCCCGTCGGCGCGGATTTCCGTGACGCCAGTATTCAGCAGGATCTTCACCCCGGTCTCAATCAGGCGCCGGTGGATTGCGGCTTGTTCCAGCGTGTTGCGCGTCCAGTCTGAAACATAGGCGCAGGGGGTGACGAGAACCACCTCGCAGCCCGCCTGAGCCAGACGTTCAGCGACAACACCGCCCATATAGTAATGATCGTCATCGAACAGCACGACGCGGCCAGTGGGCAGGTGGCCATTCATGATATCGTCCGGCGTGAAGACGGGTAAGTTGCCGCGAACTGGCATAGGAACCACATGCTGGCGCGCCACACCATCCGCCCGCCAGACGCTGCCGGTGGCGATGCAGATATTCTGAAAGCCGAATTCCAGAACTTCATCAACACCCAGTTCCGAGCCCGGATACATTTGCACGTTTGGGCGCTGGCTCAGCTGATACAGGCGGTAATCCATCACCCGCCCCCAGGCGGAGAGGCCGGGCAGCAGACGCTCGCGCGCCACGCGCCCGCCGAAGCTCTCCTTCGCCTCGGCCAGGGCGACATCGTAACCGCGCAGGCTTAAGGCGCGCGCCGCTTCCAGCCCAGCTGGGCCGGAGCCGATAACCAGAACGTTCTCCGAGGCCCCTTTCCCTGCAATTTTTTCCGGGTGCCAGCCCCGGCGCCACTCTTCCATGAAGGTGGGGTTCTGCGTGCAACGGCTGACAGACATCGTCATGTCTCCGGTGATGCAGATATTGCAGCCGATGCATTCGCGAATATCCTCCTCACGCCCTTCGTCGATCTTACGCGGCAGGAACGGGTCAGCGATGGAAGGCCGGGCGCAGCCAATGAAATCCAGCACACCCTGACGGACAAGGCGCGCCATTACATCCGGTGAGGTGAATCGCCCCACCCCCACCACGGGCTTGGAGGTAAGATCCTTAATGCCTTTCACCAGCAGCTCCTGCGCCGCCTCCTCTTTGAAGCGGGAAGGTCCGGAACAATCCTCCCAGGTGCCATGTGCCAGGTCCCATAGATCCGGAAGATCCTTGTTCATCGCTATGAAGTCGTGAACCTCAGCGTTTGAGAAGCCGAGATCGCCAATTGTTTCATCCAGACTGACTCGTAGGGTGATGGCCATCGTGTCGCCAACGGCATCGCGGATGTCGGCAACGACTTCATTCACGAAGCGAGCGCGGTTTTCGAGGCTGCCGCCGTATTCATCCGTACGCTGATTGGTGGCGCGAGAGAGGAAGTGCTGAAACACACCGAAGCCGTGCGCACCATAGAGGCAGATAAGATCGAACCCCGCAATTTTGCAACGTTTTGCTGCGTTCACGAACCAGCGACGAAGATTTTTGATGTCGCCTTTGTCCATCGCGCGGGCCTGGACAGGATCGTTGGTGAAGGTGCGGATGGGCAGGGCAGAGGGAGCGAGTGGAATTTCCTTGGTGTAGAGATTCGGGCCATTAATGCCGGAATAGGCGAGCTGGATGCCCGCCAGGGCGCCGTGGGATTTCATGGCATCGGACATGCGGCGCAAGGAGGGAATATCTGCATCCTCCCAAAGGCGCAGTTCGATGAAGGGGGTGATTTCGGATGTCTGGTGCATTTCGGTCTGTTCGGTGAAGATCACACCCCAGCCGCCTTCGGATTTGATTTTTCGCATCGTGGCAACCGCCGAAGGATCGCGATAGCCGCCACCATTGCAATGCGGCACCTGGTAGAAACGATTCTTGGCGATTAGCGGGCCGATGTTTAGCGGTTCAAACAGGATATCGTAGCTGGGATTGCGCATGGGATCGGTCTTTTTTTTCAAGCGATTTATAATTGGGGCGTCGCGTGGGACGAACCTGGCGCCGTGGCCATCGCGACATAGCCTATGCGATACGCCGCCATACGATCTTTGGTGACAAATTCGTCCGGACCGTTGTCCTCTAACTTAAGGTTGGAAAACTGGTCGTGCCAAGTCGGCCCGTCGGCAACGAGGCTATCCTGGCGTCCTGTGCACCAAGCCTCGACCCTGCGATGCATTTCCAGCGCCAGACGGGGAATGCCAGCGCTACCGAGATGCTCGCTCGGGGCGATGCCGGTCTGTCCGTCTTCGACAAGCAGCGTATCGGTGTTTTCCATCGGTATATCTGCATTCCCGTTTTCATTAATCGCAATACTGGTCCGGCGTAGGCTGTGCTGTTCGGTCTAAATGAGGGGCTGATCAGCAACAATTATGTTTTCTCGTTGCACTGGTTAGGTTGGCTGAACCTTAGTGTTGCCAGTTCCACGTGGGCTGTCGTGCTCGGTTTTGGCGGCCTGCGCGAAATTTTGGGCCAGCGTGATTGAGATGCCGTGGTAATCTCCCTGAAATTAGGGGATTGATAAGAGGAATTTTCTTGGCACATTGCTTGAAGAGATTCGAAACCTCCGGTAGATCAGGTTGTCAATGTCTCAAACTATCTGACGACTGATCGCGATGAGACGCGCCAAGAAGCAGGCTGTTAAACAGGTATTTGGGCATGACCACGATGATGGTCCGCTCCTCATCGTGAGCAGCCGCCTGATCTGGAAGAAGGGCATGGGCCTGTTGCAAGACAGGATGGAGCATCTGGTCGCCTGCACCGGCGGCCTTGCGCTAACGCTCATATGCAGGATTCATTTCCACCGGCAATTTTCTCTTGGGCACGCAGCGGCAAGGCCCACGCCGACCTTTATAAGCGTTTATTGAGAGCGAAATGACAGCATGACAACAAAGACGATTCCCTCCAGCCCCTTCGCGGGGCAGCAGCCGGGCACATCAGGCCTGCGCAAAAAGGTCCGGGTGTTTCAGCAACCCAATTACTCCGAAAACTTTATCCAATCCATCTTCGACGTGATCGACGATAAAGCTGGGACAACGCTGGTGATTGGCGGCGATGGCCGCTTTCATAACCGCATCGTCATCCAGCAGGCCATCCGTATGGCGGCCGCCAACGGGTTCGGGCGGGTGCTGGTGGGCCGCGGCGGCATTCTCTCGACTCCCGCGGCGAGCCACATGATCCGCAAACGTGGCGCGATTGGCGGGCTGATCCTGTCCGCCAGCCATAATCCCGGCGGGCCGGACGAGGATTTTGGCATCAAATACAATATTTCCAATGGCGGACCTGCGCCTGAGAAAATCACCGAGGCGATCTATGCGCGCACGCAAACCATCGAGCGTTGGCTGACGGTTGAAGCAGGCGATGTCGATCTCGATACGCTGGGTGGCATCGAGGTTGGCACAATGCCGGTCGAGGTGATCGACCCGGTGGCTGACTATGCCGACCTGATGGAAACCCTGTTCGACTTTGATGCCATCCGATCCCACGTTGCCGGTGGCTTCACCATGGCCTTCGATGCCATGAATGCGGTGACCGGCCCCTATGCTACTGAGATATTCGAGCGTCGGTTGGGCTTTGCGCCGGGCACTGTGCGCAACGGCATCCCGCTCGAGGATTTCGGACATCATCATCCCGACCCCAACCTCGTTCACGCCCGCGCGCTATACGAGCTGATGATGGGACCAGAGGCACCCGATTTTGGCGCGGCATCTGATGGCGATGGCGACCGCAACCTCATCATCGGCAGAGGCCGCTTCGTAACTCCATCGGACTCGCTTGCCATGCTGGCGGCGGGCGCGCATCTCGCCAAGGGCTATGCCACGGGGCTGAAGGGCGTGGCCCGCTCAATGCCAACTAGCGCCGCGGTTGATCGTGTTGCCGCCGCACTTGGCATTCCCTGCTTTGAAACCCCGACCGGCTGGAAATTCTTCGGCAATCTGCTCGAGGCCGGCAAGGCGACGATCTGCGGCGAGGAAAGCTGCGGTACTGGTTCGGACCATATCCGCGAGAAGGACGGGCTGTGGGCGGTTCTGCTCTGGCTCAACATCCTGGCGGTGCGGAAGCTATCGGTCGATGCGCTGGCTCGTGCGCATTGGGCACAATTCGGGCGCAACTATTACGCCCGCCATGATTATGAGGGCATCGAGAGAGCTCGCGCTGACGCGTTGATCGCTGAGCTTGAAGCCGCCATTCCGGCACTTGCCGGGCGCCGCATCGGGTCGCTTTTAATCACCGGCGCAGACAACTTCACCTATGCCGATCCGGTGGATGGCTCGATCAGCCGCCGCCAGGGCATCCGCATCCTGTTTGAAGGCGGATCGCGCGTGGTCTTGCGGCTGTCTGGCACCGGCACGCAGGGGGCGACACTGCGGGTTTATCTGGAACGCTACGAACCCGCCGGCGGAGAGCTTGACTGCGAAACGCCGGCGATGCTCGGCGAGCTGATTGCGGCGGCGGAAACGCTTGTCCGGATCTCGTACCACACCGGGCGTAGCGCACCTGATGTCGTGACGTGAGCAGCAGGCTCGGCGCCGCTGCCGAGCCGGCATTCCGCTCATTCATCCTCGGTACCTTGCGTTATTTCATCTAGGAGGAATCTGCATTTAGATTGACGCGGCGGCATCAAGGTAAATGCATGAAATTGCTCGCTTAAACACAAAACTAGCGCGTTCAGCTTTTAGCTGAACGCGCTAGCCGCGCTTGGCGCCGCGCACGCGGTGGCAGGCGGATTATGGCACGCCAGGATTGAAAAAATGGCGCCATCGACGGCTTTGAATATTGTTGCGAGGCAGCCGGTTTCATCGGAAGCATTCTCATGGACCGGCTCGCGCGTTCGATGCGCTTTCTGTTGGGGCGAGCAGGTGAGGCCGCAGCCATTTCTGCCATATACGCGCATTCCCACGATTGCGGGCGGGGTGGCGGCTTAAACATTGCGGAGGGGAGACAGGCTCTGCACTGCCAATGGTGCCTCTGCTCGCATAAACGGGCCGGGATGCCAGATTGTCAACGCATTTTAACGCCGTTAAATCACCCGGCTACCGGCTCAATGGCCGTGAAGCGTTTCCAGATAGGCAATAACGTCTTGACGCTGCGTGGCGCTGGCCATGCCGCTATAGGGCATGATTGTACCTTTAAGATAATGTCTCGGGTTGGTGAGGAAGCCATCCAGCGCTTGTTCATTCCAGATGAAATGCGCAGCTTTCATGGCCGTTGAATAGCGATGCAGCGGTGCCGTTCCAACCTCGCGGCCGTACACCCCGGCGAGTGTGGGACCGAAACGATCTGCGTCTGGCTGGATGCTATGGCAATCGGAGCAATTTGCCTGGAAAATAGTTCGCCCGGCTTTCACATTTCCACCACCTTGAATGCCTGCCGAAGAGATGGCGTTAGCGGGGTTTTGCGCATAGGCTGGAACTGACAGCGCAAATAGAAAGCAGGTAATGGCGGGAATAGAACGGATAATCTGATACATGATATAAAAACTCTCAAAGATTTCAGGTAAAGTACGGATGACTTTATGATGTTGAAGGCCACCCATATTATTTGATCAGAGATGATAGTGGATGCCGAACAGGAAGTCTTGCCCGTAATATTCACGCTGAATGGGGAATTGCCTTGAGGCGCTCTGCGTGAATTCAAGCACGGTATTCCTGATGTTATGAACCTGGAAGAATGCCTGCCACTGCGGAGTTACATCATACTCGATATCGGCATTCATTCCGAACATAGGCTGGGTGTAAACATTCGTGCTCGGGTCTGATCCGACGGCAAACAGTTTACGAGAGGTGTAGCTTTCGCTGAGATGGGCATGATACGCCCCCTTATCATACCCTTCTTCGACGTTG
The DNA here is from genome assembly GCA_021826425.1 of Pseudomonadota bacterium. Lineage (GTDB taxonomy): Bacteria > Pseudomonadota > Alphaproteobacteria > Acetobacterales > Acetobacteraceae > Acidocella. Next base: position 19,845 of record JAKAZY010000002.1, read on the forward strand.
AAGGTGAAGGGGTAGCTCAAAGGCAGGATCGAACGCCCCTGACCTTGGATGACATCTGCTGTTGCGTCTACAAGTGTTGCGTTCGCGTTCACGAATAGCCCGGAGAAAGGACCCGGCAGCTCGTGGAAATGATGGATTGCCTGCAGAACGATACCGCGCGCCTGTGCGCCGCTGATGTTGGAGTAGGTCTGATAAGTCGTGGTCATGGTATTGCTCGTACGTGCTACGATATAGTTCTGGAAGGTTTTGATGAAGGCATCGGCTTCAAGAATATCGTCGGAGCTGGGGTAATAGGCCATAACGATATCAAAAGAATTACCTGTTTGTGGTTTAAGGTTTGGATTGCCGGTATTAACCAGATCGCGTCCGCCTTGCCTACCTTGAGCCGTGAAGCTGATGGCCGGCGAGATTTGCTGGAAGCCAGGCCGAGAAATTCCGCTCGAATAGGAGAAACGCGCCTGAAGTTTTTGGATAATGGCGTAGGCAAGCTGTACCGAAGGAAAGACATTGACGTAGCTTTGGCTTTTCGTGGTGAGCTGGCCGTTAACAATGGTATTGCCGTTGGCGTCTGTAGTCGAGCCATAGCCCGAATAGGCGGCATCCGTTGCCTAAACGCGCAAGCCGGCAATGACGCTGAGATTGCCGGCTTGCAGCGTTTCCTGCCCGTAGCCGGCATAAACATCCTCGCGATCATGCTGGTAGGATTGTAGATTGCTTATGGTGTTCGGCGTTACCGTATAAGGCACTCCAAAATATGTTCCGTAATTCAGGTTCGGACCGAGCGGGTAGAGGCCGCTATAGGTTGACTGACTAGGATTGCCACCGGTGACATAGGAAAGTGGGTAGCTGCCGGTGTTCGGCGTCAGGCTTGCTCGCTCAGAGATCGAATTGCGTGTGCGCAGATGCGCGTTGAAGCCAGCCTCGAACGTCCCCAACGTGCGGCCGAGATCAGTTGGTATCGAGGCGGAAGCCCCCTCATCAAATACCTCGTCATGCCAGCGCGTGGGGGAGTTTGTAGCATTCGAGAATGTGTAGTTGGACGGGTTGGTGGCGTCGTAGTAATTGCCGCTCGCGTCCTGGATCGTATAGCTGCGCTGAGCGGGGTTGTTGGTGTTATAGTTGATCGTCAGGTTCTGGTTATTGCTGCCAAAATTCGTCACATAGTCGCGCGTGAACCGGTCAAACCCGGCCGCATAGGCGCTGTGGAATGTAACCGTAACCAAGTTGGCCAGCGTTACCCTGCCGCCACCTTGCAGGAAGCCCATCCCCAAACGCTCGAAGCTGTTTTCATAATACTTGTTCAGATTGGCACCCGTGGCGGTGAAGCTGTTATTGCCATTGGCGGTAACGCTACCACCCGCCGTGCCATCCAGGTTCTGCAGATAGAGCTCGTTCTTCTGAATCGACTCGCCGATAGCGCTGTAGAATCCCCGCGCATAGAGATGGACCTGGTTGTTGGGATCGAAATCGAACTCGCCGGTATATCCTTGCGAGATGCGGTTATTGTTATAGCAGTCGAAACTGCAGCGTATTCACAAGTGCGGGGGCATTGCCAACGGTGGCGTTGGTATAAGATTCCTCGGCGTCGAAAATACCGGGAGAGATATTATAGTAGCCATAGGAAAAAATCGAGCTGAATGGTTTATCATTTGAAATGATATCATACCCGGAATGGCGAAATGCCCGCCGGCGGTGATATTTCCTGGGAAAATGCCATGTCCTTGCATGTCGGAGTAGCCACCGGCGGTGGTAACATCAAGGACCGGCTTGCCATTATCGGGCAGGCTCGGCGGCAGCAGATCGACCACGCCGCCAAGGCCAGTTGCGGATATTGATGGGGTTTGCGTGGCAATAACCTCGGTTCCGCCAATGACGCCGGGGGGGGATGAAGTCCAACGCGACAGCGCGGCTGCCCCCATTAGGGTTGGCATTGACGTTCGTTGCCGACAACTCGATGCCGGCATACTCGGTCGTGTTCAGGTCGGGCGAGAGGCCACGAACGGTCAGAAATTGACCAAAGCTGGAGTCAGACTGTAGGGAAACACCAGGCACATGCTGAAGACTTTCAGACACGTTGGCGTCTGGCAATTGCCGCATGAAAGATTACGGTTGAACGAAAATGACATTAGGCGCAAGTTTTTGTTTGGCGATGGCCTGCGACTGCGTGCCTGATCCGCTAGGTGTCACAACGCCAGCCGATCCCGTCGCGGTTACACTGCCGAGATTGATGTTGATGGGCGAAGTCAACGTACTGGATTGAGCGTGCGCCCCAGCCAACGGCAGTGCCGACAGTGCTGTCGACGCCAAGAGGCAAACCGCGCGCGAGCGCCTGAGACTATATATGCTGCTGCTCCTGTTCTGAAGTTTTGGTATTTTGTTAAGACGTTTGTTTTGAAATCTCTTAATCGGCGCTCATGCTCGGCAGGAGCAGACTCATTGCCGGTAATTCGATCCACAGACCAATGCCAACGAGCGTCATGAAACGGAGGTTTTCCGCGGCCGGCGTTGTCAAGTTTCCGGTGAGGTTCATCGCGCGCGATTGGAGTTGGTTCGTGATCAGGTCAATACTTTGCGGCCGTGTGCCAGGCGGTTAATGTAGGCCGCTTGTGCGCAGATACCGGGACTTCAGGGTATGTGATCGAAATCCGTTCTTGTAGGCCATTACTTCGTCCCCTTCGATATCAGTCGCTCAGCAGCCTCCTAGAGGGGCATCCGCCTCTCAGATTAAGCCACACATGGTTCAATCCGAAGCGGCTGCGCTCTGGCAGGGCGGCTTGTACAGAAATATGTGTTACATCTTTGGGGATGGTTTGATTGCAGATTGATGATAATGTGGGCGGTCGTGTAATCTATGAAGATCATGAAGTCCGCACCTGGCTGGTCTCGCACGTGCCAGCGTACACGTGCCAGGGTAATACGAGGGCTGCAGCGCATACCCTTCTGTCTTCCCTGGAACCTGGTTTGCGATGGCTGGGGGCTCACCTGCATCGCGAGTACGCGGAAATCTGAAAAGCGAGATCGCCGCGCAGCGTGAGTGCGGACGTAACCGGGCGGATCAGTTTGCCGCCATTCCCCCAATGTCGGCCCGCCCGCGCGATACAATGCGTTCGCTGATCAGGGCTCGGACCGGCAAGCTTAAGGTGGAGTTTCTCTAGAGCTGGATGATTTTAGATCGAATCACGAAGTGATCCGATCTAAAATCTGAATCCGCGTCTAAAACAATGAGATAGAGCGTGATGCCGTTTACGGGCATGGAAGCGGCCAGTGACAGCAACCACCGAGAAGAGCGCACGGCCCGCGTTTCAGATCAAATCGTTGAGGGTTCAACCTGAAACGAGGCGCGTCAGGGTGTTTTTCTGCAGATGAAAAACGCCCTGGATGTTAGGCTGTCGCGAGCGACGGGTCGAGGCAAAGCACTTCTTCGAACTCGTTAATCGCGTCGATTTCGGTGCCCATCGCGATGTTGGTCACACGCTCCAGGATGAATTCGAGCACGACAGGGACCTGATGTTCTTCCATCAGTTTCTGGGCACGCGCGAAAGCGTCCTTGAACTCGTTCGGTGTTTTAACGCGGACGCCTTTGCAGCCCAGGCCTTCGGCAACGGCGATGTGGTCAACGCCATAACCCGGCACGGAATCGCCGCCTTCCTTGGCGTTGATGTTGTCAAAGGCGAGGCTGACCTCAAAATCCATCTGGAAACCGCGCTGCGCCTGACGGATCAGGCCGAGATAGGAGTTGTTCACCACCACATGCAGGTAGGGCAGTTTGTGCTGCGCGCCGACGGCCAGTTCCTCGATCATGAACTGGAAATCGTAATCGCCGGAAAGTGCCACGATCTTGCGGTTGGGGTCGGCAGCGCGCACGCCCAGCGCCGCAGGCAGGGTCCAGCCCAGCGGGCCGGCCTGGCCGCAATTGATCCAGTTGCGGGGCTTCTGGACCCGCAGGAACTGCGCGCCTGCAATTTGCGACAGACCGATGGTCGTGACGTAGCAGGTATCGGCATCCAGGCACTCGTTCATTTCCTCGTAGACGCGCTGCGGCTTCAGCGGCACGTCGTCGAAATGACTCTTGCGCAGCATGTTGGCCTTGCGGTGCTGGCACTCAGCCGCCCAGGCCGAACGGTCCTTTAGTTTGCCCGCGGCCTTGAGTTCCTTGGCGGCCTGGATGAACAGCTCCAGCGCGATCTTGGCGTCGGAGACGATGCCGAGATCAGGACCGAAGACGCGGCCAATCTGTGTCGGCTCGATATCGACATGAACGAATTTGCGGCCCTTGGTGTAGACGTCAACCGAGCCGGTGTGGCGGTTGGCCCAACGGTTACCGATGCCGAAGGCGAAATCAGACTTCAGGAAGGTGGCGTTGCCATAGCGGTGGCTGGTCTGCAGGCCGACCATACCGGCCATAAGCGGGTGGGCATCAGGGATTGTGCCCCAGCCCATCAGGGTCGGGATCACAGGCACGCCGGTCAGTTCAGCCAGTTCCACGAGCAGGTCACTCGCGTCGGCGTTGATGATGCCACCACCGGCGACAATCAGCGGACGTTCGGACTCGTTCAGCATCTCAAGGGCCTTGCGCGCCTGCTTAAGCGTGGCGGCAGGCTTATAGACCGGCAACGGCTCGTAGGTGTCGATGTCGAATTCGATCTCTGCCATTTGCACGTCGATCGGCAGATCGATCAACACCGGGCCGGGGCGGCCCGATTTCATGACGTGGAACGCTTGCTGGAAGGCGCGGGGCACCAGCGCCGGTTCGCGCACGGTGGTCGCCCATTTGGTTACGGGCTTGGCGATGGCCTCGATGTCGACCGCCTGGAAGTCTTCCTTATAAAGGCGGGCACGGGGCGCCTGGCCGGTAATGCACAGCATCGGTATCGAATCAGCGATGGCCGCGTAAAGGCCGGTGATCATGTCCGTACCTGCCGGGCCGGAGGTGCCAATGCACACGCCGATATTGCCAGCCTTGGCGCGCGAGTAACCGTCGGCCATGTGGGAGGCGCCCTCAACATGGCGGGCCAGAACATGGCGGATGGAGCCGCGTTTGCGCATCGCAGCATAGAAAGGGTTTATGGCTGCGCCAGGAAGGCCAAAGGCGGTGTTTATGCCTTCGCGCTCCAAAACCAGCACAGCGGCGTCCACTGCGGTCATCTTTGCCATGTCGTCCTCCAGCACGTAAATTCGTCGTAAGAGACATATCGCATGTTAACGCGGGAATTCGAGATGGATTCCACGATACGGTAATTTCAAATAATTATTAACTAAAATCTAAGTTATTTGAAATTCTAGTTTGTGCAATTGACGATATTTTGGTATTGCCGCCGGGTTTTCCCGTATCCTGAAAGTCCGGCTGAAATAGTCTTGAATCCCAAGGGATTTGGCAATTTCAGCATAAAAAAGCGAGGAGAAAGTGATGGTAGGCCGGCCGACTTCAACGAAAAAGCTCACCGCACCGCGAGGTGGGTCCACGAAGGGCCGTTCTGACCAAGTGCAGTCGCTTGTCCGCGCCTTGTCCTTGTTAAATCGTATCGCGGAATCTCCGGACGATGGTGCCAGCCTGACAGATCTGGCCCAGCAAGTTGGCCTGCCGGCATCAACCGCGCATCGGCTTCTGTTGACATTGGAGCAAGAGCGCTATGTGCGCTTTGGCCAGAGCAGGCGGCTTTGGACCATCGGCGTTCAGGCCTTTGTCACCGGCTGCGCCTTCGTGAAGACCCGCAACCTCGCGGCCATGGCGAGGACGCATTTGCGCCAGCTCATGGAAAATAGTGGCGAGACGGTTAACCTTGCTGTGGAGGATAAAGGCGAGGCGGTTTATCTTGCCCAGGTTGAGTGCCGACAAATGATGCGCGTGCTGGCGCGCCCCGGTACCCGCGTGCCGATGCATTGCTCTGCAGTTGGCAAAGCTATTTTTTCCGCGACATCCGACAAGGCGATCGGGCAAATTTTGCATCAGCACGGCATGCCCAGGCTGACGGCCAAAACGATCACCACACCGGCGGCGCTGCGCAACGAACTCGTTAAGGTAAAAAACCAGGGCTATGCGGTCGATGACGAAGAGCACGCCGTTGGCTTGCGTTGCATTGCAGCGCCCGTGTTTGATGAAACGGGCGATGTGATTGGCGCGGTTTCGGTCTCTGGCCCCATGGCCCGCATCGACGAAGACCGGATTTCCGAGCTGGGCCGAATGGTTGTTGATGCCGCAATTGCCGTCTCTGCCGAGATGGGAGCGGTATCCCTGAAAGTATAGTCTCACATTGAGTCGATAATCAGCTTCTATATCAATATGTTATAGAATTATTGTTGATCAACCAATTCGTACATCGCGCCCCGCATAGAGTGCTGTGAGCCGTTGGGCGGCTTCCTTCAACGCTTTGCCGAGCGGCACGATCCGGTCATCGGTCATTCGAAAATTTGGCGCCGATACGGAGATCGTACCAGCCGGCTCACCGAACTCATTAAGGATGGCCGTGCCGATACAGCGCATGCCGAAGGCGTGCTCTTCGTTATCAAGCGCATAGCCCCGCCGCACCGTCTGTTCGACATCATCGAGTAGAGAAGTCTGGTCACTATGGGTTGTCTTGGTGAAGCGCGTGTATTTGCAGCTCCTCAGCAGTTTTATCCGCTGCTCCGGCGCTAGTACAGCAAGCACTGCCTTGCCTGCGGCCGAGGCATGCAGCGGCAATTCTGAGCCAGGGCGAAAAAAGGCGCGGACGGACGCATGGCTCTCTGCCTGTCCCACACAGATGATGGCGGGGTCCTCGAAGACTGACAGATTGACGGTTTCATCTGTTGCCCGTTGCAGCGCGCGCAGCACCGGGCGGGCGATCTCCGGCAGTTTGCGGATTCGCAGATAGGCAGAGCCGATACGGAACAGCCCAACGCCCACTGACCAGAGTCCGGTCTCGATATCGTGCCCGACAAGGCCGCGATGCTCCAGGGTTTGTAATTGCCTGTGCACGGTCGAGATCGGCAAGCCTGTGCGCCGGCTAATTTCAGCAAGGGAGGTGAAGTCTATCCCGGCAAGCACTTCGAGGATGGATACCGCCCGGTCAAGGGACTGGATATCGCTGCTTCCCTCTCCATTGGCTGAAGGCGGCCTCCCGCGCCGCCGCGGTGTGTCGGGTTGGTTGATGTCATTCATGCGCGCCTCCTGGGTGCGCGACCTTGCGGAACGTCATCGGCTTTTCCACGATAATCTACTTTTCCACGATACAAGAATATTTCTCTATAATACAAGAAAAACTCCACTGGACAAAACGCTCTCGATTTGCCATTCTCTCACATCGTGAGATTAATTCCCATATATATTTTGAATATGGGCATGAGGGAGGTAGTGGGATGGCGCGGATGAGAGCAGCTGAGGCGGCGATCAGGACTATGGAACGCGAGGGCGTGGATGTCGCCTTTGGCGTTCCGGGCGCCGCACTCCCACCGCTTTACGACCTGCCGGTAGGAAAGGCCGTGCCAGCGAAGTAAGCTTTGAAGCGGGGGAGGGGAAACACAGAAGGAGATTTAGAACATGAAGGTATGCATTTTTGGCGCTGGCGCAATCGGCGGGTATCTTGGCGCGGAAATGTCTCGCGCGGGGGCAGATGTAAGCTTGGTGGCGCGCGGTCCGAACCTTGAGGCCATGCGCCGTGATGGTGTGCGCGTGATCAAGGAAAACGAAGAGTTTGTCGCGCGCCCGGTCTGCACCAACGACACGAGCGAGCTTGGCGTCCAGGATTGCGTGATTATCGGTCTCAAGGCGCATCAGATTTCCGCTGCCGTCCCGGCGCTGCAGCCATTATTGGGTAGCCATACGAGCGTGGTCGCTGCGGTTAACGGCATTCCGTATTGGTATTTTCATCGTCACGGCGGTAAGCTTGACGGTAAGGTTGTAGAGAGCGTCGATCCGGGCGGTCTGCAGTGGAATGGCATCGGGGCGGAGCGCGCCATCGGCTGCGTTGTTTACCCGGCAACGGAGCTCGAGCAGCCCGGCGTCATCCGCCATGTCTATGGCCACAAATTTCCCATTGGCGAGCCTTCGGGCGAGATCACGCCGCGCGTGGAGCGCCTGTCGGAGCTGTTCGCAGCGGCGGGCCAGAACGCGCCGGTTCTTGACCGCATCCGCGACGAGATTTGGCTGAAACTGTGGGGTAATCTCAGCTTCAACCCGGTCAGTGCGCTCACCCATGCGACGCTTGACGTGATCTGCACAGACACTGGCACTCGCGCGGTGTGTAAGGCGATGATGCTGGAGGCGCAGGCTATTGCCGAAACGCTCGGCGTGAAATTCCGTGTCGATGTTGAGCGCCGGATCGAGGGGGCGCGCAAAGTTGGTGCGCATAAAACCTCGATGCTGCAAGATCTCGAGCGTGGGCGCGAAATGGAGATTGCACCGTTGCTGACAGTGGTGCAGGAACTTGGTCGCATGGTGGACCTTCCAACTCCGACCATAGATATTATTCATGCGCTGATTTGCCAACGGGCGATAACAGCCAAGATGAATTAACCCCTGGCGTTGCGTTTACGCCAGCCACTCAGCACAGGCCGCGCCGCAAGGTGCGGCCTTAGGAGGATTTAATGCCGCAATTTGCTGCAAACCTGACGATGCTTTTCAACGAGCTGCCTTTTCTCGATCGCTTCGCCGCCGCGGCTGCTGCGGGCTTTGATGCGGTGGAGTTCATGTTCCCATATGATTACGAGCCAGCCGAGATCACCGACAGATTGAAAGCAAACGGCCAGAAGCTGGTTTTGCATAATCTGCCGGCTGGCAATTGGGCTGGCGGCGACCGTGGCATTGCCTGCCAGCCCGGCCGCGTGGAGGAATTCCGCGCCGGTGTGGAGCGGGCGGTTACCTATGCCAAGGCGTTGAACTGCCCGCGGCTGAACTGCCTTGCCGGCATCCCCACCGGGGATGCGGCGGAAGCCCGCCAGGTGCTGGTCGAAAACCTGCGCTACGCGGCGGGGATGCTCGGCGCTGCCGGGCTCGAGCTGCTGCTGGAGCCGGTGAATACCCGTGATGTGCCTGGTTTCTTCGTGAACAAGATCGCGCAGGCGCTTTCCATTCTCGACGATGTGGGCGCCAGCAACGCAAAACTGCAGTTCGACATCTACCACACCCAGGTGATGGAAGGTGATATCGCCAACAAGCTTGCGGCGAATTTTGCCCGGATTGGCCATATCCAGCTCGCGGATAATCCGGGCCGTAACGAGCCAGGCACCGGCGAGATCAACTACCCGTTCCTGTTCAGCCGCATCGATGCGCTCGGTTACCGCGGTTGGATCGGTTGCGAATATAAGCCGCGCGCCACGACCGTCGAGGGCTTGTCCTGGCTTACCACCCAGATGCCAGCGCGCTGAGTTTTATCAAACATTCATCATCTTCAGGAGACGAACGATATGAGCAAGATCGGATTCATCGGCCTCGGCATCATGGGCCGCCCCATGGCTGGGCACCTGCTCGCTGGCGGCCATACAGTTTACGCCTTCGACCCGTTTGGCGTCTCGCCTGAACTCGTTGAGAAGGGTGCCATCGTCACCGCGAATAATGCTGAAGTCGCCCGCAATGCCGATATTATCATCATGATGGTGCCGGACACCCCCAACGTCGAAGACGCTTTGTTCTCACCAGGCGGCGTCGCCGAAGGGCTGACAGCGGGTAAGATCGTCGTCGACATGAGTTCGATCTCGCCGATCGAAACAAAGGTGTTCGCGAAGAAGATCAATGATCTGGGCTGTGAATATCTCGACGCGCCGGTCTCCGGCGGCGATGTGGGTGCCAAGGCCGCAAGCCTGACCATCATGGTTGGTGGCTCGGAATCGGCTTTCAACACGGTGCTCCCGATCTTCCAACTCATGGGCAAGAACATCACCCTGGTTGGCGGTAATGGCGATGGCCAGACCACCAAGGTTGCCAACCAGATCATTGTGGCGCTGACCATCGAGGCCGTTGGCGAGGCGTTGCTGTTCGCCTCCAAGGCCGGGGCTGATCCCGCCAAGGTGCGCCAAGCCCTCATGGGCGGCTTCGCGAACTCACGCATTCTGGAAGTGCACGGCGAGCGTATGGTCAAGCGCAATTTTGAGCCTGGCTTCCGCATCGCCTTGCATCAGAAAGACCTGAACCTGGCGTTGGCCGGTGCGCGTTCGCTGGGTCTTAGCCTGCCGAACACAGCCACTTGTCAGGAGCTGTTCAATGCCGCCGCCGCCGCCGGCGGCTCGGCCTGGGACCACTCCGGCATGGTCCGCGTGCTGGAGAAGCTTGCCAACCATGAAATCTCCAGCCCCTCGCAGGCAAAGTGATGGCTGAGCCAATTCACTGGGTTCGCTTTACACACGAAGGCAAAGATGGGTTCGGCGTGCTGCAAGGCACGTCGATCCAGGTCTATGAAGGCGACATGTTCGAACACCCGCATAACACCGGCGCGACGCTGCCGCTATCTGCGGTAACACTGCGTGCGCCGAGCTCTCCGGGCAAGATTGTTGCTTTATGGAATAACTTCCACGCGCTGGCCGCCAAGCTCGACGTCAGCCTGCCGGAAGACCCGCTTTGGCTGTTGAAAGCAGGAACGTCTGTTACCGATCCCGGTGCTACGGTTCGCCGCCCACCCGCGTATGACGGTCGCATCGTTTATGAAGGCGAGCTGGGCATTGTAATCGGCAAACGTTGCTTGATGGCGGACGAGGCAGAGGCCGCTTCGGCGATCTTCGGCTATACCGTTGTCCACGATGTTACAGCCGGCGATCTACTGCGCAAGGATCCGAACTTTGCGCAATGGGCGCGCGCGAAAAGCTTTGACGGGTTCTGCCCGTTCGGCCCCGCGATTGCGACCGGCGTTAATGTGAGCGGTCTCTCAGTACGTCTGGTGCTGGACGGGGTGGAACGGCAGAACTATCCGATCTCCGACATGGTATTTGCGCCTGTGAAGCTGGTCTCGCTGCTCTCGCGGGATATGACGCTGATGCCGGGCGATTTGATCTGCTGCGGTACGTCGGTTGGTGTTGGCTCGATCAAGGGGCCGGTTAGCACCGTGGATGTGACGATTGATGGAATTGGTACCCTGACGAACCTCTTTGAACTCTAGGCTGCGCTGACATAAGACTGACCAGCTTTGCGGGTCAGTCTTATGTCTGAATCATCACCTACTTTATTGATTTAAAAGCTACTTCTGACATTGGAGGCGATGGCAGCCACGATTCCGTCTGATGTCATCCGGCTCTGGTAAATGATGTGGCAAGGGCGGCGTTAAAAGTCGACTGACCGGCGCCGTTACAAGGCGCATTGCCTGATACTGGGGTTAGTTCATCCGGTGTGATATACATCAAGGCATGATGCCCAGCTTGGCGCATTGATGCGGTTCAGCTAGATGCAAGAGCTTGTAAAAAAGATTTTTTCGAGCCTGGCGGTGCGCTGCACCGAAAAAAAAACGTTCAGTAACAAAAATTCAGCATTTCTCGAGGAATCTTGTTGATTGTGCATTTGGTATACAATACACCAGATACCAAAACCCGTGTTCGTTTGCGAGGAGAGTGCATCATGAAAACAGAAACGGTTCTGCTCCAACCCGTGATGCGCCGCTCCAAAAGCCATTTGGAAAAACCGCAGCGCGATTGTCTGCCCGCGCGCCATCTGCTTGCCGGGTGGGCGTGAGCAGCGGGGGGAAAGCATCCATGGACAGCCCCGCGAGTTTTCAATTTCTCGACATCAAACCGATTCAAGTAAATGTTGGTCTGCGCCGTCTTGCCTGCGATGCGATCAAGCAGGCGATTACCAATATGGATATCTACGACCAGCCTGAAGAAATTCGGCTAGACGAGCGCCAGCTATCACGCGAACTAGGTGTGAGTCGCACGCCGGTGAGAGAAGCGCTGAGCCTGCTTGAGCATGAAGGCTTTCTGCGATCGGTCCCGCGTGGAGGAATTTTTATTGTCCGCAAGACCAAGCGCGAGCTCATCGAGATGATCTCGGTCTGGTCTTCGATCGAGAGCATGGCCGCGCGGTTTGCTTGCGAGAAAGCCGGCGATGAGGAGATTCGGGAGCTGCGCGAGATCGCCTCGTTCGAGAAGAACCCCAGCACGCATATCAATGAGTATGCGCAATCCAACATGGCCTTCCATCGGGCTATCATCGCCATGAGCAAATGTAACCTCATGGTTGAATTAACCGAGAATCTCTTCATCCATATGCGCGCCCTTCGTTCGGTGGCGATGCGTCACGGGAATAGGGTGCATCGCTCCATGACCGATCATTTAGGCATTGTCGATGCTCTTGCCGCCCGTGACCCTGACCTCTCTGCGCAACGTGTCAGAGACCATACGCTGGATCTTGCGGCGCATATCGAAAAATACGGTGACTTTCTTGACCAATTTGAGAGTAGGGCAGAAGTGCATAAGATTTGAACAAGATGACTTCTGGTTTTCAAGATTGCCAGAATTTAGCTGGCTACCTTATCTGGTATGGCAGCTTTGTTTCGGTGGACGTATAGCTTACTGAGTTCAAATAATAACAATGACTGTGGCTTGCTGCTATGAGTGAGAGCCATATGAAGGAGGAAAAGGTGACCAAAGCTCTCCAAGGCGTGCGTGTTCTCGATTTTACCCATGTGCAGTCTGGGCCGACATGTACCCAGTTGCTCGCCTGGTTCGGCGCGGACGTAATCAAAATTGAACGGCCTGGCATTGGAGACATTACCCGGACGCAGCTATGCGATGTTCCGGGAGAAGACAGCCTTTATTTCACCATGCTCAATCATAACAAACGTTCTTTGACCCTCGATACAAAGACGAAGAAGGGCATGGAGATTCTCGAAAAGCTGGTCCGGGTTTGCGATGTCATGGTGGAGAATTTTGCGCCCGGCGCGCTCGACCGGATGGGGCTGACCTGGGAGCGCATCCAGGAACTGAACCCTCGGATCGTCCTTGCGTCGATCAAGGGCTTTGGCCCAGGTCCTTACGAGGACTGCAAGGTTTATGAAAATATCGCCCAGTGTGCCGGTGGCTCCGCTTCCACCACCGGATTCGACGACGGTCCCCCGCTTGTCACCGGTGCGCAGATTGGTGATTCCGGCAGCGGTTTGCATCTGGCACTCGGGATCGTGACCGCTTTGTATCAGCGTTCGCATACAGGTCGAGGGCAGATGGTGCGGACCTCAATGCAGGACGGCGTTTTGAACCTGTGCCGAGTAAAACTGCGCGACCAGCAGCGCCTGGAGCGTGGGCCGCTCAAGGAATACCCGCAATACCCGAATGGAAAATTTGGCAACTCGGTGCCGCGCGCTGGCAATGCTTCAGGTGGCGGCCAGCCTGGCTCCATATTGAAGTGCAAGGGTTGGGAGAGCGATCCCAACGCCTATCTTTACTTTGTCGCTCAGGCACCCGTATGGAAGTCAATCTGCACGGTGATTGACAAGCCCGAATGGATCACCGATCCAAACTACGCGACACCCGAAGCCCGTCTGCCGCATTTGAAGGATATCTTTGCGGGTATCGAGGAGTGGACGATGCAGCACACGAAGCTGGAGGCGATGGAGATTCTCAACAAGTACGACATTCCCTGCGGGCCGATTTTGTCGATGGAGGAAATTGCCGCAGATGAGTCTCTTCGGCAGACGGGAACGATTGTCGAAGTCGATCATCCTGGCCGTGGTTCCTATCTGACCGTTGGTAATCCGATCAAGCTTTCAGATAGCCCGACGGAGGTTGTGCGTTCTCCCCTGCTGGGTGAGCATAACGAGGAAATCCTCAGAGATGTCCTTGGGTTTGATGAAATGGGCATAGCCAGCGTCGTCGAGTCAGGTGCATTTGGGCCGGTGCCAGCCAAGGCTGAGGCATAGCCAGCTGAGGTTGGACGTACCAAAAATGGCTGGCATGGCATGCGCCGGTTCGGCCCTTTTTGGCACTTGGCGGGTATTTAAAATAATTCTCGGCCCTGAGGATGGATGATGAATATTCACGAACATCAGGCAAAAGAGTTATTGAAGTCGTACGGCGTATCCGTATTGGACGGGTATGTGGCACGGTCCGCTGAAGAGGTGAGGTCCGCGGTTGAACGTCTTCCCGGCCCTGTCTACGTTGTAAAATCTCAGATACATGCAGGCAGCCGTGGGACCGGCTATTTCAAAAATGATCCTCAGGGCAAAGCCGGGATTCGGTTCACGCATTCATCGCAGGAGGCTTGCGCGGCGGCTGAGGCAATGCTCGGCAACCCGCTGGTAACAAAACAAACAGGTCCTGCCGGGCAGATTGTTCGGCGCGTGTATGTTGAGGCAGGGTGCGATATCAGTCGTGAGCTTTATCTCTCGCTGCTGGTTGATCGCCGGTTATCACGCGTGGTGATCATGGCGTCGACTGAAGGCGGTAGCGATATCGAGGAGGTTGCAGAGAAGCAGCCTGAGAAGATCCAATGCGTGGCGATTGATCCGGCCGCGGGCGTTTCAAATTTTCACTCGCGCAAGCTGGGCTTTTGGCTTGGGCTGGACGCGGGGCAGCAGAAGCGTTTCGCGCAGCTCGTGCGCGCGGCATATAAGGCGTTTCTGGCGCTGGATTGCTCGATCGTCGAGATTAACCCGCTGGTGGTAACAGGCTCTGGAGATTTTGTTGCGCTGGACGCGAAGATAAGCTTCGACGAAAGCGCTCTCTATCGCCATCCCGAGCTTGAGACACTGCGCGATGAGGCCGAGGAAGATCCAAGGGAAGTTGAGGCGGCAAAGCACGGCCTGCATTACGTGGCGTTGGACGGTTCCATCGGCTGCATGGTGAACGGTGCTGGCCTTGCAATGGCGACCATGGACATCATCAAGCTGTACGGCGTTGAGCCGGCAAATTTTCTCGACGTTGGCGGCGGGGCGACGAAAGAGCGCGTAACGGCAGCCTTCAAGATTATCCTGTCAGATCCCCATGTAGAGGGAATTCTGGTGAATATTTTCGGTGGTATCATGCGCTGCGATGTGATCGCGGAGGGCGTTGTTGCGGCTGCACGAGAGGTCTCGCTGCCGGTGCCGCTGGTGGTCCGGCTGGAGGGAACGAATGTTCAATTGGGTAAGGATATTCTCAGCAAATCCGGTCTGCCGATCATCGCAGCAAAAAATCTGGCCGACGCAGCCTTGAAGATCGCAGCAGCCGTGCTGAAGATGGCGTGAGGCGATCGTGATGGCTGCCTGACGGCAGCGCTGGGCTGGCAAGGCAAGCGCGGCAATCCGCACTTTTCCTAGTTGTGTCATGAAGATGGGGTGCTGCAAGTGGCAATTATGCATGACTGTGCGTGCCTCTTGCCGTGATGATGCGAGGACAATGCCCATGCGGATTGAGTTGACGCAATAAATCCGCATCTTGCGGTACTTCTACCAGAGGCCAAGATTTAGGCGGAATTGGCGGCCTGAAAATCAGGGATTGCGCCGGAGAAACGAAATTCGCTGGCATCCTGTTGCTGGACTTGCCACGCGGTATTTTCGTAGTGCCGGATATTCCGCAGGTCGCAGATGGCTAGAGTCGGATGATTTTAGATCGAATCACGGGCTCGATCCGATCTAAAATCTGAAGCCGTCTCTAAATAATAAAGTAGAGGGCGATTCAGATTTTAGGCTCGTTCGCAAATTGAGCGAACCTAAAGTCATCGCGCTCTAATGGTATTCACGGTCATCAAAAAAATGGGCGGCGCCTTTCAGCGCCGCCCGAGTCGTGACGTGTAACCGGCCTTACTCAGCCGGTGAAGCGGCATGCTCCATGTTGTGCTTGTGATAGTAAGCCTCGGCAGGTTTCAACACCAACATCACCAGGATGACGGCAACCACGTTGATGCCCGCGGTCAGCAGCAACACATTGCTCCAGGTATGAGTCTGCGCCACGATATAGCTGGCTACAGGCACAAGGAACCCGGCGGCACCCTTGGAGGTGTAGAGCGTGGACAGGTTTGTTGTCGCGTATTTCGGCCCGAACAGATCGGTGCAGAAAGCCGGGAATAGGCTGAAGATCTGACCCCAGCAGACGAAGATGAGGCCGATGCTGAGCACGAAGCCCCAGGGCGACGTCCCGATCGTCAGCATCATGAAGTAAGCGATGGCACCGAGACCGAAAGAGAGCGCCATTGTGTTGGTGTGGCCGATCTTATCGCCAATGGCGCCAAAAAGGGGCCGTGCAACGCCGTTCATGATGTTTGCGAAGATCAAGCCAACATAGAGTGCGCCCGCGCCGAACAGGATCACGACATCGGCCACGCCATAGGATTTCGCGATCGCGGCCATGTTTGCCGCCGCCATCAATCCGCCAGCTGCCATCAGCAGGAACAGCACGTACAGCACCCAGAACACCGGCGTGCGAAGCATTTCGCCCGTGGTGTGGCTGCGGCTGGACTGCAGGTGCGCCTTAGTCTTGTTAGGAAGCGGGGCCTCACCCGGAAACGGGGCGCGGATGAACTGCGACGCGATCAGGATGATGCCGCCTTGGATTAGCCCGAAGACCAGGAACGCCGACGAAACGCCGGAGCTCGCCAGTACGAGCTTGATGGGGATTACGGTCAGCGCCGCGCCGGCGCCGAAACCAGCAGCCGTCAGGCCAGTCGCGAGGCCGCGGCGGTCTGCGAACCACTTGGTCGCGTTGCCGACAGCGGTGGCATAAACTGCACCAGCGCCAAAGCCGGTGAGCGCGCCACCTGCATAAAGCATGGTCAAAGATGTGGCGACGGAATTAAGCCCCCAGCCGCCTGCAACCATCAAGCCGCCCGCGCCCATAACCACGCGCGGACCCCATTTCGGCCCGAGCGAATCGGCGATCCAGCCGTCGAGCGGCGTTACCCAGGTTTCGAGCGCAATAAAGAGAGCGAAGGAAAACTGGATGTCAGCCGTGGCCCAACCGTGAAGCTTATGAAGCGGCAGAACAAAGAGGGTCCAGCCATATTGCAAATTGGCGATCATCACCATGCAGACGACGCCTAGAATAAGCATCCTCCAGCGCGTGCTGTTCACCTCAGGGCTAATCCCGGGGTTCTGACTGCCGGACGTGCCAGCATCACTAACGAAATTCGACATTTTCTCCTCCACTCTCGCGCTCCGCGATGATTCTCATTGAACAAACATGCAAACGGAGTCGACGATATGACGACCCCGAGTAGTCTCTTTTTTCCGGAATGAACGCCCCCGGTATCTGTTCTACCCACACCCGCTTTTTGTGTATCAGGTATACCAAACACCAAAAATTTAGTGGTTGTCCACCGCAAAATTTGCATCTTTGTAAATCTTTGGAAATAAACCAATATTATATAGCTTATGGATAAGCGGGTCGATTGTCGTAGCGGCCGGTGGACTGGTGCTTGCGGTGCCAAATAAAGGCGGCCAGGGGTAGTGTCTCAGTTTGAAATTTCCGCCGCGGCTTTTTTGTAAACTGCCGGGCGGTTGGGCTTGGTAGCGCGGGCATCAACCAGTTTCACCACATCCTCCATGCTCCAAAGCGTGGCACTCAGCCCCGCTGCCATGGCCGGGGAACAACGTAGCGTTTTGTGCTGGCGGACGAAGTTATACCAGACGGTATAGAGCGCCACCATGTCCGTATGGCTTTCCACCTTCTTGGAAAAGCCATTGGTCAGCCGAGTGAAGCGCCGCATGGACATACGCATGGTGAGGTTCTGGCGCTCCACGTAGCTGGTGGAGACGTGCTTGAGGTCTGGTTTGCCTTCAATCGGGGTTTTCTTGGCGCCAGTGCATTCCGCCGGGCTGTAGCGGCCAGCAGGACCAGGCGCATCGCCGTACAGCTTCACCAGCATGGCGTAATCGACATTGGCCCCGAAGGCATCCTCTACGGCATCCAGGTAAGCCTTGTGGCCATCTGTGGTGAGCTGGACGCGGTTAGCGAGACGATCCGCCACATCCAGCATGAACTCATGGGCATAGCCCGCGTCACGACCACCCACCAGGAAGGCCACAATCAGCTTGCTATCCGCATCCAGCGCCGTCCAGGTCCACACGTCTCCAGCTCCTTCCGGGGCAGCCTTGGCAGCCGCGACGTTCTTCTGCTTGGCATAGCAGAAGCTCCAGATTTCATCGCATTGGACGCGCTTGGAGCGGACGTTACGCACCGCCTCATTGTGGAAGGCTTCGCAAGCCGCGCCAGCGTCGGCCAGGAGTTTCGCCACAGTGTTGATGCTCACGTCCGCGATCCGCGAAACGGACCGCATAGACGAGCCTTCGCAAAGCATCGTGAGGATATTGGCGCGCTGGGCAATGCTGAGCTTGTTCATACTCATAATATATGAACTTTTATGCTTAGCGTCAAGGCTTTATATTCACTTTAAGGACGGGGTAAATTCGTCCGGCGGTGAAGAACCAAATATCTCAGGCGAAACATTCCAGAACGACGCAAGAAGCTGAGGGTTAAGCGCTATTTCAGCGCAGATTTCTTCAGGGTGCTTTTTTCCGCTTTCAAGCAACATCAGCGCTGCCTTCTGAAGCGTTCGAGGTTGTTCAATTTTAATCACCTTAGGGTCATCCAAAGGTTCCTTTGACCTCCAACGCCTGAAGGAAATTTGTTTGTATAGATTGGTGAATTGCACATCATCTATCAATTCGAGGTCTTTGCAGCGGTAGACCATCGCTTGAATTGAGGCCCCCCAACGGCGCTTTAAATCCAAAAAAGCATCTAGTCTGGCTGTATAAAACTCATTCGGGAATGACTTTTTAGGCAACAAAAAGGCCCCGGCGAACCGGTCGGCTTCACCCTCAATCCGCTTAAGAATTTTTGGGTCGGAGATTTCTTCTTGTTCAATCCAGCGGTGCAAAATTAGATGGCCAAGCTCATGGGCTGCATCAAATCGAACCCGCGCACCGGCCTCTTTTTCAGATGCCATAAAAATAAAGGGACGGTCACCATTCCAGAATGAAAAGGCGTCGATCCTCTCCCCTTCAATCTCATGTCGGCAAGTAACGATGCCTTTGCTTTCTATGAGTGCTAAGACGTTAGAAATCGGCCCAACACTCAACCCCCACTGCTTCCGGCAGTCTGAAGCAATTTCTTCGATTTCATCAAAAGAATATCGACCATCGCTCGAAGAAGAAGACGCACTCGGAATATCCACGGCAGGATAGTTTACATAATCATCTAAATACCGTGCGGATTGAACAAACCATCCACCAAGAACCGTACAGGCATCATTTTTGCGGATTGTATCTGGGCCAACTTTTCTAAAAAATCGTGGGCCAAATTCGCCAAATACCGGAAGGTTATCGGACATAAAAAAAGAACGCGGTTGTACAAGCACATCAGCAAGTTTGGCGAATGTGTCTGGCTCGGGTGACTTTGCCCCCGATTCGAAGGCTGATACGGCTTGCCGCGTAATACCAACACGGCCGCCCAGGTCTTCTTGCGTGAGCCTCAATGCGCGGCGGGCATCGCGGAGTTTGGCCGGAATCAAACGCCGCCCAATTTGGGCGGCGCGGGGAGCGCTTGGGAAGTTTACAATTTTATTATCCGTCATTGTCCTTCCTCCACCTGTCTATTTCTTCCTTGAGCGTCATTACGGCTTCGATATCAGTATCCTCGGGCGGAGGAACGTCCGATCTCACGCCGTGAGGCATAAGCATCAAATTCGCAGTACGGCAAATATAGCCATTGCGGTGATTTTCATATGGAATGCCTAGGAGCCTGTCCTGGTAATCTTTACGGCAGCAATTATCTGCATTAGCCCCGTGTTTTCATTTTCGGCGCTCCCCCTCAAGCGGTGAGTTTTGCGAGGTTATGGGCGGTGCAGATCATTGCCCATT
>JAKAZY010000086.1 GCA_021826425.1 Pseudomonadota bacterium
CTGTGCCGGTATGCTGGCCGGTGCGGCGGAGGCCACCTCGTGTTTGGCTGCGGCAGGCGCGGCGGCAATGGGCTTGGGTGCGGTCTCAGCCATGTTCGTCGTTTCCGGTACAGCGGCGGCAGGTGCTGGGCTGCTGGCCAGTGGCGGTTTGGGTGCGGGTACCACCGCTGCCATCTTGGCCGGGCTGGGGGCTTTGGGCACGGGCTTGTTGGCTGCCACGGGCGCCGCCGCGGCAACCGGCGTAATGGTGGCCGCTTGCATGGCAGTTGGGGCTGCCGCAATCGGATGAGGGGGCGCCGGCTGAGTGCTGGCCACATACTGGGGGGCTGGCGCCGGGGGGCTTACCGCTGGCGCCTCATTGGCGGCGGCAACAGGCGGATCGGCGGGCGGGCTGGCCGCATTATTAACCGGGGCCAGCATAACCGGGCTGCTCGCGGCTTGCGCCATAGGAGCGCTGGTTACCGGCGTGGTTTGCACCATCGGCTGAGCGGCGGCCATGGGGGCAGGTGCCGGTGGCGCGGTGACACTTTGCGATACCAGGGTTTGGTAAGCCTGCATCGCCGCGTTAATCTGGTCCTGCGTCATATCCACAGCCAGCACCTGGCGGGCATCGTCCGGCCGGCCGGCCGCAACCAGCGCCACAGCGTAATCCTGGCGAATTTTGGGCGTGGCATCAGGCCCTGTGGCAATAGGGCCGAGATATTGCAGCGCCAATTCCCCTTGGCCAGAAAGGGCAAGAGACAGGCCTAAATTAACCGAAGTGGCGATACTCCCGGCATTAAGCGCAAGCGATTGCTGGTAAGCCTGGGCGGCACCGGCAAAATTATTCTGCAGGTCGCGCGCAATGCCCAGGTCGCTAAATGCCGCGGCATCGCCAGGGTCGTCCTGTGTGGCTGCAAGAAACGCGGCCTCAGCGCTCTTCGGGTCCAGCTTCAGAAGGCAGCGGCCAAGCCCGGTTTCAGCCGGGGCAGATTTAGGGTCGGCCGCCAATGCCTTTTGAAACGCGGCCTCCGCGGCCGGGCAGCGGTTGAGCGCATAGAAGGCCTGCCCCTCATGCACCAGCGCATCCACATTGTCAGGGTCATCTGCCAGAATCGATTGCGAGACGTTCAACGCCATCGACGGGTCACCACCCGCGATTGCCGCATCGGCCACATTCAGCGTGCTGGGGCCAACCTTCCCATCCGGCAAGGTATTTGCCGCATTTTTGTTGTTAGCGGCACAGCCAGCCAAGGCCAAGCTGAGGGCGGCCACAACCAGAGGCAGGCTAGAACGGCGCTTGAAACGTGAGGGGTAGGACAGGCTCGGCATGGTGTGCACTCTATTTTGCTCCCTTCAGGGTCGCCATCACGTTGATGATCGCCGGGCCTGCGACCACGAGGAAGACGCAAGGCAGGATGAATAAGATCATTGGAATGGTCATCATTGTTGGCAGACGCCCTGCCCGCTCCTCGAACTTGACCAGCGCCTCCTGGCGCAATTCGGCCGAAAGCGTGCGCAGCGCGGTGGTTAGCGGCGTGCCATATTGCAGCGATTGCGCCAGCGTCGTGGCCAGACGCTTGAGCACATCAAGCCCTGTGCGCGCGCCCAGTGAGTCCATGGCCGTCCGCAGGTCAGAGCCTATCTGCATCTCACGCGAGGTTTGCGTCAGCTCTTGCGCGAGCTGCGGGTTGAGCGTCTCCATCTCCTGGCTGACACGCGCGATACCCGCTTCCAAAGCCAAACCAGCATCGGCGCAGATCACCAGCATGTCGAGCGCATCGGGCACCCCAGCTTCCACTTTTTCAAGGAATTTCTTCCGCGTGTTGGTAGCGTAGGTCTCGGGCGCGAGTATCGCGCCCACCGTGCCGCCGGCCACCGCCACCATGGTCCAAAACCGCGTTAAATGAAACACATGGTGCGCCAGGAAAAAGGCAATGATCGGCGTGACCAGCAACAGCAGGATTTTGGAGCCGATAAACAGGCCAAGCCCGCGCCCGCCCTTGAAGCCAATGCCCTCCAGCGTGGCCTGCATTTCCGTCAGCGTTTTGCGGTTAAGCATACCGGAGCGGGCAATGAGCATGCCGAAGCCAGAAATGAGCCGCAGCGCCAGCGCCTCTTTGGGCTTGTCTTCTTCTTCCTTGATTTCCTCAACCGTTTCACCGGTGATAAGGCCAATGCGCCGCTCAAGCCGCGCCGCCTTGCCAAGGTCGATGGCGAGCACAAAGCCCGCGACCGCCAGCAGCCCGAAACAGATAAGGATCAGGAACAGCAGCTCGTAAATCGTGGTGCTGGAAATATTATTTAAGGACATTGCTTATCATGGATTGAATGGTGCCCATGCCAAAAATCAGCAGCACGATTGCGCCGGTGATAACGGACTCTCCGCCTTTGGTGTTGAACAGCGCCATGATATAGTCGGGCTGCACCAAGAAGATCATGCCGCCGGCGACGAAAGGCAGCACTGAGAGGACCATGGCCGAAGTGCGCGCCTCGGCGGTGAGCGCATAACCGCGCGCCTTCAGGGCCACACGCTTGCGAATGACGTCCGAGAGTCCCTCAAGCGTCTGGGTAATGCCGCCGCCGGAGCGCGCCTGCAGCGTGAGTGCCGTGGCAAAGAATTGGTACTCCGTCAGCTTCACGCGCAGGGCAAGATCGCGCAATGCGGCGTCGAGCGGCACACCGATGGAAACCTTGTCTGCCAGAATGGTGAATTCCCGCTTGGTTGGTTCCATTGAATCCTTGGCAACGGTACGAAGCGCCTCGCCCATGGGAATGCCAACGCGCACACAGCGCACCACCGTGTTCAAAGCGTCTGGAAACTGCTCCACCAGCTTGGCATTGCGGCGGTTCTTGAACATATTGAAGATGAAACGGATAATCAGGTACCACAGCACAATGGACCCAAAATATTCGGTCAAGTAGAGAAGAAACGGATAGCTGGCGAGCGGGTGCGACAGCAGGAAGATCATCCCCGCATCCAGCAGCAAGGCGATAGGCGGGACGAGCCACCATTTTATCGGGTAGGTCTCGGCCTGCTGCAAATCAACGCCGATCAGCGCAGCCGCTTTTTCTTTCAGCTCTTCAGCGCGGGAAACCGTGCGGACCAGCGAATACTCTTCCTCAACCGCCTGCGTTGGGCGGGCCGACGGCGCGATGGTTTCGTACAAACGCTCCTTGAGTTTTGCTTGGCGGTCATGCTCCTTAATGAGCATCATGGTGGCTCCCGCCACCGCTATCAGCAGCACCACAAGAAGAAGAAGAACAACGAGGAGTTTCATGCCCATCAGCTATCCTCCAACGCGTTCATCCATGCCCGCTCCAGCCCGTAATATTGCAGCCTCTCGGTGAAGGTGGAGCGGATTCGGCTCACCTCGTAACGGCCGGTCAGACGGCCGGTCGCGGTTTCGCCGGTGATTTCCAGCTTGAAAATATCGTTGAGCAGCTGCGTCTCGCCTTCAATGCCGGCAATCTCCGTCACCTGGGTCACGCGGCGGCCGCCGTCGCGCTGGCGTTCCACCTGGACAATGAGATTGACCGAAGAGACGACCTGCTGGCGGATGGCGCGCGGGGTCAGGCCCATGGAGGACATCTGCACCATGTTCTCGACACGGGAGAGCGCGTCACGCGTGTTGTTGGCGTGAATGGTGGACATGGAACCATCATGGCCCGTATTCATGGCTTGCAGCATGTCGAACGCCTCGGCACCGCGCACCTCGCCAATGATAATGCGGTCGGGGCGCATACGCAGCGCGTTACGCACCAAGTCGCGCGCGGTGATCTCGCCCTTGCCTTCAAGGCTGGGCGGGCGGGTTTCCAGGCGCACAACATGCGGCTGCTGTAATTGCAGCTCGGCCGCGTCTTCCACCGTGACAATACGCTCCGATGGATCGATGAACCGGGACAGCGCGTTCATCATGGTGGTTTTACCCGAGCCGGTGCCACCCGAGACGATGATATTGAGCCGGCATCGCGCGGCGATTTCCAGCACGCGGGCCATGGGGGCGGTCAGCGAGCCGAAAGCGATCAGCTTTTCGAAATCAATCGGCTTCTTGGAGAATTTACGGATTGAAATCGACGGCCCATCGATGGCCAACGGTGGCAGAATAATATTGACGCGCGAGCCATCTTTCAGGCGCGCGTCGCACATCGGGCTGGATTCATCGACACGGCGCCCCACCGAGGCGGCGATGCGCTGGCAGATATTGGTGAGATGACCCCAATCGCGGAAGCGCACCGGCACCTGCACCACCTTGCCGCCGCGCTCGACGAATGTGTGCTCCGGGCCATTGACCATGATGTCGCTGATGCTCTCATCGAGCAGTAGCGGCTCCAAAGGCCCGAGGCCGAGCATGTCGTCCACCAGCTCGGTGGCCAAGGCGCGCTGCTCGCGCGCGTTCATCTGCACACGCTTGTCGGTGGCTAGGTCAGAGATCAGCCGCTCGACCTCATTCAGCAGGCGTTCCGGTGCCAGCGAGGCAACGGCCGTGGCATCCATGCGCGCAAGGCAAAGGTTGCGCAGCTCGGCAACCTCGGGGCGGATGGTAACGGTGTTGTCGCCGCGAAAATGCGCGTCCTGCTGCCCAGATGCCGCGGCCAGCGGCGACTGCGCCACGGGCGCGCCATTGCCAAAACTCTCCACACGGCGGCGGCCAAAAACGGGCAGGTTGCCATCGGACATTCAGCTCACCCTTTCGAGAAGCCGAGCATCTTGAATATACCGCCAACAGAGGTGAGTTGCGCCGTGCCATCAATCATGGACTCATCGCGGTTGGCGACAAAGCCGACCTCACGCGAAAGATCGATGATGGCCTGACGGAACGGTCCCTTCGTGGCGATGGCCGGCTCGCCAAAGCTGGCGGATTCATTAAGCTGCTTGGGAATGTCGGGAATAACGATGTCGATCTTGACCTTCAGCGCTTCTTCAATCTGCTTTCGCGTGAGGCCGCCGGGGCGCCCCTGGCGGTTGAGCACGATGGTTGGGCTTTGCGGCTGCCATGGGCCGTTGGGCAAGCCGAGCAGGCGCAGCGTGTCGCGCACCGAGGCCAAGGTGGGGTCCATCACAATTACGCGATGATGCGCAAATTCGATCAGTTCCCGGTTGCACTGCATCGGCAAAAACGGCACGTCCAAGATGATGAAATTGTATCGTACACGAAGCGCCTCGATGAGCCGCCGTGCTGCGCCCGGTGCGTAATGCAGCGGTTCGGTAAGCTTTTCTTCCGAGGCCAGAACCTGCAGGCGCTCAGCCACGGGCTGGGCGGCGCGCTCAACAAAAAGCGGGTCGATACGGTCTGGCGTTTCCAGCGCCATGCGCAGGCCTGGGCCGGTTTTGCCGCCAAGCAGCAAGGCGCCGGACCCCATGTGGATGTCGGATTCCACAAATACCGTATGGCGCTTGGCCATAACGCCGAGCAGCCAGGAGAGGTTGCCGGCGATGGTGGTGGCCCCTACCCCGCCACGGGCGCCCATGACGGCGATAACGCGCCCGCCACGTGTGGCTTCCTGACCGATGGTCTTGCGCGTGATGAGCGGCGCGAAATGGCGCGCCACTGCCTCGCGGGTGATGGGTTTGAAGATATACTCCATCACGCCCATGCCGCGCGTGATATGGCGGTAGAAATCAACGTCGTCCGTATCGCCGATAACAAGCACACGCACACCCGGCTCAACCACGTCGGAAAG
Organism: Pseudomonadota bacterium; assembly: GCA_021826425.1. Lineage (GTDB taxonomy): Bacteria > Pseudomonadota > Alphaproteobacteria > Acetobacterales > Acetobacteraceae > Acidocella. The sequence goes on from JAKAZY010000086.1 coordinate 5,665, forward strand.
TTCGCCCAGCGCATGGAGCGGCTGCTCTTCGCCGGCAATATCGACGATCAGCACTTCCGGCGTCTGCATCTTCGCCATGGCCGCAATAGCGGTGCGGACAGTGCCACGGCGTATGTCCATACCGTTCGCAGGCATATCACCCAAGCCGTCGCGCAGCACCTGTTCCGTGGCCGGGTCGCCCAGGAAGGCGAGCACAGTCAGGCGGTCCGGCCTACCCCCAGTCCCATCGGCCGTCACACGCGAGACCTGTTGACTCATAGGTCCTCCATAGCTTGCTGCGAGACGTTACTGCTCATGAGCCGACGTTGATTGGAGACGATACCGTCTGCACCTGAATAGGTGTTTGCAGACCGCTCGCCGTGCCGTTGGACAATGCCTTTTCTACACCGCCGACGGCAACAATACCATTGGAGCCAGGCTCCGAACGGCCATGAATAAGGTCCCCCTTATTGGCTGCCTGCAGGGCAATGTTCTTGTTAGACGCATTGGTAGCCGACCAGTTTCCAGGGCGTTGGAATGGGTCAAACGCGCCTTGGCAGGCACTTAGAGATAGGATGGCACTGCAAAGGCCTAAGAAAACCAGTTTACGCATGTGCGCCCCTCTTATTGCACCATGAAGCCGGCATCGCCCGGAACCGTGGTATTAGCCGCCATTGTACCATTATTGCGCAACAGGAGGATGCGCTGCAAATCATTTGGCGGACTCCAGCCATCGTCGGGCGAGGCCAGGCTATTGGGATTATTGACCGGGTTGACGATGTACGGGGTGACAGTAATCACCACTTCCTGCTGTTGCCTCTGGAAAGCATCGCCCCGGAACAAGGCGCCGATCAACGGCACCTCGGACAGCCCAGGCAGGCCGTTTGAGGCCTCTTGTGACGTGTCGGTAAGCAGCCCCGCGATAGCCATGCCCTGACCCGAGCCGAGAATGACGGTCGAAGAAGCGCTGGTCATCGTTACTGAAGGAACAGTGATGCTTTCATTTGATCCCGTGGCAATTGTCGCCGAATTCGATGTGTCCTTCTCGCTGATCTGCGGCATTACCTGGAGAGCGATGCTGCCATCGGAGAATACCGTGGGCGTGAAGCTAAGCAGCACGCCATAGCTTTTGAAACTGACGGATGTCGTATTATTGCCGGAAGCCACCGGCACGGGGAACTGCCCGCCTACCTCGAAATTAGCTTGGGTGCCCGAGAGTGTCGTCAGAGTTGGCTCCGCCAGCACATGGGCGAGGTTATCCTCAGCCAGCGCGTCAATCACCCCCTCAAATGTGCCGCCCGGAAAGGTGACACCAACAGAGCCAGGCGTGGCACCTGAGATAACCGATGCCGCTGATGCGGTAGAGCCGGTGACGAGGAACTTGCCGATTGAAATACCGTCCGTACCAACGGAACTCCAATTAATACCCAGCGAGCGTGTAACGGTGCGCGACATTTGCGCAATACGGACCTTCAGCTCAACCTGCACGGGCTGGTTCACCGTCATGTCGTTAACAACCGTGCCATTGCCGATCGCTTTGGCCTGGTTGACGAGCATATCCGCCTGCGCCGCCGTATCGACATTGCCATGCAGAATAACGCCGTTAGGCTCGCTCTCAATCGTTACGTTATTACCGGGCGCAATGTCTTGCGACTGCCCTTGGAAACGGTCATTCGCGTAGCTGGACGGCGTAACCGTAACCGTGAATTGCGCGATACGGTTGCCATTCTGGTCGGTACCAACAATATCCGTCTCGCCAGGCTTCTTGCCGAACACGAACATGCTGTCTGGGCTGGCCGGATGCACCGTCGCCGTGTCGGGGTCGGCGACGAATAGGCTGGCCACTGGCTGCGGCAATTTTATCAGCTTGCCCTTGTTCATCTGCACCGAGAAAGAGCCAAAATAGGGCTGGGGAGCAGGCGTGGCGGCTGCGCCGGAGCTATCCTGGGCAGCGGCATTTTGCGCTTGGGCCGCCAGCGGGCAGGCGAGGATCAACGCCAACGCGGCGCCGCGAATGATCTTGCGCATCAGAACTTGAACTCCTTGTCGCCGCCACCGGATATAACTGTAACCGTTGTTACCTGGGCCTTCGCGGGAAGCGACGCCGCCATTGCCGGCGACACATCCCCAGAGAAAACCGGACCAGGCACGGGCTGCGGAGTGCGGGGCTTCTGCACGCCCTGAGCGGAATGCACGATCAGCGACAGGCGGCCGAGATTTGAGGCGACCAAGCAGCGTGAAGCCTGGTCGGGCGTAACCTCCAGCGTCACCGTGCTGGGTGGCGCGCCCCCTGCCCCCTGGCTCGCATCTTTCACCAGCGCCGAGCCAGTCGCGATAACTCGCACATCGCTCAGCACCACCTCGGCGGCGATGCTCTTGGAGAGAGGCGCGCCGTTAATATCCTGAGTCAGCAGCACATCTACATGATCGCCCGGCCAGATCATGCCATTGGCGCCCGTTACCGTATCCACCGAGACCGTAACCGCGCGCATGCCAGGAGCAAGCACAGCGGCCAGGAATCCATGGTCGCCCGGATGGATCACCTGATTATCCATGATTGGCGTGCCCGCCGCGAGAGGAGCCCGCACCATTGAGCCAACCAATGCGCTACGGTTGACGGGCGTATCCACCAATTCGCCAGGCACCTGGGACGTAACCAATATTGTGGTGCTGGAGATATTAGCTGGCTGCAGCAGGCTGCCCGCCTGCAGCGGAGAACCGGCCGTGAGTATCTGCTCCGTTTGCGGCGGAGCAGCCTGACCCGCCTGCTGCTGACCGTGCTTCGGCGGGTTAAGGATAGAATAAGCGAACACCATCACACCGATGAGGGCCGCAACAAGAACGCCAAAAATGCCGAGACGGAAGGCCATGGGCTATCCTAGGTTTTGAGGAACATGAGGAAGCAAGGTGAGAATGCCGCCGGCCGCAATGGCGCAAGCATAAGGCAACGGGCCACGGCGGCCGATGCGCCATTGCTCAACACGCAGAAGCCGGCGCAAATGGCTGCCTCGGGTGGATGCACGGGGGCGGGGCACCACAAGCGACAGCCCCAAATAAACCAGGGCCAGCACGCCACCCGCCAGAACAACATGCACGAAAAAAGCGAATTGCGGCTGCCAGCCGGGCGGCACAAGCAATACGGAAGCGGCCCAAAGTTTTACATCTCCGCCGCCCATGGCGCCCGTCACCCAAATTGCGAACAAAACAATAAAGGCCACACCGGCGGTAATGAGGCCCGGGATAAGGCTGTGTTCCAGCAACCGGGCGCAAACACCAATACCCAGCAGCACGGCAGGTAGCCAATTGGGGATGGTACGGACCGCGAGGTCGTGCAACGCCGCATAGCCGAGCAGGCAAGCCGCCGGAATAGCCAGCAGCGGGTTCACCGCACCCTCCCCGATTTTACATCCGCCACCAAGCCCA
>JAKAZY010000087.1 GCA_021826425.1 Pseudomonadota bacterium
GGGTGGGTCCGAACTTTGCGCGGTAAGTAGTCAAGCGTCCTAGCTTGTTCCGGCATGTGTCGCAAGTGTGACAGCCGTGTCAGCGGGTACCATGCTCCAGCCGGAATAAGCCTGGAATGTTTGCATCCACCAGGGCGCTGTAGAGCTGAGTTTGGCGATGGGCGGGCACATAATCGGGGTTGATCACCGCAACATAGGGCTTGGTGCGCACCGGGCTGGAGAGCCGCGCGTAAAGCCGGGTGAGCGCCTCGCCCAAGCCCAAGCCCAAGCGCGCCGGCGCCGGAGCCAGCAGCGATTCCGGCGTCAAGCGCTGGCATTTTACCCCCGCCTTGGCCGAGGCGCGCGGTACCGGCCCTCGGCCAGCGCGTCCGTGTGATGCAGAATGATCTCGTCGATGCCGCTTTGTGCCGCGGCGAAGAGCAGCGCGACACCTTGCGCCCAGACAAGATGGGGGCCGATCCAGCAAAAATGCAGCGTTCTGGGGATGCTCATGGAGACTTCGCGGCAAGATGCCAAAACGGCCTTGCGCTTGTGCTCGGCGGCGGGCGGCGCTATCAACCGCACACACGGCAAAGCATTGCCATTTCCTTGCGACTCTGTTAGCGCCAACAGGATGGCAACCACGGCGTTTTCTAGGCAATATGACTGAGCCCACCCCGACTCACCAGAATGGGCTGGCCATGCGTATCGCCGATTTCGGGACTCTCGCCGAAGCCCTGGATTATGCCGCGCGCGGCACCACTGGCCTGAATTTCTACTCCGGCAAAGGCGTGCTGACCGAGGTGCTGCCCTACGCCGCCTTGCGAAACCAGGCCGTGACGCTGGCGCGTCGGCTGCTGGGTGCTGGGCTGCAACCCGGCGAACGTGTGGGGCTGCTGGCCGAGAGCGATGGCGATTTCGCTCGCGCGTTTTTCGCATGCCAATATGCCGGGCTGGTGCCCGCCCCGCTGCCTTTGCCCTCAGCCTTTGGCGGCAAGGAGGGATATATCTCCTTCTTGCGCCGGATGATCCAGGGTGCCGATGCGCACGCCGTGTTCGGCCCTGCCGTGCTGGCTGACTGGCTGGCGGAGGCGGTGGAAGGGCTCGGCCTGCGTTGCTCGGGCATGATTGCAGCGCTTGAGGGCGCGCCGATGGTGGACGAAGAAGCACTGCCGGCCCCCGAATCCCTCGCCTACCTGCAATTCTCCTCCGGCAGTACACGCTTTCCGCTTGGCATCGCGATCACGCAATCCGCCTTCATGGCCAATGCCTATTACATGGCGAAATTCGGTTTACAGGTGAACGAGGAAGATCGCTGCACGAGCTGGCTGCCCTTCTATCACGATATGGGGCTGGTCGGATTTCTGCTGATGCCCTTGGCCTGTCAGATCTCGGTTGATATTCTGCCGACACGCGAATTTGCCCGCAGGCCCTTGCTCTGGCTGCAGCTCATCACCCGGAACAAGGCCAGCATCTCGTTCAGCCCCTCTTTTGGCTACGAGCTGTGCACCCGCCGGGCGCGAACAGCTTCGACAGACGATATCGACCTTTCCTCCTGGCGGCGCGCTGGCATCGGCGGCGACATGATCCGCCCGGCCGTGCTGACCCGCTTTGCCGAGCGCTTCAGCGCCAACGGCTTTCCAGGAACCTCCTTCATTCCCTGCTACGGGATGGCCGAGACAACGGTGGCGTTGAGCTTCAGCCCGGATGGCCAGGGTGCCCGGGAAGACGCCGTGGATGGGCTAGCCCTGGAGCGCGAGCACCGTGCCGTGCCCGCCAGTGCAGATAGCGAACGTACACGCCGCTTCGTGATCTGCGGACAAATGCTGCCCAATCATGAGGTAGAGGTGCGCGGTGAAGACGGCACCACGCTGGGCGAACGCGAGGTGGGTCGCATCTTCGTGCGTGGGCCAAGCATGATGCTAGGCTATTTCGGCGCACCGGAGGAAACCGCACGCGTACTCGCCCAGGATGGCTGGCTGGATACCGGTGATCTTGGCTATCTTGTCAACACGCAGATCGTCATTACCGGCCGGGCGAAGGATCTCCTCATCGTCAATGGCCGCAATGTCTGGCCGCAAGACCTTGAATGGGCCGCCGAGGCTGAGGTGCAAAGCCTGCGCAGCGGCGATGTGGCGGTGTTCTCGGTGGATAACGGCGAGGATGAGGAGGTTGTGGTGCTGGTGCAATGCCGTATGACCGACCCCGCCCAACGCGAGGCGCTGGCGCTGGCGCTCACCCGCTTCTTCCTTGGCCGCCAAGGGCTGGAAACCCGCGTTGTGCTGGTGCCACCGCATAGCCTGCCGCAAACATCCTCTGGCAAGCTCAGCCGCTCCCGCGCACGGATGATGTATCAGGCCGGCGCCTTTCTTCCTCAGGCCACCGCCACCGCAGCGGAATGAGCCCTGGCCCGCTCGTTGCCGTCACTGGTGGCACCGGGTTTTTAGGGCTGCATCTCGTCCCTGCTCTGGCGCAATCAGGCTTCCGGCTGCGGCTGCTGGCGCGGCACGGCACAGCGCATCCGGTTTTTGATGGCATCAGCTTTGAAACCGTGCGGGGCAGGCTGGAGGATAAATCAGCTCTGGCGGCACTTGTGCAGGATGCAGATGTGGTGGTGCATGCCGCCGGGCTGATCAAGGCGCGCAACCGGGGGGCATTTCTGCACGCCAATCAGGGCGGCACGGCGGCATTGGCGCGGATAACGCGGCGCGTGGCACCTGATGCGAAATTTACTCTGATCTCATCCCTGGCAGCACGGGAGCCGCAACTCTCTGACTACGCATTCAGTAAGCAAGCTGCGGAGGACGCGGCACGACGGGAATTCCGTGATGCCGAGGCACAATTGGCGATCCTGCGTCCACCAGCGATTTACGGAGCGTGGGACAGGCAAACCTTGGCGCTGTTCCGGGCAAGTTTATACCTAGTCGCGCCATTACTGAGCGAGGGCAAAGCCGCGGTGATAAATGCGGCGGACGCGGCAGGTGCCATTACCGCCATGGCAGGGCCGAAGTTTCAGCCTGGTTGCTTTGCCCTCGCCGATGAGCGCCCGGAAGGCTACACCCTGCGCGCGCTGATGAATGCGGCCGCGCGCGCCACTGGTGGGCGAACAAAATTGATACGTTTGCCAAAAGCTTTGGTTTTATCAGCGGGGTTTTCTTCCGGGCTGCTGGGCGGCTTTAGCAAAACCCCGCCGATTTTTACCCTTGGCAAAGCGCGGGAGGTTCTGCACCCCGATTGGTCTGTGCACCCGGCTGAGCTTTTGCCGAGAGAGATTTACACCCCGCGCATAAATCTGGCGCTGGGTTTTGCCGAAACCGTTGCGTGGTATCGCCAGGCAGGCTGGCTGCGCGGTTAAAGCGCCGCCTCAAACACCCGATAGGTTTTGTAGGGCTTGGCGTTCATGCTCTCGATCATCCGGCGCATTGGCATATTGTCTTCAAGAATCCAGGAAAGTTCGATATGGGTATAGCCCATTTTCAACGCATCCCGGCGCACCATATCGACCATCAGATAAGGCAGCAGACTCCCGATCAGATCCTTGGCCGCCGAGCGGCGTACGCCCATCAACGGCACGCGCGCGGTTTTTACCCCCGCCACTTTCAGCCGCCAGAGCAGCTTGGCCCAGCCCAGGGGCAGCAGCTTGCCGTTGAGGCCTTTTATCGCCTCGTTAAGGTTTGGCAGCGCGATCATGAAGGCCACCGGCACGCCATCACGCTCTACCAGGCTGGTGAGGCGCGGGTTGAGCAGCGGCTTCAAGGATTTGGAGAGATAATCTGTCTCTTCCTCGGTGAGCGGCACAAACCCCCAATTTTGCGACCAGGCGTCGTTAAAGATGGAGGTGACGTTTTTAATCTCCTCCTTGATCCGCTTCATGTCGAGCTGGCGCACCCGGATATCCGGCGGCAGCGCGCGCGAGAGCAAACGCTGCGCACTTTGTGGAAATTCCACGCGGATATCGTAAAGATAGGCAATGACATCCTTGGCCTTCTGCATCCCCATCGCTTCAAGTTGCTGGGCGATATAAGGCAGGTCATGCGGCATCAGCAGCATTGGCGGTGTGTTGAACCCGTCGATCAGCGCGCCCGTTTCCTCATTGATGTTGAGGTTGAAGGGGCCTTGCATTCGCGCCATGCCACGTTGGCGCAGCCAGTTGGCGGCGGTTTCCACTAAAAGCTGAAAAATCTCAGGTTCGTTCTCAGCCGCCAGCATCCCGAACAACCCCGGCGCATCGGGGTTTAAGGAAAGGGCGAGCTTGTCGATCTGCGCGGAAATGCGACCGACATCGCGCCCGTTTCTCACCGCCAGCCAGAACTGCACCTCGGCATGGCCAAAAAACGGGTTTTTGGGTCCCAGCGCTTCCTCACGCTCCATATGCAGGGGCGCGATGTAAGAAGGGTCATCCTTATGCAAACGCTCTGGCAGCAGGATAAACCGTTTAAGAAGTTTCTTGCCCGAAACCGGAATAATCTGAATATCACTCATTGGATCGCTGGCTCCTGCGTCGCCCCTGGGGGTCTGTCGCGTGGGGGTGCGCCGGTCAGCTCCATCACCCAGGGGTAACGCTTTGCCTGTTCAATGTCGTAGCCCAGATTAAACACGGTCGGGCTTTTCGGGCAGTCCTTCGCGTTGGGAACATAAGAATTGAAAAGCTCATCCGGCAGGAAGGAGACAATACCGTAATTCACGGTCTCGTTCTGGAAATGATGCAGCAGATGGTCGCGCTTGAGCTTTTGCACAAAACGGTTCTTCGGCTTGTAGTTCAGATGTTGGATGCAGTGACAAAACTCATATACGCAGGTGGTGAAAAGTGCGGTGCATAGCCCGGCGGCAAAACCTGTCCACCCCGCCAGCGCGTACCCCACAGGCAAAGTGATGATCAGCATGGTAGGAATGGTGTTCAGCGGGTCGCCAAACAGCACTTCCAATTTATGCGGGTCCTGGTGATGGTCGAAATGGATGCGCTTCCACAGCCCGGCGGTCCAGCGCATGCGGTAGAGCCAGCGCCCATGCAGCACAAAGCGGTGCAGCCCATACCAAACCACAGGGTAAACCAGCAGCACCGCCACGGCGGGCACCACAATCTGCTGCCAATGCCAGGCGGTGAGCAGCGCATAGGCACCAGAGGCCACGGCCAGGGCGGCGTAAAGGCTGATGGCGGGGTAAGTGAGGTAGGCAGCCCAAAGCTCCGCCAGCGTCATCTTTCCCAGATCATAGGAACGGCCATGCCAGGCGCGGCCCCAAACAAGTTTTTTTGCCATGCCCTGTACCGCTCACGCTCCGGGAAATGATTGAAAACCGGAGAAAAACCCGGCTTTGACCCTTTGCGTGCATAGCATGGTGGCACAAGCGCTGGCAAACCTCACCCGCCTGGCACCCAGAGGACGAGGCTGGGGCGGGAAAGCACCAGCCCGTCACGCTGTTTCAGTCCGGCCCCGATGGGCAGCACGATGAGCAATTGCTTGATGAACAGCGCCAGCACCAACGGGTATGCCGAAAGCCGCAGGGCGAATGTGCCGCCGCGCGCAAACGCGTAAAATCCCGCTGCCTCGAACACCATGCCGAAGAGTTGCGGGTCATCTATGGCCACGCGATTGGGCATCCAGATTGCGAGCCAGAGCACGAACAAAACACCTGTGAACGGCGCGGCGTAATGACTGGCGGTGAACAGCCGGGCCAGCGCGCCAGCCGCACCACCCAGAGCCAATAACGACAGCAGAGCCAACCCACGCCCGGCGAACAGCGGGTCAATGCCTAGCGTGGCAAGCCAGCCCAGCAGATGGAAAGACAGGAACGGATAATTGGTGGAGCTAAGCCCCGGCGGCGCGCCGTAAAGCGGCACATGCCGGGCCGCCATCATGGCGCGCATCACATTCCAGCCTTCATCCGAATCCAACTGCACCGGTGCCAAGGCGCGCCAGAGCAAGGGCAGGCAAAACAGAAGCTTTAACAAGCGCAGAAGGAAGACCGGGCGTTTCCGCTGCGATGAGCTGGGAATTCGTGACACTAATGCCATCATATGGGGCAAAGCTAAGTCTGCCTAGGCTCTCAGCCCTGCAGGCGTAAGGCTATTGCCTCTTCGAGAGGCACCGCGTCCTGCGTACACGCAAGCCTAAGTTCTACAAAGAAGGGAAACATTATCGAGGAAACAGTGACGACTTGGATTAGAACTGGATAGGCCAGCGACGCCGGTACCGTTCGTATAATCACACACCAAGCAGCGATTAGAAGCGCACTAACAGCAATGATCGTAATTCGGAAGCCAATCAACGACTGGACGTCTGTCACACCTCGGATGAAGCAAACCAGCGGCAACGCCACCACCCAGTCTAAGATGTAATGAAAGCCGAAGCCAATCGTGGTTACAAAAGTCACAAGAATATAAAACACCCCGAGCGCTCTATGCCAGAGCGGGGATCGACGCAGAGCTAGAAAACACATGATTGCCCACGCCGCATGCATGGATGGCATTGCGTTTCGTGGCGAGGCTCCGCCATCCGGAAAAAGGATTGGGTGCGCGGGAACGAATAACGGGTTTGGCATTTGCCCTGGAAACAAACCCTTAAAATAAGGCGATTATATACTTGACGCCACAAACCCCAAAGTGTAGGGTTTTCCTACATTCAGGGGCTTGCCGTCATGTCGAAACTTTCCGCACCGCACTTTACCAACGAAGACGCCGCCAGAGAGTATCTGGAGAAGCTGCGTTGGCCGAATGGCCCGGTTTGCCCGCATTGCGGCGTGGTTGATAAAGCCTATGCGACGAAGCGCCCCGGCAAGTACCGTTGCGCCGAAAAGGAATGCCGCAAGGACTTTACGGTGAAGGTCGGCACTGTATTTGAGGATAGCAAAATTCCGCTGCACAAATGGCTCTTGGCCGCTTATCTGCTTTGCTCTTCCAAGAAAGGCATGAGCAGCCATCAGCTTCACCGTACGCTTGAGGTTACTTACAAAACCGCTTGGTTCATGACGCATCGCATCCGCGAGACCATGAAGACTGGTATGTTTTCGCCCATGGGAGGCTCGGGCAAGGTTGTCGAAGCCGACGAGACGTTCATTGGTCGCAAAGATGGCGCCAAGAAACAGCGCGGCTATGCTCACAAGCGCCCCGTTTTGAGCCTTGTGGAGCGCGGTGGCCAAGTCCGTAGCTTCCATGTGGACGGCACCAGCACAGATGACGTTATGCCGATCCTCAAGGCCAATATTGCCAAGGAAACCGCTCTCATGACCGACGAGGCTGGCCAGTATTGCTATGCGGATCAGCACTTCGCCAGCCATGGTTTCACCCGCCATAGTGCCGGTGAGTATGTGCGCGGCAAAATCCATTCCAACACCATTGAGGGATACTTCTCCATCTTTAAACGTGGCATGAAGGGCATCTATCAGCATTGCGGCGAGAAGCATCTGCACCGTTATCTGGCGGAGTTCGATTTTAGATACAACACTCGCACCCTTTTGGGTTTTGATGACACTGGTCGTGCCGATGCTGTATTGGCTGGCATCGAAGGCAAGAGGCTGACCTATCGGCGGATTAACAGGGCGCAAGCCTACGCCTAAGCAATTAGCAAAGCCGTTTTTGAAATGGCGCAATCAACACAAGCGATAGGAAGTAAAAATGCGGGATGACCTCCTATACGCTATAGAATCGGTTAATTGGGCCGAATCCAATTTCCCATCCTTCGAGAGAGAGATCCATATTTGGGTTCAGAATAACATCAATGTGCGTTTTAAGGATATTGAAGCGAATCCTGCTGATTATTTGATGGTACTCGAAGAGAAAGAGCCTTTTCCACTCAAATTCAGCGTCGAATTCGGGGCATACATCAATACTATTAGAAGCAGCCTTGATATCCTTGCCACAAGTCTCGCTAGTCGCTTCGGCATATCTAGGCCAGACAAGATGTATTTCCCCATTGCCGAGAGTGAGGGCATCTTTCTTTCCGGCCAAGGATTTAAGGGGAAGGAATTCATAAATGGGCTTTCCCCCGCCGACCGGGCACTCATTGAAAGTGTAAAACCTTACAAAGGAGGGAATGGTTACCTTTGGGCCCTCCATAACCTCGATATCGTGCGGAAACATAAGCGCCTTTTGGGGATCGAAGTTATTCCCAACAAAATTGGAATCTTGGGAATAGGTACAATGGGGCACTTTACCCACATTTCCGACTTTGTGCGCGGACACAATGACACCGTACTGGGTTTTTACTCCAAAAACGCGCCTAAGCCCGATGTGAGTTTGGGAGTTTCTGTATCGGTCACCGAGACCGATGTGCTTCCCCATATTCCAGTAGGAACCGCGCTCCGCGATTTCGCGAGCATGGCGAAGTCTATCATCAATCTTTTCGATCATTAAGGAACCAGACAATGCCCAAAAATCCCAAACCTGAAAAACCCGACCTATCAAAACATGAAGACGAAGCCGTCCCATTCGATGAGATCATGCAAAAACTCGCGAAAGCCAAACCGGCGCCAAAAGCCGAAACAAAGGACGCCAAAGATGAGCGAAAAAAATGAAATAAATGCCGAAATCGCCTTTGGCGAAGCGTATGGCGCGTCATTGCTTTTAGCAGTTCTCCTTAAGCGCCTTGGCGAAAAAAACATTCTATTGCCCGGTGAGGCAGCAGACTTAATCGACCAGACGCTTTTAGCAACCGAGAAAATGCGCGGACGCCCCGGAATGCCAATCCATTCGATTGACCGCGCTCGGGCCATGCTCGAAGCGACCCTAAAAGCTCTAAGCGCAACTCATCAAAAGCCAGGATCGCCCGATTAGATTCAGAATTATTTTCCATATTTAGTGCATTGTGGCGTTAGGTATATAATCGCCTAAAATAAACCCCCGGACCCACAGCCGGTAGGATGTAGTAAAGCCCATATCCAAGAAGGGCGCTCACGGTGAACTGGATAAACAAATTATCTCTTATGGACCATTTCGAATGTACCATTTGAGAACTAGGGTCCAGACTCATAATATCCACCACACGACCGCGGCCACGAGATAGATTGATGCGGCGAAATTTACGGCCAGTCGGTCATAGCGTGTTGCGATACGTCTGAAATCTTTCAGGCGGCAGA
>JAKAZY010000003.1 GCA_021826425.1 Pseudomonadota bacterium
GCGGCCCTGCTGGATTTTCAACGCCAATTCGGCGATGCCCACGGCGCGGTGCTGGATGGGCGGGATATCGGCACCATCATCTTTCCGCATGCCGATGTGAAGCTGTTCGTGACCGCGAGCGTCGAGGCCCGCGCCAAACGCCGCCAGGCGGAATTCGCCGCCAAGGGCGAGACAGTAACGCTGGCGGACGTAATCGCCGATGTGGCGGCACGCGACGAGGCAGACCGCACCCGCGCCGCCGCCCCGCTGATTAAGGCGGAAGATGCCATTCTCATCGACACCACCAGCATGAATGCCGATGAGGCGTTCATCCGCGCGATGGAAGAAATCAGAAACAAGAAAGCCAGCTTTTTTGCAGAAAAGCTGGCTTCAAAAAACTGTTAGAGTGCGATGATTGTCAAGCGGATCACTGCGTGATCCGCTCTAGACCCTTCCGGTCCTAATCAGCCGATTATTGCTCTATGCGCTGGCCTGGGTGACAAACTTGGTCACCAGATAAGGCTCCAGCCCTTCAGCCCCGCCTTCGGAGCCATAGCCGCTATCCTTCACCCCGCCGAACGGCGTTTCCGGCACCGCCAGCCCGTGATGGTTGATGCCCACCATGCCGGACTCAATATCGCTCCCCAGTGCCGTCACGCGGCCAGTGTTGCGCGTATAGGCATAGGCAGCCAGGCCATATTCCAGCCGGTTCGCCTCGGCGATCGCATCCTCATAGCTGCGGAACGGCATGAACAGCGCCAACGGGCCAAACGGCTCCTCGTTCAGCACGCGAGCATCGGGGGGAATATCCGTGAGCACCGTTGGTTCAAAGAAATAGCCCTTATTGCCCGAACGCTGACCGCCGGTGCGCAGCTTGGCACCCTTGCTCACCGCATCGCCCACCAGCGCCTCCATCGCCGCCACGCGGCGGTCATTGGCAAGCGGGCCCATGGTTGTGCCTGCGTCCAGCCCGTTGCCGAGCTTAATCGCCTCACATTTGGCCACGAATTTATTCAAAAACGGCTCGTACACGCCCTCCTGTACGATAAAGCGCGTCGGCGCCACGCAAACCTGCCCGGCATTGCGGAACTTGTTGGCGGCCAAGATGGTCGCGGCCTGGTCCAGATCCGCATCGTCGAATACGATCGCCGGGGCGTGTCCGCCCAATTCCATCGTGGTCCGCTTCATATATTTCCCGGCCAGCGATGCGAGATGCTTGCCCACAACAGTAGAGCCGGTGAAAGAGATTTTCCTGATGGTCGGGTGCGGGATCAGATATTCGGAAATTTCCGCCGGCACACCGAACACAATCTGCACCACGCCGGTCGGCACGCCGGCATCCACATAGCAGCGCACCAGCTCGGCACAGCTTGCCGGGGTCTCCTCGGGGCCTTTCAGCAGAAAAGCGCAACCCGCCGCCAGTGCTGCCGAAATTTTACGCACTGCCTGCGAAACCGGGAAGTTCCAGGGCGTGAAGCCCGCCACCACGCCCACCGGCTCACGCAAGGAAAGCTGGTACACCCCCGCCTGGCGAGCCGGGATCACGCGGCCATAGGCGCGCCGGCCTTCCTCGGCGAACCAGTCGATCACATCAGCAGAGCCAGCCAGTTCCGCCTTGGCTTCCGCCAGCGGCTTGCCCTGCTCCATGGTCATCAGCGTGGCGATCTTGTCCAACCGCTCGCGCAGCAGATCCGCCGCCTTGCGCATAATTTTCCCGCGCTCATGGGCGGAGAGCTTGCGCCAAACGGCAAAGCCCTTGGCCGCCCAATCGAGCGCCTCATCGAGATCGGCCCTGCTCGCATGGGCCAGCTTGCCGATGACCTCTTCAGTCGCCGGATTTATCACATCAATGGTTTTACCACCCTGTGCCGCACGCCAATGGCCGCCAACATGCAGCAATACGTCCTGATACATTCTTGCTCCTCCGGATTATCCTCAAAGGCTGGCCGCAATCTGCGTCCAGGCAGAGCGGCCAAATAGTCTAAATAAAGCTCAGCTTTCCTTGACTAGCTTGCGCAGGATATCGATCATCTCGCTGATCTGGTCCGGCGTGGCCGCAAAAGGCGGCGACAGCACTAGGCTGTCACCGGCCGAGCGTAAAACCAACCCCTGCTCAAAGCCTCTGCACAGAATATTGAAGCCCCGCTCGCCGGGTTTACCCCTCGGTGCCACCTCAACCGCGCCCAACAGCCCAAAGCCGCGCGTATCAACCACCCCGTCCATGCCCTTGAAGCTGCCGATCTGCTCCAGGAAAGCCGGGGTCAGCGCCTTCACCCGCTCGAATGTTGCTTCCTCACGGAATATCTTCAGCGTCGCCAAGGCCGCCGCGCAAGCGGCCGGATGTGCCGAATAGGTATAGCCGTGAAACAGCTCGATGCTGTTCTCGGGCGAGGAGTCAAAGATCACCTTCTGGATTTCATCCTTCACCGCCACCGCCGCCATCGGGATGGAGCCATTGGTGAGCGCCTTGGCCATGGTGATGACATCCGGCGTGACCCCGAAGGTATGCGAGGCAAAAGCCTCGCCGGTGCGCCCGAATCCCGTGATCACCTCGTCGAAGATCAACAAAATGCCATGCTTTGTGCAAAGCTCGCGCAGGCGCTTGAGATAACCCTTGGGCGGCACCAGAATGCCGGTGGAGCCGGCAATCGGCTCCACGATGCAGGCGGCGATGGTATCAGCGCCGTGCAGATTCACGAAACGCTCCAGATCATCCGCAAGATTGGCGCCATGCTCCCCCTCGCCCATCTGGAAAAAATTCTCCTTGATATGGGTGTGGCGCAAATGTGAGACGCCCGGCAGGCCGGTGCCAAAGGCCTTGCGGTTGGCAACCATGCCGCCAACCGACATGCCGCCCAGATTGACACCGTGATACCCGCGTTCCCGGCCGATGAAGCGCACACGCTGCGCATCGCCACGGGCACGGTGATAGGCCAATGCCATCTTCATCGCGGTATCAGCGGCTTCAGAACCCGAGCCCGCAAAGAAAACCCGGTTGATGCCCTCGGGCAGCATCTGAGCAACCTCGGTAGCCAACCGGAAGGCCGTGGGCACGCCGTATTGGAAAGGCGGCGCGTAGTCCAGCTCCTCCATCTGCTTGGCTACGGCCTCGCGGATCTCCCGCCGGCCATGCCCCAGCGGAATGCAATAAAGCCCAGAGGAACCATCCAGCAGCTTTTCACCCCGGGTATTATAATAATAGACACCCTCAGCCCGCGCGATCAGGCGCGGCTGCTCCTGGAATTGCCGATTTGCACTGAATGGCATCCAGTGATGAATAAGTGGATCATTGCTTGGACGAACCGCGGCGCTCATTGATTGACACTCCTGATTATCTGGCGACAGATTACAATTTTAAACACGCTTGGGAAGTATTTTCTGAGAGCGGAACCGGCAGAAGGCATGAAACTGCCGCGCAGCCGCCATGCACGAGGGGGGTGGCGCTTGATTATGTCGGGCTAGAGCGCGATGACTTCAGGTTCGCTCACTTTGCCAGCGAGCCTAAAGTCTGAATCGCCCTCTATCTCATTGTTTTAGAGGCGGATTCAGATTTTAGAGCGGATCACGCCCGTGATTCGATCTAAAATTATCCGGCTCCAGGACCCCACACCCGCGCCACGAAACGAGGCCGCATGACACACAGTATTGTCTATAAAATTCTGACCCAGGCGCAATTCAATACTTTGTGCGCCGGAAACTTCGACGGCGCGCCGGTCGATATGGCGGATGGCTATATTCACCTTTCAACGGCTGAGCAGCTCGACGAGACCCTCGCCAAGCATTTTTCAGGGCAGGACGGGCTGGTGATCGCCGCCATCCCCCTGGCGCCGCTGGGCGCGGCGCTGAAATGGGAAACATCCCGCGGCGGCGAGTTATTTCCGCATCTCTATGGCCGCCTCACCATTGATCTGGTCAGCGCCCATGCCCCGCTGCAACGCGACCATAACGGGCGAGCACGGCTGCCCGGCTGACCTATTCCGGCCGCCACATGTCAAAACGGCTTTGCGTGCCGATTTCGGCGTAAGCCGAGGGCCCGCCGGCGCGAAGCACCACCTGTGAGCCGAAGGTGTCGAACACACCGTCCTTCAGCAAGGCCGACTTGATATGCACACCCACCACCTCACCCAGTACCAGCCAAGCCAGGGCGGGCTCTCCCCGCCAGCCTCTCAGCCTGACAATGTCTGAGACGCGGCACTCGAAATTAACACCTGCCCGGGCAACCATCGGCGGTGCCACCAGCCGGGCAGGCGCTTTTTCCATTCCCGCCAGTTCAAATTCATCCACACCATAGGGCGCGGCCGCGCTGCTCTGGTTCATCGCCTCCGCGAGTTTACGGTCGACGAGATTCCAGACGAACTCACCCGTCTCCCGCGCATTACGCAGCGAATCCTTCTCGCCGTTGCTGGAAAAGCCGATAATCGGCGGCTTGTAGCAGAAGCCATTGAAGAAACTGTATGGCGCCAGATTAACGCTGCCATCCTTGCCCTTGGTGGAAACCCAGCCGATCGGGCGCGGGCCGATAATGGCGTTGAACGGATCATGTTTGAGCCCATGCCCGGCCGCGGGTTCATAAAAATATGTCTGCTTCATGCGCCGTCCCCATTCAGCCTCAGACCTCAAAACGCTCCCGCACGGCAGAGATGATCACCTGCGCATAGGCGTAGGGGTATTCGTCCGTTAACGAAACAAACACTTTCGCCTCATGCCCTGAAGGCGTGAGTTCGCGGAGCCTATCCAGGGCGCCTCCACAGAGCTCCATAGTTGGCTGACCGCTCGCCAGATTCACGACGCTAAGATCCGACATGAACACGCCGCGCGAAAATCCGGTTCCCAGGGCCTTGGCGCAGGCCTCCTTGGCCGCAAAGCGTTTTGCATAACTGGATGCCCGGAAATGTTGACGCCTCTCGCTGCGTGCCCGCTCGGTTTCGGAAAAAACCCGCAGTGTAAAGCGTTCGCCATGCCGCTCCAGCGCCTTCTCGATACGCCGTATGTCGCAGAGGTCGGTGCCAAGACCAATGATAACACCCACGGTCAATTCCTTGCGCGCTCCACCTGGGCGATACCGCTGGCCGCGCGTAACCCGGCAATCACCTGGTTCAAATGCCGCGTATCGCGCACCTCGATATCCACCAGCGCCTCGAAGAAATCCTGCTGACGGTGTACAATTTTCAGGTTCGAAATCGCCCCCTCCTGCTTAGCAACCGCGTTGGCCAGCGCGGCCAAAGCGCCTGGAGTATTGCTGGCGATCACGCTGACACGCCCGGTAAAGGTCTGCGCCTTAACATCGGACCTTGCTCCCTCGTTCCAATCAACATCAATGAAACGTTCGGGTGTTGCAGCGTATTGATCAAGCTGGGTGCAATCTTTGGCATGAATGGTAATCGGCTTGCCGGTGGTGACGATTCCGACAATCTTGTCCCCCGGCAGCGGATGGCAGCAGCCGGCATAATGCACATCCATACCCGCGACGAGCCCGGTGATCGGGCTGCCGGCATCCCCGCGCGGCGTGTTGCGCGGGGAGCGCGAGGCGAGCGCGCCGCCCATGAAGGCCGGCAGCATGCGCGGCGTTCGGACTTCTTTCAGCTCTGGATAAACCGTGTTCACCACGTCCTTCGGGCCAACCATCCCGGTGCCGACAGCGACATAAAGATCGTCTACGCTCGACTGCTTGAACGACTTCGCCACCGGCTCCAAGATTTTTTCGGAGCCGTCCACGCCATCCTGCCGGAAGGCCTTCATCAGCATGGATTTACCAGCATCGCGGTGCTGATCGCGCATCTGCTGCGCCAAAAACCGGCGGATGCGCGCACGCGCCTTGCCGGTCACAACAAAGCGTTCCCAGGCTGGGCTCGGCGTGCCGCCGCGCGCGGTTAGGATCTCCACCTGGTCGCCGTTCTGCAACTCATAGCGCAACGGCATCAGCTTGCCGTTGATCCGCGCCCCAACACATGTATCGCCGATCTGGCTGTGCACCGCATAGGCAAAATCGACCGAGGTCGCTCCGCGCGGCAGCTGGATAAGCTGACCCTTGGGGGTGAAGCAGAACACCTGGTCTTGGTAGAGCTCCAACTTGGTGTTTTCGAGAAATTCATCCGGCGCTGCGGAATTTTCCAGAATTTCCAGCAGGTCTTTCACCCAGCCGAACTGCTTAACGTCATTTGGTGAAGCATCATCCTGCTTGTAGAGCCAGTGTGCAGCAACCCCGGCCTCCGCCACGGCCTGCATCTCCGGTGTACGGATCTGGATCTCGATCTTCTGGTTGCGCGGCTGGCGCAACGTCACACCGGTGTGAAGCGACTTATAGCCGTTCGTCTTGGGCGTGGAGATGTAATCCTTGAACCGTCCGGCGATGACCGGAAACGCGGCATGAATGGCGCCCAACGCCACATAGCACCCTGCGCGTTCCGGCACGATGATGCGGAACGCCATGATATCCGAAAGCTGCTCGAAACTCACATTCTGGCGCTTCATCTTCTGCCAGATGGAAAAAGGAGATTTCTCCCGACCGGAAATTTCCACCAGGCTCACTCCCGCCTGTTTGCAGACCCGAAGCAGCTCCTGCCGCACTTCCTCAATGACATCCGCCCCCTGTCCGCGCAGAAAGTTCAGGCGGGTCTGGATGGTGTCATAGGCTTCTGGCTCGATCTCGGCGAAAGCCCGGTTCTGCAGCTCTGTCTTCACCGCCTCCATGCCGATACGCTCAGCCAGTGGGGCGTAGATATCCATTGTCTCGCGGGCGATGCGTAGCCGCCGGTGGGCTGCCGAAACCGCCCCCAGCGTCCGCATATTATGCAGCCGGTCCGCAAGCTTGACGATGAGCACGCGGATATCCTTGCTCATCGCCAGCACGAGCTTGCGGAAATTCTCCGCTTGCTTGGTCCGGTCGGATTGCAGCTCCAGCCGGGTGAGCTTGGTCACGCCATCAACAAGCGAGGCGATCTCAGTGCCAAAGCGCTTCTGTACCGCCGTCAGCGTAACCGAGGTATCCTCAACCGTGTCGTGCAGCAGAGCGGTGATGATCGACGCGCTGTCCAGCTTATAGCTGGCGAGAATCCCGGCAACAGCCAGCGGATGTGTGATGTAGGGCTCACCGTTATCGCGCTTCTGGTCGGCATGCGCCTCGGCTGCGGCACAATATGCCTCGTCGATAAGGACCGCATCGACCTTTGAATCGTACGCGCTGATCCGCGCCAGCAGCCCAGCCAGCTCTGGGTGGACTTTCGACGTGCCACCGCTCAGGCCCTCGGGAGCACAGGACAGGCTCTCAAACCTGCGGCCTGTCCGCATAGGTTTAACGGCGGGACTTGCCGCCGAGCTCGGCCTCGATGGCCGCCTGGATATCCTCGGGAGACATGATCTCCTCGCCCTCGGCTGCCATGGCGGCGGCTTCCTCCTCGGCGGATACGTCCTGTAGTCCGAAGATGTTCTGATCGGTCGGGATCAGATCCATCACCTCTTCATCCACAGGCTCGGGCTCAGGTACCCGGGAGAGGGATTTTACCAGATCCTGCTCCAGCTCCGGCAGTTCCAACGTCTCGTCGGCGATCTCGCGCAGTGCAACCACCGGGTTCTTGTCGTTGTCCCGGTCGATGGTGAGATGCTCGCCGCGGCTAATATTCCGGGCACGCTGCGCCGCGAGCAGAACCAGTTCAAAGCGGTTCGGCACCTTCAAAACGCAGTCTTCAACGGTTACGCGGGCCATCGGGGTAAGCTCCAGGCAGAGAATTGAATGCGTGGCTTAGCTCAGCCGCGGCGCAGAGGCAAGCTCATTTGCCCCGCCTTTCCCCCTCGTCATGCCAGGGTTCAATAGACTGAGGGGGAAGCTCCGCCAGCAATGTGATCACATTCTGCCGTAAAACCGGGTGACGCCAGACGGAAGCCACGTCCAGCAGCGGGCGCAGCACAAAGGCCCGCTGATGCGCCCGCGGATGCGGAAGCACGGGGTCTGGCGTCGCGCGGACCACCCCATCCATGTCGATTATGTCAATATCCAGCGTTCGGGCCGCATTGGGCGAGGAGCGTTCCCGGCCAAAGCGGGTCTCAATGTCCTGCAGCTTACGCAAAAGCGTCGCCGGTTCGATCTCGCCGCTCATGCGGATCATGCCATTGCAGTAGTCCGGCTGACTGGAGTCCGGAATGGCCTTGGTACGGTACCAATACGAGAGCGCCACGAAGCTGAGCCCGGGAATGGCCCGTATGGCCGCTACCGCCGCCTCACAAGTCTCCACCGGCGTCGTGCCGTCTCTGCTTGGCAGATTGGCACCAATGGCGATTAAGATCATAAAAGGATGACATCCACGGCAACTAGAGGCTTGAAATAAATTCGTACACTAAACACTCACTAACATCTTCCTGCAAATTGTACATTAGTTTTAACCGTTCATTTCAAAGCAAGTAATTTTGACATGCGCTTCTCTACTCAGGAACGAACCGCATTATTCATCGACGGTGCCAATTTCTACGCGGCAACGCGAGGCCTTGGCCTCGACATCGACTATCGAAAGCTTCTTGATTTTTTTGGATCAAAAACAAACATCCTGCGCGCCTATTACTACTCCGCATTGCTGGAAACTGAGGAGTATTCTCCCCTCAAGCCGCTGACGGACTGGTTGGCCTATAACGGCTACAGCCTCGTCACCAAGCCCGCCAAGGAATTCGTGGACACGCTGGGGCGCCGGCGGATCAAAGGCAACATGGATATTGAACTCGCAATCGACATGCTGGAACTCGCACCGTCTCTCAACCACGCGATCCTTTTTTCCGGCGATTCAGATTTTCGTCGGCTGGTTGAAGCCGTGCAACGTAAAGGTGTTCGCGTGACCGTGATCTCGTCGATCCGCACCAACCCACCGATGATTGCCGATGAGCTGCGGCGCCAGGCTGATCAATTCATCGATCTCGGCGACATTGCGAAAGAATTTTCCCGGCGCCAGCAAGAAGGCCGCAGCCGTGGCGAGCGCGAGGACGAGGAATGAGCGGCCTTTCCGTCTTTTCGCCAGGCCGCGATTGCGGCTTCTGTCCCCGTCTCGTTGCGTACCGGGAGGAATACCGCAGCCTGCACCCGGATTGGTTCAACGCGCCCGTACCAAGCTTCGGTCCCGTTAAGGCGCGGCTACTCGTTGTGGGGCAGGCTCCCGGCGTTAACGGTGCCAACAGAACCGGCCGCCCCTTCACCGGCGATGTCGCTGGCCGTTTGCTCTACCCCGCGCTGGCAAAGTTCGGTTTTGCCACAGGCACCTTCCAGGAGCGGCCAGATGATGGGCTGGAATTGACGGATTGCCGAATTACCAACGCCGTGCGCTGCGCTCCGCCCCAGCACAAGCTTGAGACATCGGATAAAAATCACTGCCTGCCCTATTTGGCTGCCGAGATCGCCGCGATGCCAGATTTGCGGATTCTGCTTGCCATCGGCGCGAAAGCGCATCACTCCATCTTGCAAGCCTTGAAGCTCAAGCCCGGTCGGTATCCCTTCAAGCACGGGGCAACGCACGCGCTCGAAAATGGGTTGGCGCTGGCAGACAGCTTCCACACTTCGCAGTACAACGTGAATACCGGGCGGATCACACAGGAGATGTTCGAGGCGATCGTGGCGCAGATCAGGCGCAGCCTCACCTGAGCCCTTTTAGCGGTTGCGCAGCATCCTGGCCTTGTCGCGCTGCCAGTCGCGTTCGGCGGCGGCTTGGCGCTTATCGGCCTTCTGCTTGCCCTCGGCGATACCCAGCGTCACTTTTGCCAGACCACGATCGTTAAAGAAGATGTCGAGCGGCACGATGGTCTGGCGCTCCCGCCCGATGGCGTTGAAAATCTGCACGCGCTCCTTGCGCTTGACCAACAGCTTGCGCATGCCGCGCGTCTCAAAGCGTGAAAGCACGCCGGCCTGATATTCCGGCACATACATATTGAACAGATAAAGCTCGCCATCGCGCTCGCCAGCCCAGGCTTCCGTAAGCTGAGCCCGCCCAAGCCGCAGGGACTTCACCTCAACGCCGCGCAGCACAATCCCCGCCTCAATGGTAGAGAGAATCTTGTAGTCGTGCCGCGCCTTGCGGTTCTGTGCTGCAACGCCGTGAGAAATGAACTCGGATTTCTTCTTGTCCTTGCTCAATTCAAAAGACCAGCTTCCCGCATCGCCGCCTGCACCCGCTCTGCCGAGGCCGCTGAAATGGGCACCAACGGCAAGCGCACATGGTTTACCCCAAACCCCAGCAGGGAGGCAGCATATTTCACCGGACCAGGGTTACTCTCGCAGAACATCGCATCATGCACCGGCACTAGGCGCTGCTGAATCCCCATCGCGGTCTTCACATCACCTTTGGTCCAGGCGCGGTGCATCTGCCCGCAAAGTCGGGGCGCCACATTCGCCGTCACAGAGATGCAACCATGTCCACCGGAGGCCAGATAGGCCAAGGCGGTATGGTCCTCACCGGAAAGCTGGATGAAATCCGCTCCGCAGGCCCGCGTGGTGTGCAGCGGCCGGGTGAGGTTCGCGGTGGCGTCCTTCACGCCCACGATGGTCTTGATCTCGGCCAGCCGCGCCATCGTCTCGACCGACATATCGATCACCGACCGGCCTGGAATGTTATAAATAAACACCGGCAGCGCCGTTGCTTGCGCAACCGCCTTGTAATGCTGGTATAGCCCCTCCTGGGTTGGCTTGTTGTAATAGGGGGTCACCACCAGAATTGCATCCGCACCCGCCGCCTCGGCATGGCGTGCCAGGCCAACCGCCTCGGCTGTGGAATTGGAGCCCGCCCCTGCCATCACCGGAATCCGGCCCTTCGCAGCCTTCACCGCCATCTCGACCACATGTTTATGCTCGTCATGGCTCAGTGTGGGAGATTCACCGGTGGTGCCCACCGGCACAATGCCGTTTGTGCCTTCCGCGATCTGCCAATCGATGAAACGAATGAAGGCCTCGTCGTCGATACGCCCATCCTCGTGCATGGGCGTCACAAGGGCGGTGAAAGAGCCGTGAAACATTTGTGGTCCTTGAGGCGGTCTAGTCCAGCATTTCACCTAAACGTCTCTGCCAACGGGAGCAAGCGGGCTTGGGTGAGGTTTGGCCCGCGCCGATAGCACTGCTAGAGAAGGCGCATGAAGTTTTGGGCCGCCTTGCCACTGCTGCTGACGCCCGCCTGTGCGCTGGCGCAAACCGCCGCCAGCCCGCAGATCATGGCCGATGTGCGGGCCGGCCAGTTTTCTCAGGCCGAACAACTCGCAACCACCACCGGGGACCCGCTGGTGGTGAAACTCGTGACCTTCTTTCGCCTCATCAGCTCCGGCGGCGGCAGCGCGGACGAGATCCAGGCCTTCATAACCGCCAATCCGGATTGGCCGATGCAAGGCCTGCTGAGGCTGCGCGAAATCCAGGCCTCCGGGCTTTACCAGCCCGCCACCCCCACCATCACACCGCCTTTCATCACCCAGGTGCAGGCGCTGCACGCGGCAGGGCAGGACGAAGACGCAGCCGCGCTTTGGCGAAGCCAGGGCAAGACGGCTATGGCCGCGGCAACGTCAGACCAGCAGCTGTTGTTCTGGCCCGCCCAGAACATGTTAGCCCGCGCCCTGCTGCAGGAGGGCGATGCCAAAGCCGCGTATCAGGTGGTTATCGCCGCCAATCCGCCGATCTCCGGCTCCGCCGCGCGGGAACAGATCGTCGACCGTGATTTCCTCGCCGGTTTCCTGCTTTTGCGGTTCCTGAAGCACCCTCATGAAGCGGCAACCTGGTTCCAGGACCTCGCCTCCTCCTCATCCGCTGCCATTTCCCAGGCCCGGGCCTATTACTGGCTGGGGCGCAGTCAAACCGGCGCTGCCGCCCAACAGGATTACGCCCGCGCCGCCGCGTATCCCGACACGTTTTACGGTCAGCTTGCCGCACTCGCCTTGGGCGAAACCCCGCAGGAATTGGCGCAGCGCATCAAATCCGTCGCCGAGCCCAGCTTTTCAGCCCAGGATGCGCTGGATTTCGGCCTGGGCGAACTGCCCCGCGCCGCCGTGCTGCTGGTGCAGATGAACGACCCGCACGACGCCACAATCTTTCTCGACCGCATCGGCCAGACGGCATTGGACGATAAATCCCGCCTGATGGCGGCAAAGCTGGCGCTGGGGCTGGGCTTCCCGCAATCAGCCGTCACCATTGCGCGCATTGCCGGCATCTCCGGGCAGATGCTGATACACGAGGGCTGGCCGATTCCTTATAACCCGCCCGCCTCCATCCTGGACCCTGCGGTTTCGCTCGGCATCATGCGCCAGGAAAGCAGCTTCAACCCCACCGTGATCTCCGGTGCTGGCGCTGTCGGGCTGATGCAGTTGCTCCCCTCCACCGCGCGGCGTACTGGGGCACGATATGGCCTGCCCGCTGACAATTTGTTCGATCCCAATCAAAACATGGCCCTCGGCGCCACCTATCTTGCCCAAGAGATCAGGAATTTCGGCAACAGCCTGCCGCTTGCCATCGCCGCCTATAATGCCGGCCCGACCAACGTCGCCAATTGGCTGAACGAAAATGGCGATCCCGAACTCGGCGCCAATCCTGGAGGGGCCAATATGCTGGACTGGCTGGAGGAAATTCCCTTTAACGAGACACGCAATTATGTGCAGCGCGTGTCCGAAAATATTACCATCTATAGCGCCCTGCTTACCGGCTCGGCCAACTCGCCCGTTGCGCCATGGCTGCAGCAGCCATAACGCCCTGGCGCTTCATCGCCGCGGGTTTCGGCTCCGGCTGGGCACCCAAAGCGCCGGGCACGTTTGGTTCGCTGGTGGGGTTGGCCATTGGCTGCCTGCTGCTGCCTGCCGGGCATCTGGCGGTGCTGGCCGGTACCATGGTGGCCACGGTACTTGGCATTTACGCCATCGGGCAATTACCGGAAGCGAGGGAAGACCCTGGCTGGATCGTCATCGACGAAATCGCCGGGCAGATGATCCCGCTGTTAGCCCTGCATGCGCTTAATATCTGGGGTGCCGTGCTCGCCTTCGCTTTGTTCCGGCTGTTCGACATCTGGAAACCATGGCCGGTAAACTGGGCCGACCGCCGCCGGGATGAATTCGGCATCATGGGTGACGATATCATCGCCGGGCTGCTCGCTCTGGCTGCCATGTTTATCCTCCATCGGGTGTTACCGCTATGAATGCTTCCGCGCTGATTGACCTCTACAAGTCCAAGGGCATGACCCTCGCCACGGCGGAAAGCTGTACGGGCGGGCTGGTTGCGGCCGCCCTTACCGCCGTTCCTGGCTGTTCGGCTGTCTTCATCAACGGTTTCGTCACCTACGCCAATGAAGCCAAGACCAAGATGCTTGGCGTGCCAGAAGCCATTCTGGCTGAGCATGGCGCTGTCTCCTCGCAAGTGGCCAAAGCCATGGCGGAGGGGGCAAGGCAATGCGTCGGCACGGATGCCGCGATCTCCGTCACGGGCATTGCCGGGCCTGAAGGCGGAAGCGCGGAAAAACCCGTCGGCACCGTATGGTTCGGCTTGGCAACAGCAACGGGCAGCCTCGCCCAGCAACAGATATTCGCCGGTAATCGTGATGCAATCCGCGCCCAGGCCACAGCCTTTGCCCTGGCCCTGGCCGCCCGCGCGGCCGGAATGCAAGGAGCGTTGACATGAGCAGAACGCTGGCCGCCTGGGACAAGGCGAAGCATGAAAACCGGAAGATGGCGATGATCACTGCCTATGACGTCACCGCCGCCAGGCTCGCCGAAGCGGCCGGGTTGGACGGACTGCTCATCGGTGATTCGCTCGGCATGGTCTTTGCGGGCGACCCTGACACGTTGCGCGTCAGCCTGGAGCAGATGGAATACCATACCGCCATCGTCGCCAAGGCGGTGACCAAGCCGCTAGTGATGGCCGACCTGCCCTTCGGCAGTTTCGAGGACTCACCCGCGCAGGCTTTCTCTGCCTGCGCCCGGCTGTTGAAAGCCGGCGCCCAGATCGTAAAGCTGGAAGGCGGCGCCACCATGGTGGAAACCGTGGCCTTCCTCTCCCGCCGCGCCATTCCAGTTTGTGCCCATATCGGCCTGACACCCCAGCATGTACATCAGATCGGCGGCTTTAAGCGCCAGGGCAAAACGCCGGAGGCGGCGGCACAATTGCTTGAGGATGCGCAGGCGCTGGCCGATGCCGGAGCGCGAATGCTTCTGATGGAAGCCGTTCCCTTCGAACTCGCGTCGCAAATCACTGCCAAGCTGTCCATCCCAACCATCGGCATTGGTGCCGGGCCTGGCGCCGACGCACAGGTTCTCGTGCTCCATGATGTGCTGGGCCTCACCCCCGGCAACGCGCCTTCTTTCGCCAAAACATATCTGGATGGCGCGGGGCTTATCACCACGGCCTTGGCCAATTATGTGCAGGAGGTGCGGGAAGGCGCTTTTCCAGCATAATGGTCAGCGCCCTAAACATAGAAAAGGGGGCTTAGGCCCCCTTTTCTTGTTAAACCTTTACGCCGGAACCGGCCCCAACCCGCCGGGTACATCCGGCTTGGGAGCGGCTGTCGGCACGGAGCCGCGACGGTTATTATTGTCCTGCATCGGCTCGTCGACCACCTTGCGGACAATCTTCTCACCGCGCAGCACCATCTGGATCTCGTCACCGGACAGCGTCTCGTATTCCAGGAGTCCCTGCGCCAACCGTTCCAGATCGTCACGCCGCTCGGTCAGGATACGCTTCGCTTCGGCATAAGAGTGGTCGATAATCCGGCGGACCTCATCATCAATCTCCCGCGCCGTCGCCTCGGAGACATTCTTGGCCCCACCCATGGAATGGCCAAGAAACACTTCCTGCCCGCTATCCACGTAAGACACCATGCCGAGCTTCTCGGACATGCCCCATTCGGACACCATCCGCCGGGTGGTGTCCGTCGCCATCTTGATATCACCGGAAGCACCGTTGGAAACCTTGTCCGGCCCAAACACCAGTTCCTCCGCGGCGCGTCCGCCCATCGCCATGATCAACTGCTGCAGCAGCTTAACCTTGCTCATGGAATACCGGTCGCCTTCCGGCAGGCTCATCACCATGCCCAGCGCACGGCCACGCGGAATGATCGTGGCCTTATGCACCGGGTCGCATTCCGGCAGGGTGATGGAGCAGATGGCGTGTCCGCCTTCATGGTAGGCGGTCATTTTCTTCTCATCGTCGGACATGACAAGCGAGCGCCGCTCCGCCCCCATCATCACCTTGTCCTTCGCGTGCTCAAATTCCGCCATGGCGACCACGCGCTTGCCGATGCGCGCCGCCAGCAATGCGGCCTCGTTCACAAGGTTAGCTAGGTCAGCACCCGAGAAGCCCGGCGTGCCGCGCGCGATGGTCTTGGCATCCACGTCAGACGCCAAGGGCACTTTGCGCATATGTACCTTCAGAATCTTCTCACGACCCATCACATCCGGGTTCGGCACCACCACCTGGCGGTCGAAGCGGCCGGGGCGCAGCAATGCCGGGTCCAGCACGTCCGGCCGGTTGGTCGCGGCAATCAGAATTACGCCTTCATTGGACTCGAATCCGTCCATCTCTACCAGCATCTGGTTCAGCGTCTGCTCGCGCTCATCATTGCCACCGCCAAGCCCAGCACCACGATGCCGGCCAACGGCGTCAATTTCATCGATAAAGATGATGCACGGCGCATTCTTCTTGCCTTGCTCGAACATATCGCGCACGCGGGACGCACCGACGCCCACAAACATCTCGACGAAGTCTGAGCCGGAAATGGTGAAGAATGGCACATTCGCCTCACCCGCAATGGAGCGGGCCAGCAGCGTCTTACCCGTGCCCGGTGGACCCACCAGCAGGCAGCCTTTGGGAATCTTCCCGCCCAGGCGCTGGAACTTCTGTGGGTCGCGCAGAAATTCCACAATTTCTTGCAATTCGCCCTTGGCTTCGTCGATACCCGCCACATCCTCAAACGTCACCCGGCCCTGCTTTTCGGTCAGCAGCCGCGCGCGGGATTTGCCAAACCCCATGGCCCGGCCGCCACCGCCTTGCATCTGGCGCATGAAGAATATCCACACGCCCAGAATCAGCAGCATCGGCGCCCAGTTAAGCAGCGCGCGCAACAGCGGGTTCATGCTGTCGCCTTCCGGCTTCGCCGTTACATTCACGTCAGCATTGGTTAACTTAGAGACCAAAGACGGATCGGACGGCGCATAGGTTTCGAAGCTCTTGCCATCCTTGGTGGTGCCGGTGATGTCCTGCCCGCTTATGGTCACGCTCTGCACCTGGTTGTTCTTCACTTCACTGAGGAAGCTGGAATAGGCAATCTCGGATGAGTCGGTCTGCGTGCTGGATGGCTGAAACACGTTGAACAGTACCACCAGAAATAAGGCGACGACGACCCAAAGAGCAATATTTCGACCCAGATTATTCATCTAGACTTTTCCAATTCTTTCAGTCTGTTCCTCCGCCCTCCTGAGGCACGGAGTTTCCTTTGAGCTCACTTGGGCATATTGCGCAGAATTTCCAGATCAGCACAAATAAATCGTACCTTGCATCAGGCCTGAAACGGCCGCGACGTGGCGGGCATGGCTGGGCGAAAAACCGCCGAGACAGGGAAAATCACCCCTCCCTGCTTATCCCGCAGCGCCGGAAGGCCGCGCAGCACCAGGCTCGGCAGGCCGTCATATCCACGAAACTTCGTCGCATCCTGGCCCAGCGCGCCGAAGCTCACCATGCCCTGCGGCTTGGAAGTGAGAACAAAGCGCCCATCCCACAACGCATGGCTGGTTGCCGGAACCGGAGGAGCGCAGGCTGCTGGCTCCCGCGCCAACAGCCAGCCTGGCCCCAACCGGCCGGCCGGGGCAATACGAACACCGCCCAGCGTCGCGGCACGCAAGGACGTGGTAAGCCGCAGCACTGCCTCCTGCCGAGGGGTATGGCCGCGCCCGCCAATGGTTCTCAGCAAGACGGCCAAAGCCGCGGGGGGGACAGCGGTGGCGTCCAGCACCGCATAACCCTCAGGATACAGCCTGGCTTGCCGGGCCAGGAAATCTGCCGCCTCCTGCTCTCGCGCCGAGCGCCCGGCGGCGCCCCATGGCGGCATGCCCCCATTTGCCTGGCGTACTCTTACACGCTCGAATTTTGTCGATTGGTTGGAGGGGTCTTCCACCCATTCTATGCCTTGTTCGCGCAAATAATGCCGGAGGGCAGCCGAAGCCACACCCAGCAGCGGGCGGATCAGAACAACATCGTTGCGGGCACTCCAGGCGGCTATACCTTCCATCCCCCCATGGCCACGCCTGGCGCGCATCGCCACGGTTTCATTCTGGTCATCCTGATGATGGCCAAATGCGAGATACAAAAACCCTGCTTCTGCCGCAGCCCTGGCCAGCGCCTCATGCCGGGCCTGGCGGGCGCGCTCCTGCATCGCAGCACCAGGGCGCAAGTTCAGGGTAAGAACCTGGCAATCCATCCCCCGCGCGACAAGGCGAGAGGCTGTCAGCCTCGCCTCGTCGGCCGCCTCGGCGCGCAACCCATGGTCCACGGTCAACGCCAGCACGACTCCGCCCCGCGCCTTGCAATAGGCATGGCTCAACAGCGCCAAGGCGGTGCTGTCAGCGCCGCCGGAAACAGCAACGGCCAAACGCGGCGCCCGGCCCGGCGGCAACAGCCGTTCCAGAGCCGCCGCAAGGGCGTCAGCTACTGGCAATGCGCGCGGCTGGACACCGCGTCGATCTCGCTCTGCATCCCGGCGGGTGGTTTGGGGTACTGGCTATTCAGCGAGGCCAGCGTTTCACATGCCTCTTGGTTCTGGCCGATCGCGGCGAGAGACGAAGCAAGGCCCAGCATGGAGCGCGGCGCGTAAGTGCCGCTCTTGTTCATATTGTAGGTGTTATAATAAGCGACGGCGGCGCTGCTTGAATCCCCCTTGGCTGCGTAGCTCTGCGCCACAAGATACTGCGCCCGATATGCCTGCGGGGCGGATCTATGATGGGTGACAATACCCTGCGCCAGCTTCTCGGCAGTGGCGTAGTCATGCTTCTCGTAGGCGCTGATCGCGGCCTGCAAGGTCGCCTTCGGGTCGTCCGGCGCGGGGGCTTGCGACGCCCCGGGTGATGCAGGCGGGATAGCTGCCCCTTGGCCGCCCGGCGCCGCACTGGCACCATTGGTCATCTGGAATTTCAGGTCGCCGATTTCTTTCTGAGTCTGGTCATTCTGCGTCTGCTGCTGGTGTTGCAGATCAGAAACTTCGCCATTCAGGGTCTGCACCTGCGCCTGCAATTGCTGCACCTGGGTCAGCAGAGTTGGAATCAGCGCGTTGCTGCCCTGGTTGCCCGAAGGTGCTGGCGGGGTCGTTCCCCCCAAGGACGATGCGCCATTGCCTCCGCCCTGAGACTGAAGAGACTGCACCTGCTGCTGCAACTGCAAAATCTCATTTTGCAGGGCAATGCCTTCCTGGCTTTGGATCAACGGCTGGGCGGAAGCCCCCAGCGGCGCAAACAGCGTGGCAGCAAGAAACAAAAATCGGGTGCGCATTGAAACTCCGGTCAAGGCCTCAAGGATACGGTTAGATATAAGCGCGGCGGCGCCCAAAACAAAACCGGCGGCCTTTCGGACCGCCGGTTTGCTTCACTCGCGGCGCAGGGCCGGGAGAAAACCTATTACTTGCAGTTCTGCGGGTTGTAGCCCTGAACCGAGGTAATCGCATTACGGTTCTGCGCATAGGCCGTTTCGTCATTGCCGGCGGCAACCGGGCAATCCTTGCCATAGGAGATGGTCTGGATGCGGGAAGACGCAACGCCCTGCGCAACCAGGTAGTCACGCGCGGCGTTGGCGCGGCGCTGGCCGAGTGCCAAGTTGTAGGTCTCGGTGCCGCGCTCGTCGGCATTGCCGGCGACCAGCACGTTAACGGAGGGATACTGAGCAAGCCATGCAGCCTGCTTGCCCAGAGTCGCGTCCGCATCGCTGGACAGGCTGGACTGATTAAAGGCGAAGAAAACGCGGTCGCCGACATTGGCAACCAGGTCTTGCTCGGAGCCCGGAGCCGGGCCGGTCGAAGCTTGCGCACCGGCACCGGTGTTGGACGCAGTGCTGGCGGGGTTGGATGAGCAGGCTGCCAGCAGGGCTAGGCCGGCGAGAGCGCCCAGTGCTTTGATTTTCATGGTAGGAACCGATCCCTGTCCGAAATTGAGTGAGCAGAATGTAGCCTTATGGTTGCGTAACCACGATGATTACACAGCCCTTGCGGCTGTACTCTTCCCGGATAGCAAGGGTCAAGCGCCACGTTACGCTAAATTGCTCATTTACCGAAGGTTTCCACCGCCTGGACAATTTTTTTCTCCCTGTTGACTATTTGTAACACCTTTAAAAGTTCGGCGTTTCGCTTTGGCGGGGCCTTGGCGGCTTCGCGCGGCTTGACATTTTTTGCCGCGCGCGGTCTGCCCTGCCCGGAAGACAAAGGCAGATTCAAGATGCAGAGCAATGATTTGAAGGGCCTAACAGAAGAGGCACTGCCCGCCATCGCGGCCGCGGATGCGGCTTCGCTGGAGGAGCTGCGCGTCTCCCTGCTTGGCAAAAACGGCAATGTGACGATGCTGTTAAAATCGTTAAGCGGAATGGACCCCGAGGCCCGCAAAACGGCGGGGGCTGCCATCAACCACGTCAAAACGCAGATCAGCGCTGCAATTTCCGCGCGGCGCGCGGCGCTGGACACGCAGGCATTGGCGCAAAAACTCGCTGCCGAGCGTATCGACGTTACCCAGCCACCCCGCCCAGATTACCTAGGCGCGATTCATCCACTCTCGCGCACGCAGGAGGAACTGGCGGCGATTTTCGGGGCGATGGGCTTTGCCATCAAGGATGGCCCGGATATCGAATCCGGCTGGCATAATTTCTCCGCCCTCAATATCCCTTCCCACCACCCTGCCCGCGCCATGATGGACACATTCTACCTGGCCAGCGGCGGGGTGCTGCGCACCCACACCTCACCCGTGCAAATCCGTACCATGCTGGACTGGGCGAAGAACGAGGGGCTTGGCGCATCTCCAGCACCCATCCGCATCGTCGTACCCGGCCGCGTGTTCCGCTCGGATTACGATGCCACCCATTCGCCAAATTTCCACCAATGCGAGGGGCTGGTGATCGGCGAGGGCATTCATCTTGGCCATCTTAAGGGCTGCCTGCGAGATTTTCTCGGGGCCTATTTCGGCGTGCCAGAGCTGCCGGTGCGGCTGCGCTCTTCCTATTTTCCCTTCACCGAACCTTCGATGGAGGTGGATATCGCCTGGAACCGCAAAACCGGGGAGATCGGTGGCGGCACGGATTGGCTGGAGATCGGCGGCTCGGGCATGGTGCATGCCAATGTCCTGGCCAATTGCGGCATCGACCCGCGCCGCTTCCAGGGCTTTGCCTTCGGTGTCGGGCTGGAGCGTATTACCATGCTCAAGCACGGCATGCCCGACCTGCGGCTGTTCTTTGAAAGCGACGTGCGCTGGCTGCGCCATTACGGCTTTGCGGCCCTCACGCCCGCCAGCCTGCACGAAGGGATTTAAGCGATGAAATTTTCCCTCTCCTGGCTCAAAACCTGGCTGGAAACCGACGCCCTGCTGGAAGACATCCTTGCCACCCTCAACAAGATCGGGCTGGAGGTGGAAGGCGTTGAGAACAAGGCCGAAGCGCTGAGGCCCTTCACCATCGCGCAGATTTTGGAAGCCACCCCCCACCCCAATGCCGACAAGCTGCAAGTCTGCCGGGTGAATACCGGCGCGGCTGAACTCTCCGTGGTCTGCGGTGCGCCCAATGCCCGCACCGGCCTGCGCGCGGTGTTCGCACCCGCCGGTTCGGTTATTCCCGCCAACGGCATGATGCTGAAGGTGGGTGAGATTCGCGGCGTCAAATCTGAAGGCATGCTCACCAGCTTTCGCGAATTGGGGCTGGGTGATGAGCATGACGGCATTATCGAATTGCCAGATGATGCCTCCATCGGTGCCAATTACGCGCAATGGGCCGGGCTGGATGAACCCGTCATCGAAATCGCCGTCACCCCCAACCGTGGCGACGCGCTTGGCGTGCGCGGCGTGGCGCGAGACTTGGCAGCGGCGGGGCTGGGCACGCTAAGGCCCTTCGACCCCGCACCTATAAAAGGCAGCGGTGCCTCCGCCATTCAGTGGGCGAACGAATACCCGCAAGCCTGCCCCTGGATTCTTGGCCGCACCATTCACGGCGTAAAAAACGGTCCCAGCCCTGCCTGGCTCGCCAAGCGGCTGGAGAGTATCGGCTTGCGCCCCATCAACGCGCTCGTCGATATCACCAATTTCTTCACCTATGATCTCGCCCGGCCGCTGCATGTATTCGATGTAAATAAAATTAACGGCACGATTCTCACCCTTCGCCCTGGCCAGGAAGGCGATACCTTTGCCGGCCTCGCCGGCAAAGAGGTGAAGGCGAGCCCTGAGGATTGCGTCATTGCCGACGGTGCGGGCGCGCAATCCCTCGCCGGCATCACTGGCGCCGAAGCCACGGGTTGCGATGAGGCCACCACCGATGTGTTCATCGAGTGCGCCTTGTTCGACCGGGTCAAAATCGCCCAGACCGGCCAGCGCAACGGCATTTTCTCAGATGCCCGGGCGCGCTTCGAACGCGGGATCGACAACCAGCTTCTCCCCGCGGCTTTGGATGCCGCCACCACCATGATGCTGGAGATTTGCGGTGGCACCGCCAGCGAGATCACCGAAGCCGGCTCTCGCCCCGAATGGGGTCGCGAGGCGCGTCTGAGATTCGAGCGCCTGGCCAGCTTCGGTGGATCGGATATCACCGCACCGCAAGCCGTCGCGGCACTGCAGCGCCTCGGCTTCTCTGTCGTGG
Source organism: Pseudomonadota bacterium (assembly GCA_021826425.1). GTDB lineage: Bacteria > Pseudomonadota > Alphaproteobacteria > Acetobacterales > Acetobacteraceae > Acidocella. Next base: position 21,770 of record JAKAZY010000003.1, read on the forward strand.
ATGAGGACGCACAAAGCGTTACCGTCGCGGTGCCAAGCTGGCGCAACGACATCGCCCAGCCGCAATCGCTGGACCAGGCGCCCGATCTTCCGGGTGCCACCGCCGCCGCCGAGGGTGCGGCCGAGATCGAGCCAGAGGCCGATCTCATCGAGGAAGTGCTGCGCCTGCAAGGGCTGGATGCCATCACGCCGGTCTCCCTGCCGGTTTCTTCGCTGGTGCCTGCCCCCATCCTCACACCCAAGCAGGCCCGTACCACCCTGGCGCGCCGGGTTCTGGCCGCGCGCGGGCTGCTGGAATGCGTGACCTTCTCCTTCACGGATGACGCGACCTGCGCCCGGTTCGGCGAAGCGCCGGAGAGCCTGCGCCTTGCCAACCCCATCTCCGCCGACCTCAACCAGATGCGCCCCACGCCGCTGGCAACACTGGCGCAAGCCGCCGCGCGCAACCTGGCCCGTGGCGTCTCGGATTTCGGCCTGTTCGAAACCGGCCCGGCCTATGCGGCAGATCTCTCGCAGGCGCTGGTGGCGGCGGGCTTGCGTGTCGGCGGCACACCGCTCTCTGCCCTTGCTCCCGCACGCGCTTTTGACGCGATGGATGCCAAGGCGGATGCCCTGGCTGCGCTCTCAGCTCTTGGCGTGCCGATGGAGGCCATCACCACAATGCCGGGCGGGCCTGATTATTATCATCCGGGTCAAAGCGGCGCGCTCATGCAGGGGCCTAAAACCATGCTGGCCCGCTTTGGCACGCTGCACCCCAACCTTACACAGGCATTGGATTTGCCCACAGGCACGGTCGCGTTCGAAATTTTCCTGGACGCCATCCCCGAGCCCAAGCGCCGCAAGAAAGCCGCGCCGGTGCTGCCTCCCTTCCAACCCCTGCGGCGGGATTTTGCCTTCCTGGTGGATGAGAGCGTGGGTGCCGAGGCCGTGCTGCGCGCCGCCAAGGGTGCTGAGCGCAACCTCGTCACCGGCGCCGCACTGTTCGACCGTTATCAGGGCAAGGGCGTACCGGAGGGCAAGATCTCGCTCGCCATCGCGGTAACGCTGCAACCATCGGAAAAAAGCCTCACGGATGCCGAGATCGAGGCGGTTTGCACCAGGATCATCGCCGAGGTGGGCAAGAAAACCGGCGCCACGCTGCGCGGCTGAGCGGTTAGAGCATCAAGCTTTTGCTTGATGCTCTAACTTTTGTTTTGGCGAGCAATTTCATGTGTTTACCTTGACGCTACCGCGTCAAGGTAAACACAGACTGCTCTATCTGCTCAGCAACGCGAAAACCCGCAGTGCGGAGGCCAAAGGCCGCCCCTCAACACGTTGGGAATCAATGCGCGTTACCAGCGCCGAAAGCGCCATATTGTCGCGCTGGGCGGCCTCACCCAGCGCGGCCCAGAATTCGGGCTCCAGCGCCACGCTGGTACGATGGCCAGAAAGCGAGAAGCTACGTTTTTCGAGCATTTCCCAGTGTGTGCAACAAAGCCGGCAGAAAGACAAAGGTGGAAACCAGCACCGCGGCCAGGCTCAAAAACAGCAACCATCCCATGCTGGCCGTGCCCCGGTCCGCCGAAAACGCCAGCGAGCCGAACGCCGTGCCGGTGGTAAGCGCGGAAAACAGCACCGCCCGCGCCGTGGCGGAGGACAAAAAGCTTCGCATTCCGGCACGGAAATTCATCACGAAATACACGTTGAACGACACCCCCACACCCAGCAACAATGGCAGGGAAATGATATTGGCGTAGTTGACCGACATGCCGGTCAGTTTTGCGAACAGCGCTGTCAACAGCGCGGAGAGCGCAAGCGAGGCGAGCACCAGCAGGCTGTCGCGGATATTGCGAAACACCAGCAGCAAAATCGCCGAAATCGCCACGAAAGCCAGGATTGCTGCCTCCCGGAAGGAGTCCAGAATTGTCCCCGCCGTGGCAATGGTGGAGATCGCCGGGCCTCCGGCATCAGGTGCCACACTAAGCACCGCCTTAACAAAAGCACGCAGGCCCTTTGTGCTTTGGGCCGCCGCCGTGGGGAAAGCCTCAACCCGCACCTGCCCGTTGCTCTGGAACCAATCGTTCTTGATCTCGGGCGGCAGGTTCGCCTCGGTAATCTGCGTGGCGTTCAGGCTGCTCGTCAGGTTTTGCAACTCCATCGGCAGAAACCGGGTGACGCCCGCGTTCATCGCCATGATTGTAGCATCGTTCTCGCCCTGCAGGCGTTGCAACACCGCGCCAATGCGCAACAATTCGCTATCCTTGGGCAATTTTGTCGCCACGTCGTCAATGGCGGCAATCGTCTTATCCATCGCATCGCGGATCTGGACTGCCGTTACCGGTTGCGGCGGTGGGTTGGCGGCAGCAGAGAGGGTGGGCGCCAAAATGCTCCGCGCCTGAGCCAGCATCGCCAGCTTTTGCTCCTGGTTCTGCGGCAAAAAGGTGCCGCCTGAAATCGCCTGGGAAACTTCAGGGAGCTTGCCAAGCTTTTCCGCCAACGCTCGCGCCTGGGGGAGATCAGGCACCATCGCATCAGCATAGAAAGGGCTGGTCTGCGGGTTGGAAAGCAACGCATGCAGGGTGCGCATGCTCTCCGTTTTCGGATCCTTGGTGTCGAGTGGATTAGCGTCGAAATTCAGCGTCGTAGCGCTAACCACGCCCGCCACCGCCAGCACACCAAACACCCCCAGCACAAAGCCCCGGTGGCGATGCAAGAAATCATCCGCCACCACGCCGCCTGGCATACCCACCGGCGTTGTCTCCGGAAGCGGGTTGAACAGCCGCAGCAGTGCCGGCAGGAAGGTGATCGTGCAGAAGAGGGCAATAAACATGCCCGCCCCGGCGATCTCACCCAGCTCCGCCACGCCGACAAACGGGGTGGGGAAGAACGCAAGAAACCCACAGGCCGTGGCCGTGGCCGCCAGCGCAATCTGCCCACCGGCCTGGCGCGCGGTCTCTGTCAGCGCCGCGCCCAATGCCGGCACCGCGTGGCGCACGGCGCGCAGCCGCACACAATACTGGATCGCGAAATCCACCGCGAGGCCGATAAACAAAATGGCGAAGGCCACCGAGATCAGGTTGATCACCCGCACCGCCACGGCGGCAAAGAACATGGTCAGAATCAACCCCATGACCAAGGTCAGTAGAATCGGCACGATCAGCCGCCAGGAGCGCAGAGCAAGATAAAGCCACAACGCGATGAGCACGATACTGATCACACCGCCCAGCACCAGCCCATGCGTCAGCGAGGCGAATTGCTCGTCGGCCAGCGGGATCTGCCCCGTGTAATGCACCGTAACGCGCTTGGCCTTCACATCCGGCAAGTTGGCGGCAATGCGCACCAAGGCCGCCGTGGCATCACCGCCCGGCTGCAATGTACCCTGGTTAAGACGTGGATGCGCCAGCACAAACTCCTTATCGCCCTGGCTCATCGCACCGCTGGTGATCAGGCTCTGCCAGGAGAGCGGCACGGCGTGCCCGTCAGAAGCCATCTCCAGGTTTTTGCGCACCCCCGCCAGCGCGGCATTATAGGCGGAGATATTGCTCCCCACCTTCACTCCCTGTGCAATCAGCCCGAGACCGGTGAACAAGCCGCGCGCGGAAGGATCCGCTGCAAGCTGGCCAAGAAACGGTTGCGCGGCGACAATCTGGTTCAGCAGCGCCGCCAGATCATCCACTGGCAACAACAGCAGACCTTCATTCTTGTAGAATGAGCTCCCGGCGGAATAGCTTGAGTCCTTGAAGTTCGCCTTGTCCGCGTTCAGCGCCTTATTCAACGCGACCGCAGTCTCGCTCGCTTCCTCGGGCGTATCACCCTGCACTACCGCCACGATCAAATCGTTGAATTGCGGGAAGTTCTTGTTCTCGCGTATCTGCGCCTGGCGCCAGGGCAGGGAGCTGGCAAAAAGATGATCCGTGTCTGTGTCGATCGTCAGGTTACGGAACGTATAGGCAAGGCCCAGCGCGCCCACCACCAGAAACAGCATAACGCAACGCGCTGGGTAACGGCGCGCTGCGCTGACGGTCGCGGTTATAAACGGCACTTTGTCCCCTTGTCCGGCGTGAAACTGAGATAGGGAGCGTTGATCTAAAAGGCCAGCCCAGACATCGCTAGCCGGCCGTAAACATCGGCCAGAACCATCTGCAAAGCCTCTAGCAGAAGGATAGCGACAATCGGCGAAATATCGATAGTCCCAAAATAGGGCAAAAACTGGCGGATCGGCCGCAACACCGGCTCGGTCACACGGTTAAGGAAATCGGCCACCACATAGACAAACTGGCTGCGCGGATTTGCAACCCCGAAGGCGATCAACATGCTCAGCACCGCTGAGGCGATGATGGCGAGTATCAGCAGGTGGATGAGCTCGCTCACAAGCCAGAATATTGCGCCAACCATTATCTTCCCCAGAATTATGTACCTGCAGACAACTAGCGGCGGGAATGTGATGAGGCAATGTTGACTTCCCGCCACGAATGGGCGAAATGCCGCCCCCGCATGGTTACCTTGCTTTCGCCGGGAACCGGGGCTGTAGCTCAGTTGGTAGAGCGCGTCGTTCGCAATGACGAGGTCAGGGGTTCGATTCCCCTCAGCTCCACCAGCGTCTTGCCGCTCTCCTGCGCATCTGCGCCAGAACCCAGGAACCATTATGGCAGACCCCACCCGAGATTGCGCCTTTTTTCTCTTGCAAGCTGTTCTGGCAAAAGGAAAACCGCTGGATGCAGCGCTGGACGCGTTGCCCCGCGTCGAGCCTCGGGACAAGGCGGCGGCGCACCGCCTGGCAGCCTCGGTGTTGCGCCACACCGGCACGCTGGATGCGGTGCTGGAACCTTATTTGCGCCGTGACCCACCGCCGGAGCTGCGAAATATTCTGCGCATGGGTGCCGCTGGCTTCCTGTTTCTGGATACCCCGGCGCACGCGGCTGTCGGCACGGCTGTGCAACTGGCGCGGAGCCAGAAGCTTGCCCCGTTCGCCGGGCTGGTGAACGCGGTTCTGCGCAAGGTGGTGAGCGCCGGGCCAGCTGCGTTGGAAGAGCTGGATATGCCCCGGCTCGACACCCCCGCCTGGGCCTGGGCAAGCTGGGGCAGCCAGGCCCGCGCCATTGCCTCGGCCCATGCGCACGAGGCGCCGCTCGATATTTCCACCCTGACCGGTTTCACGCCCAAAGACGCAAACCTCCTGCCAACAGGGTCCTGGCGCTTCCCCGCTGGCACGCCCGTAGCGGAGGTTCCTGGGTTCACGGAAGGCAAGGCGTGGGTGCAGGACGCCGCCGCTGCCCTGCCCGCCCGGCTCCTCGCCCCGCAGCAGGGCGAGCGCGTGCTGGACCTCTGCGCTGCTCCCGGCGGCAAAACCTGCCAGCTTGCCGCCATGGGAGCCGAGGTTACGGCCGTGGAGCGCGATTCCGGCCGCATGGCGACATTGAGCGGCAATCTCCAACGCCTGCACCTCACCGCCAACCTCGTTACCGCCGACGGCACCAAATGGAAGCCAGCGGAACCCTTCCCCGCCATATTGCTGGACGCGCCCTGCAGCGCCACCGGCACCATCCGCCGCCACCCGGAGCTTCTGCACCTGCGCAAACCCCGGGACATCGAAGCCATGACCGCCCAGCAGGACGCGCTGCTGGATGCCGCCGCCGCCATGCTCGCCCCTGGCGGACGTCTGATCTATGCGGTCTGCTCCCTGCAACCCCAGGAAGGCGCCGCCCGCATCGACGCCGCCTGTGCCCGGCTGGGTCTGAAACGCGTCCCGCTAACCCTGCCCGACCTGCCCGAAGCCGTGACCGAACAAGGAGACATCCACACCCACTCCGGATTTTGGGCGGATAAAGGGGGGATGGACGGGTTCTTCATTGCAAGGCTGGTTCAAGCCTGAACGTCCAGGCTAACGCCGCACCCGCAGCGGCAAACAGGGGAAACAGCACCAATCCCGACCAATTATATAACATAATCGTGTAGCCACTCATCAGCCATAATAGCGCGGCCCAAAAGGCGGGAAACCCGCTCAAGCTTGTTGCCAGAACCATCATGGCCACGGAATAACCGACGAGGCTGTAGGCAAAGCCGTAAGGCGTGGCCAATAAACTCAAGCAAACCGTCAGTACCATGCGCGGCAGGGGTGCCATGCGCTTATCTTTCCATGCAAACCATACAAAGCTGAGAGCCAGAACACTTCCAATATCCTGGCCGATTGAGGCAAACGCTATAGATACCCCCAACGTTCTGAACAAATAACTCAGAGTAAACCCCTGCGCTGGCAGGACATCTGAGAAAGACGCTTTTGAAACAGCCCAGGCTGCTGGCAACCCTACATTAAAATACCGCAGCCAAGCGCTCTCCCCCTCCAACAGCAAGGAGGCGGCCAGCATGACCAAAACTGTTACCATGGCTGCCAGATAGGCAGTTCCTAAACGCCTCCGCGCCCAAGCAATCGGAATTGCCAGAGCGATTTGCGGTTGAATGGCAAGGATCCCCGCGCAAATGACGGCAATTTTGGGCCTGCGTTCGGCAAGCATCAAAGCCGCCACAAGCAATGAACCTGTTAATGTCCCAATCTGTCCGCCACTCATATCCAGCAAACCGGCAGGACTGGCCAAGCCGAGAGTCACGGCCAATCTTGGCAATCCCGCACGCCGCATCAGCCAATAGCCGAAAAGCACGCACCAAATCCGCCACCCCCAGAAAGCCCAGGACGGTTTTGGCCATGCAAACATCATGGCCACCAGCCCCGTTGGTGGCGGATACAACCAAGGCCCCGCATGCGGGGCAGCGGGTGCCAGAATATCGCCTTCTGGCAAAGGTGCTGGAATGGGTGCGAGACGCAGCGTCGCCAATACGCTTCGGCCGACATACCACATGCGCGCGAAGTCGGTGTGCAACAACCATTGATCCGATCTTTGCCAAGGCGGCAAATAGCGAATCGTTAAGTCAAACATTATTGCCAAGAAAATCAGATAGAAAGCTGCAACAAGGGCCGTCCCCACCACAAAACCAGCCCGCTTCATGCTGCCTCCGCTCTTAAACACCCGCTTTTCAGCCAATGATACCAACAATGCCTGTTTCTCGCCCGCTCCCACAAGCACCCTCCTTGTCTCAGCCGCCCCCAGCCGGTTACAAGCGAATATAATGCTTCCCCCTCCGACTCCTCCGCTGATCGCCCCCTCTCTCCTCGCCGCCGATTTCGCTCGGCTGAAGGAGGAGGTCGTCGCCGTTGAGCGCGCAGGGGCGGATTGGCTGCATCTGGATGTGATGGATGGGCATTTCGTGCCCAACATCACCTTTGGCCCGCTGGTGGTCAAAGCACTGCGACCGCACACCAAAATGCCGCTGGACGTGCATCTGATGATCGCCCCGGCCGACCCCTACATCACCGCCTTCGCCGAAGCCGGAGCGGATCACATCTCCGTGCACCCTGAATCAGGCCCACATCTGCACCGCACCCTTCAGCATATCCGCTCACTGGGCAAAAAAGCGGGCGTGGTGCTCAACCCCGCCACGCCGATTGAAAGCATCGTGAATGTGCTGGACCTCACGGATCTCATCATGGTGATGACCGTGAACCCAGGCTTCGGCGGCCAGGCTTTCCTGTCCTCCCAGCTCTCCAAAATCGCCGCCCTGCGCCGCCTCATCGACGATACGGGCCGGGATATCGTGTTGCAGATCGATGGCGGCATCACCGCCCAAACCGCACCCGCCGTGCTGGAAGCGGGTGCCACCTGCCTCATCGCGGGCACGGCGGTTTTTGGCGCGCCGGATTACGCGGCTTCCATCACCGCCATCCGCAATGCCGCCCCGGCCCCACTGCCTGAACTTGGCGCCAGCTCCGGCGGATGAGCGGGGGCCCAGCCAAACCCGGCGGCATTGGCCGGCAAGCGCGGTCCTGGCTTTCCCGGCTTCAAAACCTGCGCCCTGTCAGCGGACCGGACGCGCCGGCTCTTTCCCTGCGGGACCCCTGGCCGGGCGACCCCGCCCGTGGCGCCAGGCTGGTGATGGGGGAACTGGAATTCGGCGGCGCCGTGCTGCCCGTGCATCACGATATCTTCGCTGCCGCCCCCGGCGCCACCCGCCTGTTGCGCGCGCATCTGCACGGTTTCACCTGGCTGCGGGATTTGCGCGCCCTGGGCACGGATGCTGCCCGTTCCCGCGCCCGCGCCCTGGTGCTGGATTTCATCGACACACCAAAGCCCGATCCCATCGCCTACGCGCCGGATGTGGCGGGTGCGCGGCTGGCCTCCTGGCTCGGCCATTATGATTTTTTCGCCGCCTCGGCGGATGACGAGTTCCGCCAGGCGCTGATGTCCCGGCTGGTACAGGATGCCCGCACGCTCTCAGCCGCCCTGCCCGCCGAGTTTTTGGATGGCCGGGCGCTGACCGCGCTGAAGGGCCTCACCGCCGCCGCTATCGCCATGCCAGAGCATGCACAATACCTGCCCCGGGTGCTTAAATTCCTGGCGCCGGAACTGGTCCGGCAATTCTACCCGGATGGCTGCCATATCGAGCGCAGCCCCGCCGCGCATCTGCTGGCCTTGCAGGACCTCACGGAAATCCGCGCCCTCATGCAGGTGGGCAGCAAAACCCCGCCCACGGAGCTGCTCACCACCATCGAGCACGCCGCCGCCGCTATGCGGGCTCTGCGCCATGGCGATGGCGGCCTGGCTTTGTTCAACGGCTCCAAGGAGGAGCTACCCAATCTTGTCGATCTCGTGCTGGCCCAGGCCGGGCGCGCCCGCGGCACGCTGGCGCATCTCAAAGCCAGCGGGTTGTTCCGCCTCGCCGCCGCCAAAGCCGTGCTGTTCATGGATGCGGGGGCGCCCGCCGCACCAGGGCTGGACCGCTTTGCCCATGCCGGCACGCTGGGGTTTGAATTTTCCTTCGGCAAAGACCGTCTTATCGTGAATTGCGGCGCCGCCCCGGCTTTGGCCGGAGACTGGGCCAGCGTTTTGCGCGCCAGCGCTGCGCATTCCACCCTCATCATCGCCGACACGTCTTCCGCCGATATCAAGGACACCGGCCTTGGCCGCCGCCCCACCAATGTAAACGTCATCCGCCAGGATGCCGGCGGCATCGCCTGGATCGAGGCCAATCACGATGGCTGGAAGCAGGTTTTTGGCGCGATCCATCACCGCCGCCTCGGCCTTTCCGAAAACGGCGAGGAATTGCAGGGCGAGGACGCGATCGAGGCGGAAACCCCGCAACCGTTCAACATCCGGTTCCATCTGCACCCCAATGTTACCACCAGCCTGGCCCAGGATGACGAAACCGTGCTGCTGCGCACCCCCTCGGGCCTTGGTTTCCGGCTGAAGGCGGAAGGCGCTGTGCCCCACATCGAAAGCAGCGTGTATTTTGGCCAATCCGAACCACGCCGGGCCGAGCAGATCGTGCTGCCTGGCCATCAGGATGGTCCGCAACACATCAAATGGACCATTACGAAGGCCTGATCCATGCGAATCCTGCTCACCGGCGGTGCTGGCTATATCGGCTCCCACACCGCCGCCGTGCTGGCGGGGCGCGGGCACGAAATCCTCATCCTCGATAATTTTGCAAATGCCGAACGCGACGTGCCTGCGCGACTGAAGCGCCTCACCGGCCAGGACATGCCCATCATCGAGGCCGATATCCGCGACAGGGAAACCGTGACGGCGGCACTGAAAGCACATCCGGTGGAAGCGGTGATCCATTTTGCCGCGCTAAAAGCGGTGGGCGAGAGCGAGACCGACCCGCTGCTCTATTACGACATGAACATCATCGGCACGATCCGGCTTCTACAGGCCATGCAGGCCGCCGGGGTGGTGCGCATCGTGTTCTCCTCCTCCGCCACAGTCTACGGGCAGCCGGATGCCTCGCCGATTCTGGAGGATGCGCCCACGCGAGTGGAAAACATCTACGGCCGCACCAAGCTGGTGATGGAGGATCTGATCCGCGACCTGGCCCGCACCGGCAAGCTGAAAGGGGCGGCCAATCTGCGTTATTTCAACCCGGTCGGCGCGCATCCTTCCGCGCTCATCGGCGAAACCCCGCGCGGCGTGCCGAACAATCTCATGCCCTACGTCGCCCAGGTAGCCACAGGCGAGCGGGCGCATCTGAACATATGGGGTAATGACTATCCAACCCGGGACGGCACCGGCGAGCGCGATTATATCCATGTCATGGACCTCGCCGTGGCGCATGCGATGGCCGTCGAGCATATTTGCGCCAACGATGTCTCGGTCACCGTCAATCTTGGCACCGGCCACGGCACCACGGTGCTGGAGTTGGTGAAAGCCTTTGAAACCGCCACCGGGCGGCAAATCCCCGTGCACATCGCGCCGCGCCGCGCCGGGGATGTCGCGAGCTATTACGCCAACCCCGCTCTGGCCGCGCAGCTCTTTGGTTGGAAGGCGGCACTGGATGTCGAGGATATGTGCCGCGATTCCTGGCGCTGGCAGGCCAGGCGCGCGGGAATCAATGACATTTAGAACCTGCGCTTTTCCTCACCCTTAGCTTGGCCTAAACGCCTCACATGTCCGACGCGCGCCCCACCCTTGTTTTCCTGATCATGGAAGACTGGTTCTTCGCCTCGCATTTCTGGGAACGCGGGCTGGCGGCGCAGAAGGCGGGTTGGCGCGTGGTGCTTGTCTCCCGGCGCAACCAGGCGGCGCGGGAGATCGAAGCCTCCGGCATCGAGTTTTATGCCGCGGCGCTGGATCGTAAACGCCTCAACCCGTTCAAGGAGCTGGCTTTCTCCCTCTGGCTGGCACAGCTCTACCGGCAGCTCCAGCCGGACGTGGTGCACCACATTGCCCTCAAGCCAATTATCTTCGGCGGCATAGCGGCATGGCTGGCGCGGGTGCCCTCCGTGGTCAACGCGCCCGTCGGCCTCGGTTTCGTCTATTCATCAAGCAAACCGTTGGCGCGGCTACTGAAGCCGCTCGTCACCCTGGCGTTACGGGTCACCATGACCCCCAAAAACGGTGTCGCCATTTTTGAAAACCCGGATGATCTCGCCGCCATGGTCGAAGGTGGCATGGTCCACCAGGCCCGCGCCAGCCTCATCCGGGGTGCGGGGGTTGATATCAACCTCTTCGTACCCGCGCCGGAACCGGAAGGGCCAATTCGGATCGCTTTGGCAGCACGGATGATCCGCGAGAAGGGCATCCCGGATTTTGTCGCCGCGGCACGGCTGCTGCGGGGGCAAGCTGAATTCTGGCTGGCCGGGGCACCCGACCTTGCCAATCCCAACCCGCTCACGCAAGCCGAGCTGAAAGCATGGGAAGCCGAGGGCGTGATAAAATGGCTCGGCCCGGTGAAGGACATGGCCGGGCTGCTCCGCCAGGTTCACATTTTCACCCTGCCCTCCATCTACCGCGAGGGCCTGCCCAAAGCCGTACTGGAAGCCATGGCCGCCGGGCTGCCCGTTGTTGCGACAAATATTCCCGGCTGCCGCGAAGCGGTGATCGACAATGAAACCGGCTTCCTCGTACCCCCGCGTGATCCCACCGCCTTGGCGGAGGCGCTGGGCAAGCTCATCGCCGATCCAGGCTTGCGCGCCCGCTTGGGTGCCGCCGGGCGAAAACGCGTGCTTGAAAATTTCTCAGATGAGATCGTCTGCCAGAAAACCCTGGCGATTTACGACGCCCTCAGGACGAACAGGCTCTGAGGAAACCCGCATAGGGGCAAAATACCGCTTACTGGCCAGGTGAAAGCTCGGCCAAATCCGCGTTCACTTCGTTGAGCTTGCTTTGCGGCAACTGCCCGCCAGAAAGCGAGGCAAGTTGCGACAGGCTCATGCAGGAAAACAACATATAATGCGGATTTTTCATCACGCCCGGCACATCGCGGTCCAGCACGGCCTTGCCACGATCATCCGCCGCAATCCTGTCGATCGGCGTTTCCACGGTAAAAACCGAGGCCGGGGCGGGCTTGCTAACCGCCGCCTGCATGCTGGGCGATGAAGCGCACCCGCCGAGGCATGCCAGCCCAGCCAAACCAAGCATCACAAAGCCCTGCCGCGCCTGCCTAGACTGAGACTGCCAGACCATGTCACGAACCTCCAGAGACTGGATGGCCAGACTATACTGGCCATGGTCAGATCATAAATAAATATTCGCTTACACTGCGATAATTTTGCCACAGCCACCAAGCCTTAAATTTTAGACACGCCGGCGTCACGCCCGCCGCAACCCGCTTGCATCCGCTTTTCGCCCATGCGAAACCCTAGCGCCTTCACGTAACTGGCGCTCAGATGGTCACCATCGGGGAGCGTGGGGGGCATCGCCGCGCGCCTGGGCATCGCATCGTCGTTCATAACGGAGCCGCCTCGTGTCAGACATCATCCCCATTCGCACCGCCCTAATCTCCGTCTCCGATAAATCCGGTCTCGTGGAATTCGCCAAAGCGCTGACCGCCGCAGGCACCAAAATCATTTCCACCGGCGGCTCTGCCAAAATGCTGCGTGAAGCCGGGGTGGCCGTCACCGAGGTTTCGGAGCACACCGGTTTTCCTGAAATTCTGGATGGCCGGGTGAAAACACTGGTGCCCCAGGTGCATGGCGGTATTCTCGGCAAGCGCCACGACCCTGGCCATATCGCCGAAATGACCGAGCACGGCATCGAGAGTATCGACCTGGTGACCGTCAACCTCTACCCCTTCGAGGCCACGGTGGCCCGCGGTGCCGCATTCGACGATTGCATCGAGAATATCGACATTGGTGGCCCGGCGATGATCCGCTCCGCCGCCAAGAACCACGAGAGTGTCACGGTACTCACCGAGCCCGCGCATTACGCCAAGGTTTTGGAAGAGTTGGCGGCGCATGGCGGCACCACGCTTTCCACCCGCCGCAGCCTGGCCGCCGCCGCCTATGCCCGCACGGCAGCCTATGATGCCGCCATTTCCGGCTGGTTCGCAGCACAACTGGGTGAAACCTATCCAGAGCGCGTCTCGTTCTCCGGCACCAAGAAACAAGAGCTGCGCTACGGCGAAAACCCGCATCAATCGGCGGCTTTCTACACCTCCTCTCCTGCCCGCTTTGGCGTGGCCACCGCCACCCAGGCCCAGGGCAAGGAGCTTTCCTATAACAACTACAACGATACCGACGCCGCCTTTGAGTGCGTGGCCGAGTTTGATGAGCCGACAATCGTGATCGTCAAACACGCCAACCCTTGCGGTGTTGCCAGCGCGCCCAGCATGTCCGCCGCCTGGGATTTGGCGCTCGCCTGCGACCCGGTTTCCGCCTTTGGTGGCATCGTGGCACTGAACCGCACGCTGGATGAAGAAACGGCGGCGAAAATCGCCACCATTTTCACCGAGGTCATCATCGCGCCCGACGCCACCGAAGGGGCCAAGGCCGTGCTCGCCGCCAAAAAGAACCTCCGTTTACTTACCACCGGCGGCGTGCCCAGCCCAACCGAAGAGGGTGTTACTTTCAAATCCCTCGCCGGCGGCTTCCTGGTACAAAACCGTGATGCCGGGCGTATCACCGCCGAGGCGTTGCAAATCGTCACCAAGCGCGCCCCCAACGCGGCCGAGCTTGAAGATATGCTGTTCGCCTTCCGGGTCGCCAAGCATGTGAAGTCCAACGCCATTGTTTACACCAAAAACCGCGCGACCATCGGTGTCGGCGCCGGACAAATGAACCGTGTTGATTCCGCCCGCATCGCCGCCTGGCGCGGCAAAGAGGCAAAGTTGGATTTCACTGGCTGCACCGTCGCGTCTGATGCCTTCTTCCCCTTCGCGGACGGGCTGGAAGCCGCCATCGCGGCGGGGGCCTCATGCGTCATCCAGCCCGGCGGCTCGATCCGCGACAAAGAGGTCATCGCCGCCGCCGATGCCGCCGGCATCGCCATGGTCTTCACAAATATGCGGCATTTCCGGCATTAATCGGGTATGAGGAGTTTATGCCGATGACCCTGCCCTTCACCCTCCCGGACTGGATGCCAGGATGGCTGGCCCTGGCCCTCGCCGTTCCGGCTCTGCTCTGGGTCCTGGCTTTCCTGATGGTTCCTTTCAGCGTCTTCGGCGTGAAGGCGCGGCTGGAAACCCTGGAGAGTGAACTTGAGTCCCTGCACGATGAACTGCGCATCATGCAGATGCGGGCCGCGGGGATTATCACCCCCCCGGTGCGCAGCACAGAACATTACGATGAAGTACCGAATTTCGGTCAGTTGAAGCGCGGACACGCCGCAACACCTTTCGAGGAGCCCCCGGCACCAAAGCGCCCGCCCATCCCAACACCTGAGCCGCGCGGTCCCGCGCCGCGGGATTTGTCCGCCTTCCGGGACCGCCCCACACCGCCGCGCGCACGCCGCACGGAACCCCGGCTGGACTGAGAGGCTTCAGTGTATTGCCGTGACGTCTGCCATCACTCTTGTGGTATTAAATTACCACAAGCTAAACCCCTTGACCTTCCTGCTGATCTTCCTCATAAGCCGCCCACTATTCTTTGGGTGAGCATATGAAAACGACGATTTCCATCAAACCCGCGGACGTGAAGAAGGACTGGGTCCTGATCGACGCCGAGGGGCTGATCCTTGGTCGCCTTGCTGCGATCGTGGCTAACCGCCTGCGTGGCAAGCACAAGGCTACCTTCACCCCGCATGTCGATTGCGGGGACAACATCATCATCGTCAACGCCGAGAAGGTGAAGGTGACCGGCAAGAAGGCGGAAGATTCCGTATTCTACTACCACACCGGCTACGCGGGCGGCATCAAAGGCCGTACCATAAACGAGCGTCTGGCGGGCAAGAATCCGCAAAGCGTTGTCGAGAAGGCGGTTGAGCGCATGATCACGCGCGGCCCGCTGCAGCGCCAGCAGATGAAGAACCTGCATGTCTATGCCGGCCCCGAACACCCGCACGCTGCCCAGCAGCCAAAGACCCTCGACGTCGCCGCGCTGAACCCCAAGAACAAGAGGGCCTGAGATCATGTCCGAAACAAATAATGCTTTCGCCGGTCTGAAGGACCTCCAGCCCGCCACCGGCGCCACCTCTGACGCCCCCGCCCAGAAGCGCGAGCCCAAGCGTGACGCGCAGGGCCGTTCCTACGCCACTGGCCGCCGCAAGAACGCCATTGCCCGCGTGTGGGTGAAGCCCGGCAAGGGCGAGATCACCATTAATGGCAAGAAGGCACCGGCTTACTTTGCCCGCCCCGTGCTGCGCATGTTGATTACCCAGCCCTTCCTGGTGGCAGACCGCTATAACCAGTTCGACGTATATTGCACCGTTAACGGCGGCGGCCTTTCCGGCCAGGCTGGCGCGGTTCGCCACGGCATCTCCCGTGCGCTCACCCTCTTCGAGCCGGAGCTGCGCCCGATCCTGAAGGCCGCAGGCTTCCTCACCCGTGACCCGCGTATGGTCGAGCGTAAGAAGTACGGTAAGCCGAAAGCCCGCCGCAGCTTCCAGTTCTCCAAGCGCTAAGTCTCAGACTTCAATTTATTCAATTAAAACAGGGACTTGATGTAGATCAGGTCCCTGTTTTTACATTCACAGACGCTTTACAGACCCTTGTTTCCAACGCTGTTTCCAGTTAGCGTTTTGCACAGAACTTTCACAGAAATTGTGGAGTTTGGATCATGGTCGAGAGCTTCTACCAGCAAGCCCACCGCCTCCGAGACGGGGCCGTCATGGTGTACCGGCGAGGCGACACCAACCAGCAGGTCTATCAGGCCCGCCTGAAAATCCCCGGCGTCACCGGCTATATCATCCGGTCCCTCAAGACCCGCGACCTTCCCACGGCCCTCAACTTGGCTGAGGACCTATTCTACGAACTCCGGGCCGAGCAGAAGCTTGGCGTGGACGTGAGAATCGCCGGGAATCTCAAATTCAAGGACTTGTGGAAGCGCTTTTACACCGCTCACGAAACTGGCCTGTCGGTCCACCGCCAGCGGCTGCACAAGTTCATGTCCGAGAAATATTTTATCCCTTTCTTCGGGGATGCACGCGTGAACGACATGCCGGATGCCTTCGTCGAGCAATATTGGGATTGGCGCATCAATTACCACAATCCTGAGAAATGGGAGGATGACGAGAACATTCCGGCCAATGCCGCCCGCGTGCCCGCGCAAAAGACACTGGATATGGAGGCCGGAATGCTCCGGCAGATATTCCGCTGGGGTAAGCGCATCGGCTTCGTCAAACGCGAACCATGGATCAAGGCCACCAAAGTCAAGCACACCAAAGGCGTGGAGCGCAGGCCGTCCTTCGATGAAGCTGAATGGAAACAGATCTATACCTACCTGCGTGAGTGGGTGAAGGAGGGGCTGGTTTTAACCCCGGAAGAACGGGGCGGTCGGCTGCACCGCTCCGGCCCGAATGCGATGCACCGCTACCAACGCGAGCTTCTGCGGAACTACCTTCTCTTCATGGCCAATTCCGGCCTTCGGCCGAACGAAGCCCGGCAGCTCTGCTGGCAGGACCTGCGGATAGAAAAGGACGCCGAGAACAAACCCGCACTCGTTGTGGAGGTCGCACCCACAACCAAGACCGGCGCGCGCACCGTTGTCTGCCGCGAAGGCACGCAAGCCTATCTGGACAGGCTCAAACAACTCTCGCGACACGTCGAACCTGGCAATCTGGTATTCTGCGGCTATGACGGCAAGCCAGTGGAAAATTTCAACAAGACCTTCGCCAGCATCCTCTCGCGCTTGAAGCTGCTAAACGACCGGTGGGGCAAGCGCCGGACAGTTTACAGCCTGCGGAATTTTTACTGCACGCAGTGCCTGCTGTCCGGCATCCCGATTCACATCCTCGCCAAAAACATGGGGACTTCGATTTCCTATATCGAGAAGCATTACAGCCATGGTAATCCCCATGTGCCGACGGTGATGCAGGCGAAAGAACTTCAGACGAAGAAATTCAAGGCGAAAGC
Source organism: Pseudomonadota bacterium (assembly GCA_021826425.1). Taxonomy (GTDB): domain Bacteria; phylum Pseudomonadota; class Alphaproteobacteria; order Acetobacterales; family Acetobacteraceae; genus Acidocella. Next base: position 38,584 of record JAKAZY010000003.1, read on the forward strand.
CTAAGATCGCCGTTCGTATTGATGCCGAGGCGTGGGCGTCAGATGACGCCCTTCTGTTATCCGCCATGAAGATGGCGGCTTGAAAGCGCCGCCCGTAGGGGCGGTGCGGATTGGGCGTGACATTCTTTGAGTATTCGCAAACCCTCTCTACCGACATGTTCCCTTAAAGGGCATAACATTCAGAAACTACGCGCCAATATCCTTGTAGCTGATT
>JAKAZY010000088.1 GCA_021826425.1 Pseudomonadota bacterium
TCTGCCGCCTGAAAGATTTCAGACGTATCGCAACACGCTATGACCGACTGGCCGTAAATTTCGCCGCATCAATCTATCTCGTGGCCGCGGTCGTGTGGTGGATATTATGAGTCTGGACCCTAGTTCTTGAAGTTCGTCTTCCCCCCACCTCACGTCCCGGACAAGATCTCTTACTTTCTGGATATCGTCGTAAATTTCAGGAATGTTATCAAACAGTTCTCGTCTCAAGGAGATAAAGATTTTTAGGTTCGGCGTCAGTTTATTTACTTGCATTGCCGCCTGAAACAGACCAGCAACAAACTGCTTGGCATCTTCTGATCCGTCCCACCCCCTATCCAACTCATCTACGAAAATGTATACTTTTTGATTCGCAAGGACATCCCGCAGGGGTTCAAGTAAATTCGATATTTCGTCAAGCTGGTAAAGTTTTTGCAAAGCTCTTGCAGAACCTTTTAATTCATAACTTCCAAGCTTAAGTCCCTCGAATCGCTTCATGTAAGAAACAAGCTTTTCGACGATACCCTTAGTTTCGCCCTGGACGTTAGTTTGTAAATAGCCACTAATCGCCTTGAACGAGGCGGTCTTTGAAGAGCGCGAGTATCTTACAGCCTCTCTCATAGCAAGGATGTAAAGAACATATTTCCATGAAGCAGAAAATGAAGCCTGCTTAGCCCAAACTCCTTCCAACTCTGACTTTAGAACTGTCCCCATAAATTCGTATGAGTATTCATCTGGACTGATATTTACTATAGCAGTCCCTTTTTTTGCTTCTCGTTCGCCTACTATTTTGAAGATAGCCGACTTCCCAGCTCCACGAGTGCCTATGAGTATAGTTGCACTGGCGTCCGCGATTGAATCAAACACATTTGATTCAAAAAAATACTTCCGCAGATCGACATCCCGCTCGGCTGCTGGTGAACCAAGTCGATCATGAATGCTTATTGACGCCACAACCCCACCTTAAGAATCGAAGCCTATCCAGAAAAACTACCTAAGGCTGAACGGATTGGCAACTATTCTGAGCACCTTGCCCCTCCCCGCATCCCAGCCTAGTCTCCCTCAATCAGAGGAAATCGCCGGCCACGGGGACTAGAATACACCGGGCGGGGGGACCAGAATTATGGGGTTTATGGCGGGGCGGGAGGCCCAGGTGGCGTTATGCGCCACGGCGGGGCTGCTGCCTTTATTGAAGGGGCTGGGCACGGATGCGGACCGGATTTTCGGCCCCGCAGGCATTGATGCGGGCAATCTGAACGCCAGCAGCGAGGGCGGGCTGGCGCTGTCGTCTTATGTAGAGGTGATGGAGCGCGCGGCCCAGCATTCCGGCCGGCCGGATTTCGGGCTGCTTTACGGGCGCTCCTTCCCGGCCTCCAGCCATGGGCTGGTGGGGGATCTGGCCTTGGCCGCCCCCAGCATCGGCATGGCGTTGCGGCAGTTTACCGATTTATTCCCCCTGCATCAGGAGGCCAGCGAGGCGCGGCTGGTGGCCGATGGCAAGCTGCTGCGGATGGAATACCGGATTCTGGACTGGCGGATTTTCGAGCGCCGGCAGGATGCGGAGCTGACCATCGCGATGTTCCAGAACCTGCTGCGCGAGGCCTATGGCCCTGGCTTCAAACCCGTGGAGGTACAGTTTGAGCACCCGGAGCCGGATGACCTCGCCACGCATGAGGCGGTGTTCGGCGCGCCGGTATTCTTCGGCCAGCGCACCAACGCGATTATTTTCGCGCCCGGCGACCTCTCCCGCCGGATGCCCGGTGCTGATGCCGCCCGCTTCGCGAAATTGGCGGCCGAGGCCTACCGCCGCCGCCTGCCCCAAGGCCGGGTGCCGCTGGGGGCCAGGGTGCGGGCGGAAATCCGCTCTCGCCTGCCGGATGGCTCGCCACCGATTGTGGAGGTGGCAGAAGCGCTGGGGCTGGCGCGCTGGACCCTGCAACGCCGCCTGGCCGAGATGGGACTGGGCTATGCCGAGGCCGTGCAGGATGTGCGGCGGGCACTGGCGGAGAGCTACCTACGCCAGCCGCATCTTTCCATCTCGGGCATCGCGCAGCTTTTGGGCTATGCGGAACTGAGCCCGTTCTCGCGCGCCTGCCACCGCTGGTTTGGCGCCTCGCCGGAGCGGGTGCGGGCACAAAAACGCTGCACCACTTGACTTGAGCGGCTGAGAGGGGCATTGGCCGCCCCGGATAGACCGTCGTGCTGCGAGTGTTCGCACCACGGCGCGTTTTGTGTTGTTAAATCAGCTACGGAGTTTGGGCAGCATGTTCGACACCCTGTCGAGCAAATTCGGGGATATTTTCGACAGGCTCCGCCGCCGCGGGGCGCTGTCAGAGTCTGATGTCAACGATGCGCTGAGGGAAATCCGTCTGGCACTGCTGGACGCCGACGTGGCGCTGCCGGTGGTGAAGGATTTCATCGCCAATGTGCGGGAGAAGGCGGTGGGCGCGGAAGTGCTGCGCTCCGTCACCCCGGGCCAGATGGTGGTGAAGATCGTCAACGACGCGCTGATCGAGGCTCTGGGCGGTTTGCCGGTGCCGCTGAACCTGCTGGCCCCCTCGCCCATTCCCATCTTGATGGTGGGCCTGCAGGGTTCGGGCAAGACCACCACCTCGGGCAAGATTGCGCTTCGGCTGCGCACCCGCGAGCGCAAGAAGGTGCTGCTGGCCAGCCTGGATACACAGCGCCCGGCCGCACAGTTGCAGCTGGAACAGCTCGCCCAGCGGGCCGAGGTGGCCAGCCTGCCGATTATCCCCGGGCAGACGCCGTTGCAGATTGCGCAGCGGGCCATGGATACCGGGCGGCGTGAATCCTACGACGTGGTGATTCTGGATACCGCCGGGCGCTTATCCATCGACCTGGCGTTGATGGAAGAGGTGAAGGCGATCCGCGCCGCGGTTTCCCCGGTGGAAACGCTGCTGGTGGTGGATGCGATGACCGGCCAGGACGCGGTTGCCACCGCCACCGCCTTTAACGAGGCCGTGAATGTGACGGGCATCGTGATGACGCGCCTGGATGGCGATGCCCGCGGTGGTGCGGCACTTTCCATGCGCGCTGTTACCGGGGCGTCGATAAAGCTGATCGGCCAGGGTGAGAAGCTGGATGCGCTGGATGAGTTCAACCCGGAGCGTATCGCCGGGCGGATTCTGGGCATGGGCGATATCGTCGGGCTGGTGGAGAAGGCCGCCGAGACGATCGACAAGGTTGAGGCCGAGAAGCTCGCCAAGAAGATGGCGAAGGGCAAGTTCGACCTGGACGATTATGCTGCCCAGCTCAAGCAGATTTCCAAGATGGGCTCGCTCTCGGGCATTCTGGGGATGTTGCCGGGCGTGGGCAAGATGAAGCAGCAGATCGCCGATGCGAATTTGGACCAGACGGTGTTCAAGCGTCATGTCGCCATCATCAGCTCGATGACAAAAGCCGAGCGGCGCGCACCAGATATCATGAAGGCCAGCCGCAAGAAGCGCGTGGCGGCCGGGTCTGGTACCTCCGTGCAGGAGGTAAACAAGTTGCTGAAGCAGTTCGACGATATGTCGACCATGATGAAGCGGATGAACAAGATGGGCGGGCCTGAGGCCATGATGCGCCAGATGCAAGCTGCCATGGGCGGACCCAAGGGCGGCCGCAAACCTTTCTGATATACGATTTAACCCTTTTCTTAATTAACCAAGGAGTTCCAATGTCTGTTAAGATTCGCCTCTCTCGCGCTGGTGCCAAGAAACGCCCGTTCTACCATATCGTGATCGCCGATGCGAACGCGCCGCGCGATGGCAAGTTCATCGAGCGCGTGGGCACCTACAACCCGATGCTGCCGGCCGAGCATGCCGACCGCGTGCTTTTGAAGACCGAGCGTCTGCAGTATTGGATCAGCAATGGCGCCCAGGCGACCGACCGCGTCGCTCGCTTCCTGGCCAAGGCTGATCTCATCAAGGCGCCAGTTTATGCGGAGCAGCCCAAGCAGGCGCAACCGAAGAAGAAGGCTCAGGAGCGCGCCGCCGCCAAGGCCGCTGCCGCCGCTTGATCCATAACAGGGCGTAAATGCAAGACCGGCTGATCCTAATGGGCGTAATCGGCAAACCGCATGGCGTGCGCGGGCAACTGCGCGTGCATTGCTTTGGTGAGGAGCGTGAGCTTCTGGCTGCGCATGTGCTGGCCGATGCCAAGGGGCGGCAATTCTCGCTGGATTGGGCAAGCGGCAGTACCGCCTGGATCGGCGAGATCATCGACGGCGTCGAGCACCGGATCACCGACCGCAACGAAGCTGCCAAGCTCACCAATATCGAGCTGTTCCTGCCCCGCTCCGTACTGCCGGCGATCGAGGCGGAAGAATTCTACCTCACCGATCTGATCGGGCTTGCCGCCCATGATGAAACCGGAACGGTGATCGGCAAGGTGGCAAACGTGCTGGATTACGGTGCGGGCGCCAGCCTGGAGCTTGCACCAGGCGGAAGGCTGATCCCTTTCACCAGCGTCTGCGTTCCGGATGTGCGGATTGCCGATGGCTATGTGGTGGTGAATCCGCCCCTAGAGGTCGAAGTGAAGGAGCCTCGCGAATGAGCTGGCGCGCCGATATTCTCACCCTGTTTCCGGCCATGTTCCCTGGCCCCCTCGGCGAGAGCCTGGCGGGCCGGGCGCTGGAGGCTGGTACCTGGAGCCTGAAGGTCACGGATATCCGGGATTTTGGGCTGGGCCGCCACCGCGCGGTGGACGACACCCCCTTTGGCGGCGGGGCCGGCATGGTGCTGCGCCCGGATGTGATGGATGCGGCCATCGGGACCGTTTCTGACAACCGTCCGCTGATCTTCCTCACTCCGCGCGGCACGCCGCTGACTCAGGCCAAGGTGCGGAAGCTGGCGGCAGGGCCGGGGGTGATACTGGCCTGTGGCCGGTTCGAGGGGATTGACCAGCGTGTGATCGAGGCCCGGCAAGGTCAGGAGGTCAGCATCGGAGATTATGTGCTCTCCGGTGGGGAGCTGCCGGCATTGGTGCTGCTAGATGCGGTGATCCGCCTGCTGCCCGGCGTAATGGGCCATGCGGAAAGCAGCACGGAGGAGAGCTTCTCAGAGCCATTGCTGGAATATCCGCATTACACTCGCCCTGCCTTATGGGATGGCCATGCCGTGCCCGAGGTACTGACCCAAGGCAACCACGCCGCCATCGCTGCCTGGCGGCGCGAGCAATCTATCGTCACCACGCAAAACCGCAGACCCGACCTTTACCTCCAATACATTGCAACCGGTGCGCAGGCACCCTAAACACAAGTTTCGAGAAGGACCCAACCCATGAACATCATCCAACAGATTGATGCCGAGCAGATTGCGAAGCTTACTGAGGGCAAGACCATCCCAAAATTCGCGCCCGGCGACACGCTCCGCGTGAATGTGACCGTGAAGGAAGGCGAACGTTCGCGTATTCAGGCTTTCGAGGGGCTCTGCATCGCGCGCTCCAACCGCGGCCTCAATTCCTCTTTCACCGTGCGCAAGATTTCCTACGGTGAGGGCGTGGAGCGGGTGTTCCCACTTTATGCTCCGGTTATCGCCGACATCACCGTGATACGCCGTGGCGACGTGCGCCGCGCGAAGCTATATTATCTGCGCGGCCGCCGCGGCAAATCCGCCCGCATCGCTGAGAAGGCCCGTGAGGTTGTGGCCCCAGCCGCCGAATAAGCTGCAACGTTGCCCCATCCAAGGGTAGCGCACCCTGGCTGATTTTTAAGCGCGAATCCTCATAAGGGTTTCGCCAGGGGCCAGAAGGGTGACGCCTTTCTGGCCTTTTGTAACTCTGGAGAGCTGGATCAAATGCCGCGGACCTTGTTCGACAAGATTTGGGATGCCCATGTGGTTGATAAATTGGGGGACGGCACCTGCGTTCTCTATATCGACCGCCACCTTGTGCATGAGGTGACCAGCCCGCAGGCATTTGAGGGGCTTCGCATGGCCGGGCGAAAGGTGCATCGGGTGGAAAACACCATCGCCGTGGTCGACCACAACGTGCCCACCAGCCCAGGCCGGCTGACGGAAGTGAACGAGCCGGAAAGCGCCTTGCAGATTGCCACACTGGAGAAGAATGTGAAGGAGTTCGGGGTGACGTATTTCCCGATGTCCGACATCCGCCAGGGCATTGTGCATGTTATCGGCCCGGAGCAGGGCATCTCCCTGCCGGGTATGACCATTGTGTGCGGCGACAGCCATACCTCCACCCATGGGGCGATGGGCGCATTGGCGTTCGGTATCGGCACCTCTGAGGTTGAACATGTGCTGGCCACGCAGACTTTGTTGCAGAAGCCGGCGAAGAACATGCTCATCCGCGTGGATGGCAAGCTGCCGGAAGGCTGCTCGGGCAAAGACATCATGCTGGCGGTGATCGGCAAAATCGGCACCGGTGGCGGCACCGGCTATGTGATGGAGTTCGCGGGTGAGGCCATCAGCGCGCTGGACATGGCCGGGCGGCTTTCCATGTGCAACATGAGCATCGAGGGCGGCGCGCGCGCCGGGCTGGTCGCACCGGATGAGACGACCTTTGAATATATCAAAGGCCGCCCCTTCGCGCCGAAGGGGGCTGATTTCGACGCCGCGGTGGCATATTGGAAAACCCTGCCGAGCGACGCGGGCGCGCATTACGACAAAATCGTCGAGCTGCGGGCCGAGGATATTATTCCGCAGGTGACATGGGGCACCAGCCCGGAGACCGTGATCCCCGTTACCGGTTCCGTGCCGAACCCGGCGGATGAGCCGGATGAAGCCAAGCGCGCCCAGATGGAGCAGATGCTGCGCTATATGGGGCTAGAAGCCGGGCAGAAGATTGCCGGCACCAAGGTGGACGTGGTGTTTATCGGCTCCTGCACCAATTCCCGCATTGAGGACATGCGCGCCGCTGCCGCCGTGGCCAAAGGCCGCCATGTGGCGGATGGCGTGCGGGTGCTGGTGGTGCCGGGCTCGGGCCTGGTGAAAAGCCAAGCCGAGGCTGAAGGGCTGGCGAAGATTTTCACCGATGCCGGGTTTGAATGGCGCGAGGCGGGATGCTCCATGTGCTTAGGCATGAACCCGGACAAGCTGACGCCGGGCCAGCGTTGTGCGTCTACCTCCAACCGTAATTTCGAAGGCCGCCAGGGGCCGGGCGGGCGCACACATCTGCTCTCCCCCGCCATGGCCGCCGCCGCTGCGATTACGGGCAAGATCACCGATGTACGGGAGCTGGTGTAATGGATAAATTCACCACCCTCACCGCTACGGCAGCCCCCCTGAACGTGGATAATATCGATACGGACAAGATCATCCCGGCGCGGTTCTTGAAAACCATCAAGCGTACCGGGCTTGGCAAGAGCTTGTTCGCGGATATGCGCTACAATGCGGATGGTAGCGAGAAGCCGGATTTCGTGTTGAACCAGGAACGCTATCGGCGCGCTGAAATTCTGGTGGCGGGCGATAATTTCGGCTGCGGATCATCCCGCGAGCACGCCCCCTGGGCGCTGAAGGATTTCGGGATTCGCTGCATCATCGCGCCCAGCTTCGCGGATATCTTCTTCAACAACAGCTTCAAGAACGGTCTGTTGCCGATTGCCCTGCCGGAAGAGATTTGCGCCACGCTGCGCGAGGATGCCGCAATGGGCGGCAATGCCAAACTCACGATAGACCTCGCCCGGCAAATGGTGATCCGCCCGAACGGCGAAGAAATTCCCTTCGAGGTGGATGCCTTCCGCAAGCATTGCCTGCTGAACGGGCTGGACGATATCGGCCTGACGCTGGAACACGCGGCCGCCATCACGGCCTATGAGGCAAAAATCCCCTCCTGGCAGCCGAAAATTCAGGGAGCTTAAAACATGATTGCCAACAAGAATCTGCTGTTGATGCCGGGCGACGGCATCGGCCCCGAAGTAATGGCCCAGGCCAGGCGCGTGCTGAACTGGCTGCAGGAAACCAAGCGCGCCAGCTTCACCATCGAGGAAGAACTCGTAGGTGGCGCCTCTATCGATGCGCATGGCGTGCCGCTGACAGATGCGGCGCTGGCCAAGGCGAAAGCCACCGATGCGCTGCTGTTTGGCTCTGTCGGCGGGCCGAAATGGGACAAGGTGCCGTTTGAGGTTCGCCCCGAGGCCGGGCTGCTCAAGCTGCGTGCCGAACTGAAGGTGTTTGCCAATCTGCGACCCGCAAAAGTGTTCGATGCGCTGGTTGATGCCTCCTCGCTGAAGCCCGAATTGGTGCGCGGGCTGGATATCATGATCGTGCGTGAGTGCATTGGCGGGATTTATTTCGGCGAGCCGCGCGGCATCGAGACACTGCCCAATGGCGAGCAGAAGGGTGTGAACACGGAAGTGTACACCACGCATGAAATTCAGCGCGTGGGCCGGGTGGCGTTTGAGCTGGCCCGTAAGCGGCAGAATCGCGTGTGCAGCGTGGAGAAAGCCAATGTGATGGAAGCCGGGCTGCTTTGGCGCCAGGTGATGACCAAGCTGGGCGCTGAAGAATTCCCGGATGTGGAGCTTTCCCACATGTATGCCGATAACTGCGCCATGCAGCTGACCAGGAATCCCAGACAGTTTGATGTGATCGTGACCGGCAATCTGTTCGGGGATATTCTCTCCGATCTCGCGGCCATGCTCACTGGCTCGCTGGGGCTGCTGCCGTCCGCGACGCTAGGGGCAAGGGATGCTCTCGGGGGCATACCCAGCCTCTACGAGCCGATCCACGGTTCCGCACCTGACATTGCCGGCCAGGGCAAGGCCAACCCGCTGGCGCAGGTGCTCAGCCTTGCCATGATGCTGCGCTATTCCTTCGACATGAACGAGGACGCCGATGCCATTGAGGCCGCGGTGGAGCGCGT
>JAKAZY010000004.1 GCA_021826425.1 Pseudomonadota bacterium
GAAGCGGATTGCTGCGGGCTCTGCCGCGGGGTTTGGCGGCCCGGCTGCCGGGATAAACGAAGCCGCCCTTGCAGGCAGCTTCTTTAGAGCTTTCAACTGAACGCTCTGGTTTTATGTTTGAGCGAGCCATTTCATGCAGTTATCTTGACGCCGCCGCGTCAATCTGAATGCATATTGCGCTGACAAATCAAAAACCGCCCTCGAAGGCAAGCTCGGTAACCGGCTTACGCGGGCTTGGCGTCTCCATTGCCTGCAACGCCTCGGGCAGCAAGGTCTTCGGCCCCTGTCGGCCAATCGCAACGGCGGCTTCAACCCGGAATCCCGCCGGCACTTTCAGCTCGGTATAGATGCGCTCATAAGCGATCCCGGCCATACCATGCGCCTGCCAGCCCATAAAGGCCGCCTGCAGGGCCAGATAACCCCAGGCGGCGCCTGCATCGAAGGAATGGCTGTGCGAAGGCACCGGCGTATCCTTGCCAGGCACGGCCATGGTCTCTGAGGACACAATGAATACGATCGCAGAAGCCGTTTTAGCCCAGCTCTGGTTGAACGGGTTCAGCAGCCCCAGAAACTTGTCCCAATGGGCATTGTCCCGCCGGGTATAGAGAAACCGCCATGGCTGCGAATTATAGGAGGATGGCGCCCAGCGCGCGGCCTCGAACATCGTTCGCAGCGTGTGCTCGGAAATCTCCTCGCCGGTGAAGGCGCGGGGCGACCAGCGCTCCAGGAAGATCTGGTCGATCGGATGGTCAGCGGTACGGGAATTCGCCGTGGTCATGCATCACTCCTCAGGTTGAGCGAGGCAAGCTTAGTCGCGGGTGGAGACGCTGGCAAAACCCGCCGGCGAAGGCGGCAGATTATTGCAGATTGCGGTCCGGCGCCTCGCTGGCCACCGGGCTGGCCATCGGCGCTTCGGCCACTTCGTTACGCCCGTTGCTGTCCGCAGCGATCACCGTGCCGTTATCCGGCTGTTTATAAATGAAGCCATAGGTTGGGTAGACAGAGCCCATCATGGCGCCGTCTCCGAGTTCAACCCTCACGTCCGTCCAGTTATTATTCGGCGAGACATCCTGCACCGTCACGTCGTTGGTGATGGAGCCCGGCACCCAATTGGCTTGCGTTACGAGAATCGTCCGCGGGCCGAGAACCGCCGTGACAACCGCGACATGGCCGAGCGGCATGCGGCCGATGGAACGGAAGTTCAGCACCGCGCCGGTCATCGGCGTGTTACCGCGCGCATAGCGCCCGGCCGCTTCAGCCCACCAGAGGAAGGCATCGCCAGAAAGCTCGATATGCGAAACCTCACGCGCGTAAGGCACGCATTGCAGGCGCGAATGGCGATACTCTGCCGCCACACGCTCGTAATGGGTGTGATACGCGGAGGCATAATGCGTTTCGTGCCACGAATGCTTAGCCGCGACATAGAGATGGTGAGAATAATGCACGGAGGCATAATGCGTTTCGTGCCGCAGATGCTTCGCCGCCACATACACATGGTGAGAATAGTGCTCGGACAGATGGTGAGAATAGTGCACGGAGGCATAATGCGTCTCGTGGCGTATCGCGCTGTGATGCGTGGTCCTGGCCAGATGCTCAGCCCTCATATGCTCTCGGCTGACCAATTTATGCACGGACAGAGTATGGTGCGGGGAGGTTGTATGCCGCGTGGACACGCGGGTGGCAGTGCGGTGCAAGGCCACGTGATGAGCGCTGGCATGATGTGTGGAAGCCTGCGCGCACGCCGGAATCAAGACGGAAACCGCCGCGATAGAAACGCCTGCAAACCAGGCGCGCGCAGCACGGCTGAACGAGCGAGACGGTGCCCCGTCCAGGACCATTTTCTGTCTCACCCGAGCTGACCAAAACACGAAAGAAGCATGTGTGCTGGTTACGGGTGGATTGCAGGCAACGCAATGCGAAACTGCGACAAAATTACAACACTGACATGTTTTTGCCGATCTTGGCGCCATCACGAGACGACGTTTAAGATAATTTTCCTAAAACACAAAACCGTATTCATAACAGTTGCAGCGGGGCTTGCCGCAGGCCGAGTCGTAAAAAAGAGAGAAAAGATCGCTCAGCCAAATTTTTGGCGTGCGCTGGCCTCAGATCAAGCCGCTTTACAGGGAAATCCCGGGCATTGAATAACCCCTACTCGATTGATTCAGAATAGATTTAGAGAAGGAGGGCGGGCCGCGCATGTGGTCCGCTCTGATTCTGTTCGGCTGCAACAGTTAACAAAAAATTGAACCGAAGCTGGGGCTACCGGCAGGCGGTGATCATAATTTCGACAAGGTAGGCCGGGTCCGCCAGCTTGGCTTCCACGCAGGCCCGCACCGGCGCCTGGCCTTCGGGCAGCCAGGCCGTCCATACCTTATTCATCGCTTCTCGGTATGACATATCCTTTAGCCAGATCTGCGCCTGGAGCATGCGGGTATTGTCGGTGCCATGCGCTTCCAGCAAGGCATCGATCTGTTCCAACACGTCCTTGGTTTGTGCGGTGATATCGCCGGAGGTGTCCCTCGCGACCACGCCCATGGTGTAGACGAACCCGTGATACTCAACAGCCTTGGACAGAATTGGGCTGGTTTCGGTGCGAATGATGCGGCTCATGAAAAACTCCGTTTAGTTAACGATATGTGGTGCCACAACCGGCACGTTGTTCACGCTGGGCGTGCCGTTCTGGTTGCCATATTCCTCGCAATTCTGAATCGCCTGGTCGCGCTGGCTCATGGCGCCCATGCGCTCGGCGTCGAAGACCTGCATCGGCGCGCCGTAACGAAGCCCGTTCTGCAGGGTGCGCGCCTGCAGATCCAGCGTGCTGTTTTGGTAGCCGGCATCGGCGGCATTGGTGCAGGCGGTGGCATCCGCCTGGGTGGCCTGGCTTTGCGGCTGGCTTGCACACCCGGCGAGAAGCAGGATGGACGCAGCGGCCAGGAAGCTTGATTTCATGTGCAATACCCGAATTGTCTGCGCGAGCCATATCCGCTTTCGGGAAAAACTCAATCGGCGACGTGCAGCAAGATCTTGCCGATATGGGTGCTGGCTTCCATCAGCGCATGCGCCTGGGCCGCCTGCTCCAGGGGAAACACTTTGTCGATCACCGGGGCCACCTTGCCATGTTCCAGCAACGGCCAAACCTTCTGCTTCAGCGCGGTGGCGATGGCCTCTTTCTCTTGGGCGGTACGCGGGCGCATGGTAGAACCGGTGATGGTCAGGCGTTTGAGCATCACCGGCATCAGGTCGATCTCTGCTTTTGAGCCCTGCATGAACGCCACCTGCACCAGCCGCCCGCGCGGGGCAAGGGTTTTGATGTTGCGCTGGGTGTAGGGAGCCCCCACCATGTCCAGCACCACATCCACCCCGCGCTTATTTGTCAGCTCGGCTATCACCTGCTGAAAATCCCGGGTTTTGTAATTGATGGCGGTGGCGCCGTAACGCTCGACGAAGGCGCATTTCTCATCCGAGCCGGCGGTGGCGAACACGGCCGAGCCCTGCGCCCGGGCAAGTTGGATCGCGGTGAGGCCAATACCGGAGGTGCCGCCATGCACCAGCAGGCTTTCTTGCGGCGTCAGCCCCGCCATGTCGAACACATTCGCCCAGACGGTAAAGAAGTTCTCGGGCAGAGAAGCGGCCTGCAGCGCATCATACCCCTCCGGCCAATGCAGGCACTGCCCGCAGGCAACGGCGACATATTCGGCATAGCCGCCGCCATTGCACAAAGCCGTCACTTTGTGGCCAGGATAGAAACCGCTCGCCATCGGGTCAAGGGCCACCACTTCGCCCGCCACTTCGAGGCCGAGAATCGGGCTGGCGCCAGGTGGAGCCGGATAAAGCCCTTTGCGCTGCTGCACATCCGGGCGGTTTACGCCGGCCGCCTGCACGCGGATCAGCACCTCGTTCCCCTTCGGCACGGGCAGAGGTCCTGTGGCCAGCACCATCACCTCCGGGGCGCCTGAGGTTGGAACATCGATATATCGCATTGTCTGGGGCAGGTTCATGCGCGTATATCGCCGTCCTCTTCGCGCTTGCGTCAACCCTGACCAGGTGCGAGTTGGAGCGCAATGATTGCAACCCCCACCGCCAAGGCAACCGGGGTTGCAATCTGAATCGCCATCTAACTCATTGATGAGATAAGGATTCACGGTTTAGGTTGGGCCAATGCACATAATCCACCGCCGAACGCTGCTTGCCGCCGCCGCCATGCTCGGCCTTGCCGGGCCCGGCCGGGCCGCCAGCCCAACCAGCAAGACCAGCAGCCCCGCGCCCGGGCCGCAATTTGGCGCGGCCTTGCCGTTGAGCGGCCCATACGCCCTGGAAGGGGATGAAACGCTGCGCGGCATCCAACTCGCGATCGACGTGGTGAACGCCGGCGGGGGCATTGCCGGAGCGCCCGTTGCCCTTGCCCAAGCGGATATGCCCGCCCAGCCCGGCGCAGCTGGCGCGGTGAACTGGCTTATTTCCAGCCATAACGTGAACATCTTGCTGGGTAGTGGCGCCTCCGCCCTATCCTACCCAGCCACGGCCGCGGCGGAGCTGGCGCAGACACCCTTTATCGAGCTTACCGCCATGGCCGACGGCATCATGACGCGCGGTTTCAAATATCTGCTGCGCACATGCCCCACCACGGGCATGGCCGGAAAACTCGCGGCCAGCACCATCCAGGCCCACTTTACTGGGCGTGAGCTCGGGCTGCTGTTCAACACCGGGGCCGGGGCGGGGGCGATTGCCGCGGCGGTGACGGCGGCGCTGAACGCGGCCAGGCTGCCCATCACCCTCTCAGCGGGTTACCCGGAGGATGCTGTTGATCTCTCAGAGCAGGCGGAGCGGATGATGCGCGCCAAGGTGGATGTGCTGCTGCATGCCGCCGGGCCGAATGATAGCCTGGCGCTTTTCCAGGCCATGAAAGGCTTGAACTGGAGGCCGGCAACGCTGATCGGCCTTGGCAATGGCTATGAACTGCGCGATACGCAGGCCGCTATCGGTGGCGCGCTGAACGGCACACTGGTGATCGCCGCACCGTTTTTCCCCGGTCCGGCGCAACAAATAGCGGATGCTTACGCGGCCCGTTACGCCGTACCCCCGCGCTCAGCTGAATCGTGCACCGCTTATGTGGGCGCCAAACTGGTATTCGACACGTTGAACACAGTAGGCGCAGATCCCACCAAGCTGCTGAACGCCATGCGGAAACTGAACTTGGCGCCAGGCTTGCTGTTGAACGGCTTTGGCGCCAGATTCGACGCTTCCGGCCAAAACACCGCCAGCTTCGTAACGCTGCAACGCTGGAAAGATGGTGCGCTGGTCGCGGCCCAAACCACATGAAACCGAATTCCGCCAAACTGGTGCCCTTGGAAGGGCTGCGGGGTATCGCCGCCGTTATCGTGATGCTGGGGCATATGGTGCGGGGACTGGTGCCGCCGCAACCCGGCACTCTCGACAGCCTGAAGCAGATTCATCATTGGATGCTGAATGGCGCCGCCGCCGTCTCCGTGTTCTTCGTGCTTTCCGGCTTCATCCTCAGCCTGCCTTTCGCAAAGGACAGCAGCCTGGCCCGCGTGGCAGCCGCGCTGTTGAAACGCTGGCCCAGGCTCGCCGCGCTTACCGTCATCGCCTGCCTTCTCTCCTGGGGCATGATCGTGCTGAGCCATGATTATTACGAGCAGGCAGCCGCACTTTCCGGAAATTACTGGATGCGGACACATTTCAACGCCCCGCTCGATGGCCACGAAATTTCCTGGATAGAGGCCCTGCACGACGGGCTGTACCGCGTCTATCTCTTTGGGGATGTAGAGTTCGATTCCCCGCTCTGGACAATGCGGATCGAACTGTTCGGCAGTTTCGCCATCTTTCTCGCCGCGCCTTTGCTATTTGCTTTAAAAAACTGGCCGTTGCGCCTCACCGCCGTCGCGGGGGCGATGCTGGCGGCCGGCACGAATTTCCCGCTCACTTATCTTTCCGATTTCCTGGCCGGCACAGTTTTGGCCATGCTGTACGCCGAAAACAAGCTGCCCGAAAATCCCAACTGGCTGGCTGCCGCAATGACCTTGGCGGGCGTGTACCTGTTCTGCTTCTCCTCGGTTGAGCACCGAGCGATCTACTTGCCGGTGAAAGCCATCGTGCCCGCCGCCAAATACGCCCATTTCGTCTGGGCCGCGAGCGCTGCGCTCATTATCATGCTGCTGCTTGGCAACCCTTATCTGCGCCGCGTATTTTAAAACCATGGGCGGCCTGGCTGGGACTGCTCTCCTTCCCGCTTTATCTGCTGCATGTGCCCATCATGCTCTCCGCCGGGGCGGCGAGTTTCACGCAGGCTGTGCCGGCCCTGGGCGTCACCGGTGCGGTGATTCTGGCCGCCGCCGTGAGCATCGGCCTTACAACGCTCTGTTCTCTGCCTCTGGCCTGGATAGATCGCGGCTGGACCAGGCTGCTCGGCCGTGTGGTGGGTATTTTTATCAAGCGCGCCGCAAGCTAGAGCGCGATGACTTTATATTCGCTCACTTTGCGAGCGAGCCTAAGGTCTGAATCTCCCTCTATCTCATTGTTTTAGTGGCGGATTCAGATTTTAGATCGAATCACGTCGTGATCGGCTCTAAAATCATCCGGCTCTAAAAGCTGAACGCTCTAGGGGGCCCAGAGCCGGCGTTTCGCTCTACCCGCTCAGCCCCAGCGCCGCCTGGAACTCCACCCATTCGCGCTTGGAAAGACCAGAGCCTTCCTGCGCCACAGCCTCGCCTGCCAGCATTTTCTTCAACGCCTCCAGCATCTTCGCCGAGAACGTCACCGCCCCCAGCCGGTAATCGCAGAACGCCTTGTAGGAAAGCGGCACCCAGGCTTCGGTGAGCTTCAGCATCGCCTCGGCATAAACCCGGATTTCGTATTGCGCATGGGCATCGGCGCGCAGCCGCAGGAAGTGGAACAGATTATGTAAATCCGTCTTCCAGTACCACTGGGTATAGGTGTTCAGCGTCAGGTTCATCCGCGCCAGCTCCCGCGCCAGCCCGGTTTCCTCGCCCAGCATCTCTTCGTAATGGCCGTAGGTCTGTTCCGCGTCCTGGCGGAGCATCTCCATCACCCTGGCGGTGGTTTCAACGTCCAGCACCTCGCCACGGCCCTGGCGGTTGTCCGCGGATTGTTTGGCCATCTGCTCGGGCGCGGGCAGGTAATAATCTTTATCCAGAATAGAATAGCGCGCGGAATATTCATTCACATTGGCAGTGCGGTGCCTGATCCATTGCCGCGCCACAAAAATCGGCAGCTTTACGTGGAATTTTATCTCGCACATCTCAAACGGTGTGGAGTGGTAATGACGCATGAGGTAGCGGATCAGCCCCTCATCCTCCAGCGCCCGCCGGGTGCCGCGCCCGTAGGAAACGCGGGCGGCCTGCACCACAGCGCCATCATCGCCCATGTAATCCACCACCCGCACAAAGCCGTGGTCCAGCACCGGAACAGCGGTGAAAAGCTGTTCCTCAAGGACGGCCACTGTAGGGCGGCGCGTGGCGTGAGAGGCAGCGCGCGCGGCCTCGATCTCGGATTGCTGTTCGGTTGAGAGGCTCATGCCGCATCTCTTTCACATTCTGCGATTCGGCACTATATGAACCTCGTCAGCTTGCTGACTATGGCGATAAACGATGCGTGGAATAAGCGTTGTGGACCCGGGGGCAGTACCCGGCGCCTCCACCAGATTCCATTCCAGGCGTCCTGATGACGAAACGGCGCAGCCGTGTAGTCTGAATCAGGCCGCCCAGAATAGTTTGGGGGCGAAATAGACTCGACACGCGTGGTAAAGGCCCATCTTTTGCCCGGCATTGTACCGCCGTTATCGGGCTAATTTTTAAATGCGAACGATAACAACGTAGCATTCGCTGTCGCTGCCTAATCAGTAGCTAAGCGCGGTTCGGGGGGCACCGGGCAACAGAAGCCCCCCACTCATGTTTACCGTAATCTTGACGTGGCGCGGCAATGAATTCGGCGAGGGCAATCTGCTCTCCCGGGCGCTGGTGGAAGGCGGCATTCCAAGCTTGGTGAAGCTGCTGAACCAGGATTTTGCCGGCTTGTTCGCGCGCGATACCCTGGAGCCCATTCTGGGCGGGGTGTTGATGAAAGACGCGCAGTATCAAATCGCCTTTCATTCCAGCCTGGCTGCCCGGCATGAGAACAGCGCTACCCTGCCCACCCCAGCGCCAGAGCAGGACGCCATTTATGCCGACGAAGCCTCAAAACACGCCTACCTCACCAGCAAAATGCGCCGCCAGCTTGCCGAGGGCGGACGTATCGGGGTTACCAGAGCCCCACCCCGGTAAACTGGCCTGAAAGTGCTGCCCTGCACGCCGCCCTTAACCGGTTCGGCCGCAACAAATTACTGGTGGTACAGCCAAACCCTCAGCGCAACGGCAAGGCCGAGCCGCTCGACCAGGGGCTTTTCCATGGCTATCTGGCTGAGGCGGCACCGCCGGATAAAGGCTGGCTTTTTGACCCCGTGAGCTGGGGCACCCTGTTGCGGGCCACATTGCGCCTGGCGCGCTAAACAAAAAAAGGCGGTGCGCAATGCACCGCCAAGTTTAGGGAGGAAACGTCCAAGAAAATAGGAGAGAAACTCATCCTATGCACAATTATATATCCCAGCCTGTTGAGCGGCGAAACTTGCAATTGCGCAGCGCAGCAATGCCAAAAAGCTGGCAGGATGAAGTTTGCTTCACGCGGCTATCGGCGGCCAAGCCAGCCACCACCCCAACCTGCACGATGCTTCAGGGCCTGTTAGAGTGCAATCGCTTTAGATTGAACCACCGATGGTTCAGTCTAAAGCGTGGATCGCCATCTAACGCATTGATTAGAGGCTGATAATCTTGGCTCGAACACAGGGCGGTGCGCTTAATCCTGCGGCACCAGCACAATCACCGCCGCCTGCGCCGCTATGCCCTCGCCGCGCCCGGTGAAGCCCAGTTGCTCGGTTGTAGTGGCTTTTACGGAAACCAGATCGATGGAAACGCCCATCAGCGCCGCCAGCCGCTCGCGCATCGCCAAAGCGTGCGGGCCGATTTTCGGGCGCTCGCAGATGATCGTCACATCCGCATTGGCAAGCCGCCCGCCCCGTGCCGCGATGCGCGCCGCCGCGTGGCGCAAAAACCGGGCGCTATCAGCGTCTTTCCAGGTATCCTCGCTAGGCGGAAAATGCCGCCCAATATCGCCCTCGGCCAACGCGCCATAAATGGCGTCGCATAGCGCATGGATGCCGACATCGGCATCCGAATGCCCCGCCAAGCCTTTTTCATGCGGGATTTTCACCCCGCAAATAATCATGTCGCGATTTTCGGCCATGGCGTGAACGTCAAAACCGGTGCCGATGCGCGGGATCATGCGTCTTCTCCTCAAATTACCGCGCCGGAATGCACGTATGGCGGCATTATCGTCAATAACCATCATTGCGCGGCGGGGCATTGGCAACTAATTTGCCCAAATCATGAGCAACAGTACTTTCCCCATGATCCAACCGCTGACAATCGGCCAAGGCCCCCGGCGGGTACGTCTGGAGTATCCAGTTATTCTCGCGCCGCTTTCGGGCGTGACCGACCTGCCCTTCCGCGCCTTGGTGAAGGCGCAAGGCGCCGGGCTGGTTGTGTCAGAAATGATCGCCTCCTGGGCAATGGTGCGGGAGAACCGCAACACGCTGCGCATGGCCGAGGTGGTTTCCGCGGGCGGCCCAAATTCCGTGCAGCTTGCCGGCTGCGACCCGGAGGCGATGGCCGAAGCCGCGAAAATCGCCGTGGGGCTGGGGGCGGACCTCATCGACATCAATTTTGGCTGCCCGGTTAAAAAAGTGGCCATTGGGCAATTGGCGGGCTCCTCGCTGATGCGCGACGAGGTGCTGGCCGGACGGATTCTGGAAGCCACCGTGCGCGCGGTGGACGTGCCGGTGACCTTAAAAATGCGCATGGGCTGGGACCATAACAGCCTGAACGCCCCCAATCTGGCGCGCATTGCCGAGCAGGCGGGCATCGCCATGCTCACCGTACATGGCCGCACCCGTCAGCAATTCTACGAAGGTGTCGCGAACTGGGATTTCATCGCCGAGGTGAAAGCCGCCACCGCCCTGCCGGTGATCGCCAATGGCGACATCACCAGCGAGCACAAAGCCGCGGAGGCTCTGCGCCGCTCGCGCGCTGATGGCGTGATGATCGGGCGCGGGGCGTATGGCCGCCCCTGGTTTTTGCAGCAGGTGATCGATTATCTCACCACCGGCAGCCTTACGGCCCCACCCTCCCTGGCTGAACAGAAAGAGATATTGCTGTGCCATTACCGCGCCATCCGCGCGCATTTCGGCGAGCAGGCGGGCACAAGGCTGGGGCGCAAGCATGTGGCCTGGTACAGCCAGGGGCTGCACAGCTCCGCTGGCTTTCGCGCCCAGATGAACCGGCTGGATTCCGGCGAGGCCGTGGAGGCGCTGATCCATCAATTCTACGATCCGCTGATCGAACAAGGCTTCATCCGGCAGGATGAGGTGGCGCTCGCGGCATGAGGCGCATGAAAGCACAAGGCTGGACCAAGCGGAGCAAAGCGGCATGAGCGGGTTTAAAAAAGCATTCAAAATCGTCCGCCGCGCGCCGCATGAAAAGCGGGTCCGGCTGGACCCCGCGCAAATTCTGGAAAACCTGCCCATCGCCGTGGTGGTGCTGGACGAGCAGGATGTGATCTCTGATGTAAATTACGCGGCGGAGGAGTTTTTCGGCGCCTCCAAAAATATTCTCCAGCACTCCAACCTGGGTGAATTGCTGCCGGTGGACCATCCAGTGTTTCTGATGATGGAGCGCGCCCGCAGCGCCGGGGTGAGTATAGCCGAGCATGATTTGGTGCTGGAAGGCCCGCGCATGGCCCGGCGCGGCTGCACCGTGCTGGCCAGCCCGATGGACCAGCCCGGCTATGTGATGCTCACCTTCCAGGACGAATCCGCCGCCAAGGCGCTGGATCAGCAGATGTCCGCCCGCAATGCGGCGCGCTCCATCACCGGCATGGCGGCCATTCTGGCGCATGAGGTGAAAAACCCGCTTTCTGGCATTCGCGGTGCGGCACAGCTTCTGGAACTCAACGCCGCCCCGCAAGACAAGGAACTCGCGGTGCTCATCCGCGACGAGGCAGACCGCATCCGCGCCATGGTGGAGCGCATGGAAACCTTCGGCGAGAAGAAGCTGGAACGTCAGGCGGTGAACATCCACCGGGTGCTGGAGCATGTACGCAAGCTGGCGGGCTCGGGTTTTGCCTCAAGCATCAAATTCGTCGAGACCTACGACCCTTCCTTGCCGCATGTGCTGGGCGACCGCGACCAACTGATCCAGGTGCTGTTGAATCTGGTTAAGAACGCTGCCGAAGCGATTGCCGGCGGGGAGAGGCAGGATGGTGAAATTCACCTCACCACCGGCTTTCAGCATGGCGTGCGGCTTTCCGCTTCCACCGGGCGCTCGCGCCCCAATCTGCCGCTTTTTGTTTCCGTGCGCGATAACGGCCCCGGCATCCCGGAGGATATCAGGCGGCATTTGTTCGAGCCGTTTGTCTCCACCAAGGCGGCGGGCTCGGGACTGGGCCTGGCACTGGTGGCAAAGATCATCGCCGATCATGGCGGGTTGATCGATGTCGATAGCCACCCCGGCCGCACGGAATTTCGTATCCATCTGCCCGTCTATGAAGACCCCGAAGAAGGCGTGAATTAAGTTATGACGCTTCCCACCATACTCGTCGCCGATGATGACCGTTCGATCCGCACTGTGCTGACCCAGGCTTTGGGGCGCGCGGGGTATCAGGTCCGCGCCACCGCCTCCGCCGCCACTCTTTGGCGCTGGGTGGAAGATGGCGAAGGCGATGTTGCCATCACGGATGTTATCATGCCGGATGAAAACGGGCTGGACCTCATTCCCCGCATCCGCCGCATCCGTCCGGAATTGCCGGTTATCGTGATGAGCGCGCAAAGCACGCTGACCACCGCCGTGCAGGCCACCCAGCGCGGGGCGTTTGAATATCTGCCCAAACCGTTCGATTTAGGTGATTTGCTGGCCGTGGTGGATCGGGCGTTAAAACAGCCGATGGCCCTGGCCGCCCTGCCTGGAGCGCGTAAGTCTTCAGCCGATGATGCAATGCCGCTGATCGGCCGCTCCCCTGCGATGCAGGAGATCTACCGGGTCATCGCGCGTCTTACCACCACCGACCTCACCGTCATGATCAACGGTGAATCCGGTGCCGGCAAGGAGCTGGTGGCGCGCGCCCTGCACGATTACGGGCGCCGCCGGCAAGGACCGTTCGTGGCCATCAACATGGCCGCCATCCCGCGCGAGCTGATCGAGAGCGAGCTGTTTGGCCATGAGCGTGGCGCCTTTACCGGCGCCACCAACCGCCATATCGGGCGGTTTGAGCAGGCGGCGGGTGGCACGCTGTTTCTGGATGAAATCGGCGACATGCCGCCAGAAGCCCAGACCCGTCTGCTGCGCGTGTTGCAGGAAGGGGAGTTTATTACCGTCGGCGGCCGCCAGCCCATCCGTGCCAATGCCCGCATCGTGGCGGCCACCCACCGGGATCTGCGGTCGCTCATCCGCTCCGGCCAGTTCCGCGAGGATCTGTTCTACCGGCTCAACGTGGTGCCGATCCGGCTGCCGCCTTTGCGCGAGCGCCCGGATGACATCCCCGTGCTGGCGCAGCATTTCATGGGCAAGGCGCAGGCCGAGGGGCTGCCGGCGAAGACCATCGACACGGCGGCGATGGCGCTGCTCTCCGCCTATCGCTGGCCGGGCAATGTGCGCGAGCTGGAAAACGTGATCCGCCGACTGGCCGCGCTGGTGCCGCAGCCGGTTATCACCGAGGAGATCATCGCCCAAGAGCTGACGGATTATGCCCCGATGGACGAACCCGCAGCCCCGATTTCCGGCGAGGAGGGCGACAACATGACCATGGTTGTCGAGCGCCATATCGCCCGGCTGTTAGCCTCCTTACGCGAATCCGGCGAGGAGGGCGTGCTGTATGAACGCGCCTTGGCTGATCTGGAGCGTCCGCTGATCCGCATGACCCTGGCTGAAACCAGGGGCAACCAGATCCGCGCCGCCGCCTTGCTCGGCCTCAACCGCAACACCTTGCGCAAGAAAATCCGCCAGCATGGCATAGGGGTGCAGCGTCGTGTCGGTTAAAACCTTGCGGCGCTGGGTGGGATGAGCGACCACCCGCCGGAAACCGAAAGACCATCGCCCTCCAGGCTCGCCTGGGCGGCGGATCTGATGCTGGGGCGGGTGGCAACCCTGCTGGTCGCCTCGGTCGCGCTGGCACTCGGCATCATCACCTTCGCCCTGCTGGCGGGGCGGGTGCGCATGCCCATGCATTCTGGCGGGGCCGTGGCTCTCATCGTCGCGGATTTCGCGGCCTTGCTGCTGTTGATTTTGGTGCTGGCCGGGCGCGTGACCAGGGTGATGCTGGAGCACCGACGTGGTGCTGCGGGTGCGGGGCTGCATGTGCGCCTGGTGCTGCTGTTCGGCGGCGTGGCGGCGGTACCCGCCGTGCTGGTAGCCATTTTCGCCATTGTCTTCTTCAATTTCGGCATCCAGGCCTGGTTCAATAATCGGGTACAGACGGCCCTGGCCGAAAGCGACCAAGTGGCGCAAGGCTACCTCACGGAGCATGAGAACGACATCAGGCTCGATGCCCTGGCGATGGCAAACGATCTATCCCAGGCCGGGTCGGTCTTCTTTGGCGACCCCAACGAGTTCGCCTCCTATCTTGTTGGCCAGACCTCCACGCGCGGTCTCACCCAGGCGGTTATTTTTGACCCGCTGACCGGGCAGGTGATCGCCTCCGCCGGGCTGTTCGCGGGGATGGCGGCCAGCATCCCGGACCATAACGCCATCGCCCAGGCCAATAGCGGCGAGGTGCCTGTGATCAGCCCGCATGGCAGCACGGTTGAACAGGCGGTCATCAAGCTCGACATCACGCCGCCCTTGATGTTGATGGTGGAGAAGCCGATCGACCCGGCGATTCTGGACCATGTCAACAAAACGACCCAGGCGGTAGCCGAATATCAGCGCCTCGCCAAAAACCGCTCGCAGCTGGAGGTTTCCTTCGCGCTGATCATCGCGGTGCTCACGCTGCTCGTGCTCTCGGCTCTCGTCGGTTTTGGCCTCGTCATCGCCAACCAGATCGCCAAGCCGCTTGGGCATCTTATCCGCGCCGCGGAATCCGTACGACAAGGCGACCTCGACGTACAGGTGCCTGAGCACGCCACGGGGGACGAGATGGAAGGGCTTTCGCGCGCATTCAACCGCATGACCGCCCAGCTTGCCGCACAGCGGGGCGAGCTGCTGGACGTGAACAACCAGCTCGACGAGCGGCGGCGCTTTACCGAGACGGTGCTGGCCGGCGTTTCCGCCGGTGTTATCGGGCTGGACGCGCAAGGGCGAATCGAATTGCCTAACCGCGCCGCCTCGGAGCTGCTGCAGCTCGACCTTTTGCCCCGGACCGGACAAAATCTAGCCGGGGTTGTGCCAGAATTCGCACCTCTCATGGCATCCGTGATGGCCAACCCGGAACGCCCCGCCACGGCGCAAATCGAACACGGCATGGGCGTCGCCAAGCGCGTGCTGCTGGTACGAATTGGTGCCGAGATGAAGGAAGGTATCGCGGATGGTTTCATCGTGACCTTCGATAACGTGACCGAGCTGATGTCCGCGCAGCGCAAGGCCGCCTGGGCAGATATCGCGCGCCGGATTGCGCATGAGATCAAAAACCCGCTCACCCCTATCCAGCTCTCCGCCGAGCGGCTGAAACGCCGCTTTGCCAAGGAGATCACCTCCGACCCTGAAAGCTTTACCCAATGCGCTGAGACCATCGTGCGGCATGTGGGCGATATCGGCCGGATGGTGGATGAATTTTCCTCCTTCGCCCGCATGCCGCAGCCGGTGATGCGCCCGGAATCACTGGAGCGGCTTGCCCGCGAGGCGATGGTGCTGCAGCGTGTGGCGAAACGGGACATTGAGTGGAGCGTAGAGATCGACACCCCTTTACGCGCCCAATGCGACCGCCGGCTGATCGGCCAGGCGCTGACGAATCTCTTGCAGAATGCCGCAGATGCGGTCGAAATGCGCGAAGGGGCGCGCCATGTTGCCTTGCGCCTTTACAGGCAAGGTGAGATGGCGGTGCTTAGCGTGACCGATGACGGGGTTGGCCTGCCGGAGACCGGACGGGACCGGCTGACCGAGCCTTATGTGACCCATAAGCCGAAAGGCACCGGCCTCGGGCTTGCCATTGTCGCCAAGATCATGGAGGACCACGGCGGGCGGCTTGAACTCAAAACCGCGCCGGGCGGAACCGGCGCCGAGGTCTGTTTGATTTTGCCAGCTCTACCGGAGACTGAGATGCTGGAGGATGCGAAGGAGTTGCCCGCCCGATGACCGAGATTTTAATCGTGGATGACGAGCCGGATATCCGGATGCTGGTCGAAGCGATTCTCAAAGATGAGGGTTACGAAGCCCGTAGCGCCGGCACCTCGGACGAGGCGCTGGCCGCGTATCGTGCGCGCCGCCCCTCCCTGGTGATTCTTGATGTCTGGCTGCAGGGCTCCAAGCTGGATGGTATCGGTATTCTGGACGTACTGCACCAGGAGGTGCCGCGCGTGCCGGTGGTGATGATCTCCGGCCATGGAACAATCGAAACCGCGGTTGCCGCCATCCAACGCGGTGCTTACGATTTCATTGAAAAACCATTCAATTCAGACCGTCTGCTGCTGGTGGTGAAACGCGCGCTGGAGGCCGCCAAACTGGAGCGCGAGAATGCCGAGCTGCGCCTGCGCGTGGGCAGCGACACTGACCTGACTGGCGAAGGCCATGGCATAGCCAGCCTGCGCAACGCGGTGGAGAAAGTTGCCCCCACCGGCTCACGCGTGCTGATCTCCGGCCCGCCGGGTTCGGGCAAGGAGACCGTGGCGCGGATAATCCACGCCAAGTCTCGCCGGGCGGATGGTCCCTTCGTGGTGATGAACTGCGCCATTCTGGCACCGGAAAAATTCGAGGCGGAGCTGTTTGGCATCGAAGCTGGAACAGAAGCCCCGCGCAAGCAGGGCGTGCTGGAACGCGCCCATGGCGGCACCCTGCTGCTCGACGAAGTTTCCGAATTACCCATGGAGATGCAGAGCAAAATCGCCCGCGTGCTGCAGGACCAGAGCTTTGAGCGCGTGGGTGGCGCTACGAGGGTGAAGGTGGATATCCGCGTGCTCGCCACCACGGCAAAGGACCTCCAGGCTGAAATCACGGAAGGCCGTTTCCGGGAAGATTTGTATTACAGGCTTTGCGTGGTCCCGCTGCGCGTGCCGCCCTTGAAGGAGCGGCGAGAGGATATTCCCGCCCTGGCCAATCATTTCCTGCAACACGCAGCGGAGATTTCCGGCCTGCCGGCCCGCTGCCTGGCCTCGGATGCCGTGGCGGCGTTGCAGGCGCATGACTGGCCGGGCAATGCCCGGCAGCTGCGCAACGTGATGGACTGGCTGATGATCATGCGCTCAAACGAGCCGGGAGAGCTGTTCCATGCCGAGCATCTGCCAACCGAGCTTGCCGCCCACGCGCCGCGCGCTTTAGCCATCGACCCGGCGGCGGACGTAATGGCGCTGCCGCTGCGTGAGGCGCGGGATGTGTTCGAAACGCAATATCTGCAGGCTCAGCTTCTGCGCTTTGGCGGCAACATCTCGCGCACGGCGAATTTTGTCGGCATGGAACGCAGCGCCCTGCACCGCAAGCTGAAGCAGCTTGGCATTGGTGCCGCCGAGGACAAGGTGGCCTGAACGCGTGCCTGACGACTGAGAGCAATATGCGTTTAGAGAGCGATGACTTTAGGTTCGCTCAATTTGTCAGCGAGCCTGAAGTCTGAATCGCCCTCTATCTCATTGTTTTAGTGGCGGATTCAGATTTTAGAGAGGATCGCACTCACGCGGTTCACGCGGTGCGCTCTTGTTCTTTGCTTTGGCGATCCTCTTTATATACCGGAATCGAGATGATGGCGCGTAGGCCAGGATGATTATCCTGCAGGTACAGCGTGCCGTTATGAAGCTGGGCAACGGCCACGACCAGCGCCAACCCCAGGCCTGAGCCCGCGGTGTTACGCGCTGACTCGGCACGGAAGAATCGCTGCGTTGCGCGGACCTTGTCCGTCTCCGCGATGCCGGGCCCGCGGTCGGCCACCGTGATCTGCACCACGTTGCCAGTTATCCTGGCTGAGAAATTGATGACTGTGAGGGATTCCGAAAACTTTAAAGCATTGTCGAGAAGATTCACCACCGCTTGCTGGATCAGGTCGCGGTCCGCCAGCACCGGCAGCGGCTCGGTGATCTCGGTATGAAGCACGATCTGCTTGTCCTCGGCAACGGCGCGATAAAGCTCATCAAGATCCAGCAGCACCGGCGCCAGGTTGATGGGCGCGAAAGCCGCGCGGCGCGAGCCGGCCTCGATTTCTGAAATGCGCAATAACGCCTCGAAGACCGATACGATACCATCGAGATCCTGGGTCGCGCGGTCGATGGCCGCCTGCATCTCCTCTTTGGTGCTGGCATGCAGTGCGGCATCCTCAAGCCGGCTGCGGGCGCGTGTAACCGGCGTACGCAGATCATGCGCGATGGCGTTGGAAACGTGGCGCACTCCATCCATCAACCGGGCGATGCGATCCAGCATTTCGTTGATGGACATCGCCAACTCATCGAATTCATCGCCCACGCCGCTCACCGGAACGCGGCGGGAAATATCGCCCCTGGCGATGGCCCCGGTGGTGGCGGAAATATTCCTGATAGTCCGCCGGAACACCGAGCGGATGAACAGCGCACCCAGAATACCCAGCGCCATCATCAGGCTCAACGCCCAGATCAGCCCAGCTCGCAGCACGTTGCGCAGCTCCAGCCGCGCCCGCACATCCCGCCCCACCAGCAATCTCATCCCGCCGGGCAACGCCTGAACCTGCAGCAGCGCCACGGAAGCGACGCCCTGGCGCGTCACCGGCAGCTCGTACCAGACATTATCCTGTGTCAGGCCAGCCGGCCAATGGTCAAGATTGCCGATCAGAATCTGGCCGGTGGCACTCAGCAAGAGATAGATGCCATCTGGCTCGGATTCATTAGTCAGCCGGTTATGAATATCCGTTTCGAGCAAAGGCAGGCCGCCCAGCGCCTCCTGCTCCAGCAATGTCTGTGAATCGCTATGTATGGCATTCTGGACTTGGTGCTGCAGCAACCCCAGCGTGGAATACCAAAGTGCCACCGCCAGCACGAAGGCAGAGACACCGAAAACCCCCGCGTATACCAGGGCAAAACGCACCCCCGCGGAGCGGAACAATGCCCCCCGCCCGCGGTCGCCAACGGGTGGAGCCCCGCTGGCGGAAGCTGGGCCATGCCACGCCATGGCTATCTGGTCATCCAGCCCTAGGCGTCTTCCGCACGCAACATGTAGCCGGCGTTGCGCACCGTGTGCAGCAGCGACGTCTCGAAGGGCTTATCGACCTTCTGGCGCAACCGCGAGACATGCACGTCGATCACGTTTGTCTGCGGGTCGAAATGATAATCCCATACGCCTTCCAGCAGCATGGTGCGGGTGACCACCTGGCCAGCATGGCGCATCAGATACTCCAGCAGCCGGAACTCGCGCGGCTGCAGATCGATCTTCTGTGTACCGCGCCGCACGGAGCGCGAGAGCAGATCCATCTCCAGATCCCCCACCTGCAGACGGGTGGCCGGGCCATCGCTCTTGCCCCGGCGGGTCAGCGCTTCCACGCGGGCCAGCAACTCGGCGAAGGCAAACGGTTTGGTGAGGTAGTCATCACCACCGGCCTTCAGCCCTTTTACGCGGTCATCCACTTGCCCGAGCGCGGAGAGAAACAGCACCGGAGTGGCGTTGTCCTGGCCTCGCAATGTTTCCAGCAAACGCAAACCGTCGATGCCGCCTGGCAGCATGCGATCCAGGATGATTGCGTCGAAATTCTCCGACGCCGCCAGGAACAGGCCGTCTCGGCCATTATCGGCATGTTCCACCGTGTGCCCGGCTTCGCGCAGGCCCTTCAGGACGAACCCAGCCACATCCCTGTCGTCTTCAACGACGAGTATCCGCATCTCTACTCCCCTATTTGAACCGGTCGCCGTCCAACAATGACCGGCACGTGGAATATATGTGCATTTTCCTGAACCCCAAGGACCACTTTTCGCCCAGGCGCCATCGAAGCGATCGCGCGGGTGAGACCGTCCGCCCCAGAAATCGCCTCTCCATTCACCGTAACAATCACGTTAGACTGAGACAACCCTGCCAGATCAGCCGGCCCGCCGGGCTCCAACGCCGTGATCTGCGCCCCTGGTTTTCCATCCTGCGGGTCTGCGACAGAGACGCCCAGCCAGCCGCGCGCAACCTCGCCATGGGCGATGAGCTGGGCCACGATCGGTGCGGCGCTATTGCTGGGAATCGCGAAACCGATCCCTACCGATCCGCCAGAAGGCGAGACAATTGCTGAATTTATGCCAATCACCCCGCCCTGCATATCAAAAGCCGGACCGCCGGAATTGCCAGGGTTGATCGGCGCATCGAGCTGCAGGAAATGGTTGAACGGCCCCTCGCCA
Organism: Pseudomonadota bacterium; assembly: GCA_021826425.1. Lineage (GTDB taxonomy): Bacteria > Pseudomonadota > Alphaproteobacteria > Acetobacterales > Acetobacteraceae > Acidocella. The sequence continues at coordinate 19,601 of JAKAZY010000004.1, forward strand.
ATGTCGCGCCCCTCGGCCGAAATAATCCCGAGCGTGAAAGAGTTGCCCAGTGCAAAAGGGTTGCCCGCAGCCAGCACCCAATCGCCGATTTGCACCTTACTGGAATCGGCCCAATGCGCGGGATGAAGCGGTTGGGAGGGCTTTATCCTGATGATCGCGATATCTGTCAGGTCGTCAGCCCCGACCAATTGCGCCGTTAATTTTTCTCCATCATTCAAAGTTACCGTAATTTGCGCCGCCCCGGCGATAACGTGGTCATTGGTCACAATGAGCCCGGTGGAACTAATGATAAAGCCCGACCCGGCGGCTTCGGTTAATGGCGGCGTGGCTTTGCCCCCCTGTACCGGTGCGGGGGTTTCGCCCTGTCCGCCGGAAGCCTCCGTCACCGTGATGCCAACCACGCTGGGTGCGACCATTTTCACCAGGGGGGCGAGCGAATGCGGCGTCCCCTGGAACAGGCTGAACTGCGCGGATGCCGCAGCGGGAATTACCCAGAGTAAGCTCAGCGCCAATATCCGCCACCGCATTTTGTGCTCCAAACCTCTCCGACGCCGCCAAACACCTGCCCGCCTGGCCCTGTTCTGCCATGGCGGCCGTGTGCAGGCCAATGCGCCAAATGGTTGCGCTTGCCCCGCAATTATAGTCCAATACTGGCCGCGAGGTGTTGAAAACGCTGCACAGCCTCACGACGTGCCCCTTATACAGAAGGAGGGTAACAGCATGAGCCCGAAACGCATCGATCCATCTTCCATCGATATCGAATACCTGAAGAGCGAGTTCGAAAAATTCCGCAGCGGGCTTGGTGAAACCACCGAAAAGATGGGCGACAACGCGCATGCCGCGCTGGAGCAGATTACCGCGTACCTGAATGGCGGCGATCTTTCCTCGCGTGTTGCCTCGCTCGAGGAGGAACTGGAGGTCCTGGGTGCCCGGCTGAAGGACGGCAGCAAGGATGCCGTGGCCAAGCTTGAAACACAAGTCAGCGCCCGCCCGTTAGCCTCACTGGCGATCGCGTTTGGCGTGGGCATGCTGGCCGCTGGCTTGCTGCGCCGCAGTTAGCACTGAATGAGCCTTGCCCGCCACGTGCGCTTTTTATGCAAGAGCGCGGCATTATCGGCCAGCATGGCGGTGATGGTGCTGTGCTTGGCGCTGGGGGCGTTGGGGCTTCTTGTCGCCGCCTTCATCATCTGGCTGAGCCACTTGCTGGGCATGGCCGCCGCCGTGGCGATTGCTGGGGCGGTGCTGCTCGTTATGGCGTTCATCGTAATGGGCGTGGCTAGGCTGGCGCTTGTCCGCATGCAGGCCAACCAGCCCAGCCTCGCCGCCGAGGCCCTTGGCATGTTCGGCTTTGGCCTGAGGATGGCAACCCTCATCATCCGGCGCGATCCCAGCAAGGCGCTGCTGACCGCGATGATCGCCGGTGCGCTTGCCGAATATCTCTCTGGCAAGCGCCCGCCGGGAGATTAATGCCAGCCAGCCCAAGCGCCGAGTGATGACCGCTGGGCAAAAACCAATCCACCCCCACCCCGCTGCGGGGCAGGGTTCTGGACAAGGCTATTTGGTGTTGTTCGCCGCCGCCTGAAGATCGGAAGCACGGGCGAGTATCCGATTCTCCAGCCCGTTGGCGATTGACGGATCAGCCGGGGTGTCCACCCATTGCCCGCCTTGCAGATTTTGCTGGAACACACTCACCTGGATGGCGTCGGCCGTGAGGGTCTTGCTGAGAATATAAGCGTTGGCCTTAAAGCGCGTATCCGGCGCGGAGGGCGGGCTGTACCAATCGGTGATGATAACGCCGCCAAACGGATCTGCGGAGACCAACGGCATGAAGGAAAGCGTGTCGAGCGTTGCCCGCCACAGATAGGCGTTGACCTGGATATTGGTGTTCGCGCCGGCATTGCTGTTGGCGCCCTGACCCAGGGTGAACAAGCTGCCCGAACTGGCCGGGGCGGGGCCGAAACCGCCTTGCTCATAATTATTGACTTGCGGAACGGAGGTTTTCAAACCGCCACAGGCGCTGAGCGACAACAAGCCGACAGCCAGGCCGGCGGGGACGGCAATGCGTTGAATAATCCTCAATTCTACTCTCCAAGCCCGAAACTGCATGTTGTTTAGCCTCCAACCATTATTCCGCCAAGGGCTGGGGTGGCAGAGACACGGATCGTGTCAAAAAACAAAAAGGGCGGCGGTTGCCCGCCACCCTTTTCTTGCCAATCCGGCAGGATTGTTTACATGCTTACCACTTAAGCGTGGTACCCACAGCAATGATCTGCTCATGCACGTTGGAGCGAGCGCCCGCAACGGTCGTCGGCTGGTGCTGTTGGCCATACAGATACTGGATAAAGAAGCCAATGGGCTTGGCCAGCTGATAATTGGCTCCAACCGCCACGCCGTTTTCGTTCAACGTGCGAGCCGTGCCGCTCTTGCCAGGAACATAGGCACCTGAGGATTGCTGGTTAAAATAGGAAGCGCCCAGCGTGTACGGCCCGATATTGTAGGACGCGCCCACAATGTAACCGAGCGCGTTACGAGCACCCTTTGGCTTGAAGTAGTAGCTGTCTTCCAGCTGGCCGTATTTAACGTTGCCGCCGACCGTAAGACCCGCATAGGTGGTTTGTGCACCAGCCTCGAACACGCTCAGCTCATCATAACCATACGGGGCGCTGGCACCATAGCTGCCATTGGTGCTGCTCAGCGGCGCGCCGTGCAGGTAACCAACAGAGACCTTGTTGGCGAAGGCGTCGATTTTATTGCCGTAGGACACCGCCACATCCAGCGTGTTGCGGCGGCGGCCGTTGCTGCCACCGGCAACCGAGGTGGCGGCGGAGCCGTTGGCACTGCCGGGCTGATCCTGACCTTGCTTGAGGCCGTTGGAGCTAGGCTCGAAGCCAATGATGCCGGACAAGTTGCCACCCAGCACTTCAACAGCCGGGGTCTCATACACAAACTTGCTGGTTGTATAGAGATGGCTGGAGTCAGCGTAGACAAACTGCCCAGGGCTGCTCGGCAGGATGTTGAAGGGGCCGCCATCGGCATTGAACTGCGCGCCATCGCCGAAATTCTCGATCACGCCAGCCTGAGCCAAGGTGAAGGCGGAATCGGTATCGCCAAAGCGGAAAAAGCCGTAATCAGGCGTGCCGATATAACCGTAGCCACGGCGGATATAGAGCGAGCCAACGCCGTTGGTGCCGGTGTCGCTCGGGTTCGCCCGAACGCCCGCATTCGAGGTCGTGGTGCGCAGCTCAAACTGCACGCCGTACATGATGCCATTCAGCGTCTCGGCATCAAAACCGGGAAGCAGGCGGAAATCGCCGAAGGTGGAAACACTGTTCAGCTTATAGCCCGCGGCGTCGCTGCCCATGTTGGTGGCACCGTATGCGCCAACGCCGAACTGGAAATAGCCATTCAGGTGAACAACGATGGTGCCTGGGGCAGCAACGGGCTTGGCCGGCTGGGCGAAGGCAGCGCCCGTGGCAAGCATTGTCGCCGCAGTGGCCAGAAGTAGTTTGCGCATAATTCATCTCCTCATTCGCCGGAAGCGATGTTTCATCAACCCAAGGAGCCCATGGAGGCACCCAATTGCGCGTCTGGCACTGACAGGCCGCCCGCAATGTCGAGGCCCTTAAATATCCATCCACAAACGGAAGCAATCGCATACTTCTTTGTTCATTTGTTATTCAGGAGACTGTGGCGGCAGCGCCACAACTATATTACACTAATGTTAATTAATTATTTTAGTATTTGCTGAATTTTTCTTGATATATGACAATATGATTACATACTTTTCTGTTATTATCTACTCATATTGTAGTTATATAATAGGGTTTAGTCTGGCGCGTGGCACATCCCCAGCGCACATAAATTTTTGTATAATATTCCCTAAAGAAAGGCCTCTATCGCCCCGATGCCGGCGCAACGAAATGTCAGCCCGCGCACCCGCGCGCCGGTTATTCCCCCCAGCGCGTAGGTTCTTATCCGCCCGGCCTGGCGGGCCAGTTTGAGCCACCCTGAAACGCCCAATCCGGGCGCACCGGGATGCGTGGCCGTCGGAAAAACTGGCGATATGAAAATCAGCGCCACACCGGCCCGGCGCGCTTTGGCGATTTGCGCCGCGTTATGGGCCGAGGCGCTGCGCAAAATCGGCTTGCCCCCCGCATTGTGTGCCGCCGCGCCGCCACGCAGATGCAGCCCTGCCCCCAGCGCCGCCGCCAGCCGCGCATCCCCGGCGATGATCAGTGTCAGCCGCCGCGCCCGGCAGATCCGCGCCGCCGCCTTGGCCAGCCGGGCGCGGTCCGGGTGCGAATCGTGGCGGAACAGCACCCCGCACAACCCCACTGGCAGCCGGCTGATAATGGCTAACGGGTCCGGCGTGCGGCCTTCATCGGTAAACAACCAGAGTGGTGGCGGGCCGGGTTTGCGCCGCGCATCTGGCGCGCTCTGCGCCTGCCTGCCCAAGCGGCGGCGCTTTACCACGCGGCCCCAGGCGATTAACCGTCCATCCATGCCCGACCCTAGCCTGATCGCCCGGAATCTCGAAACCATCCGCGCCCATATCGCCCAAGCCGCCCGCGCAGCCGGGCGGGATCCATCTGAGATCGTGCTGATTGGCGTTAGCAAGACGCATCCAAAGGCGGCGGTACTGGAGGCCATGGCGGCCGGGCTGTTCATCTTCGGCGAGAACCGGGTGCAGGAAGCGGCGGAAAAATTCCCCATCGCGGGGGCCCGGCTGCACATTATCGGCGGGCTGCAAACCAATAAAGCCGCACAGGCCGTACGGCTGGCCGATAGCATCGACAGCCTGGACCGCCCGCGTTTGGCCGACGCCATTGCCCGCGCCGCCGATGAAAAAGGCCGGCTGCCGGAATTGCTGGTGCAGGTGAATATCGGCGATGAGCCGCAGAAATCCGGCGTTCCGGCCGACGAGGCCGATGCCTTCATCCGCGCCATGCGCGCCCGCTTTGGTGATGCGCTGAAAGGGCTGATGTGCATTCCGCCGGAGGCCGAAGACCCCGCGCCATATTTCCGCAGGCTTGCCACCATGGCCGATATTCATGGCCTGGCGGTACGCTCCATGGGTATGTCCAGCGATTACGCGGCGGCGATTGCCGAAGGCGCCACCCATATCCGCATCGGCTCGGCGCTGTTCGGCCACCGGAGCGCCCGCGCCTGATTCCGCGCCCGCCAAAGCCTGCCGGCTCCAGTTTGAAAAACATTTAATGATTTAAATTAACCAGGTCAGGCCTGTTTCGTGCTTATGCGGACTGTGCGGCGATAACTTTTGGCTGTATCTGCAAGCCTGTCATCCTTTTGCCCTTCGGAGATCAGCTTCCCGGTGATCAGATTATCGGTCCCGTTACGCCAAGCGTTATCGCGCCTGACCCTGCCCGTGATGCTGGTGTTTTCTCTCGGCTGCGTGCTGATCGGCCGCGCCGACCAGAATTTTTCGAGCCACCTGAGCGCCGCACTCGATGATATCCTGGCACCGGCCTACATGCTTGTCTCCGGCCCCATCCAGGCAGCGGAACATGGCACCGGCGAAATTGGCCATCTTTTCTCGTTAAGCGAGGAGAACGATCAACTGCGCGAGCAGAACGCCGAGCTGCTGCAATGGCAGGAGGTGGCAATGGCCCTGGCCGCGCAGAACGACGCGCTGAAGGCCTCGCTGCATTTCATGCCCTCGCCCACACCGGAATTTTCCACCGGCGAGGTGGTGGCGGATCTCGGTGGGGTTTATGCACGCTCGGTGCTGGTGCTGATCCCGCCCGGCAGCGGCAATCCGCAAAACCTGATGGGCGCTGTGGCGCTGGATGGGCGCGGCCTTGCTGGCAGGGTTGTGGATACGGGCAGCCGCTCGGTTCGGGTGCTGCTAATCACCGATATCAACAGCCGCGTTCCTGTTGCCATCGGCACCAGCGGCGCGCCCGCCCTGATGGCCGGCACTAACGGCCCGGACCCGTCTTTGCTCTACTGGTCGCCCGGCCAGCCGCCCGCGGAAGGGGCGATGGTTCTCACCAGTGCTGAGGGCGGTGCCTTCCCGCCCGGCCTGCCCGTTGGCATCATACATTATGACCAGAATAATCAGCCCGTGGTGCTGCCGCTCGCTGATCTAGACGGGCTACGCCTGCTGCGCCTGTTCAGCTACCCGGATAGACTCCCGGCATTGACGCCGATCCCTCATGCCGGGGCGGCGGCAGCCGCCAAAACGAACCACCGGAAACATTGAGCCATGGCCCGCGGTTCTACCCTGCGCCGGTCTACCCGCCCGTGGCGCCAGGTTGACGCTGTCTCGCGATGGCTTTTCCCCTTCGCGACATTGGTCTTCGGCCTGTTCGTCATTGGCATGCCGTTTGGCATTCCCGGCCAGGCGGCGCTGCGGCCGGTCTACGCCATGGCCTGTGTGTATTTCTGGTCGCTCTACCGGCCGGGCTCGCTGCCTGCACCGCTCGTGGCGTTGTGCGGGCTGTTGCTGGACCTTCTGGGCCTGTCTCCGTTCGGTGTTTGGGCGGTGCTCTTGCTGCTGCTGCAATGGGTCACGCTGCTGTTGCGGCGCAAGCTCGTGCCGGGGCGCTTTCTTCTGGTCTGGGCGGTATTCACGGCAATGGCAGCGGTGAGTGTGACTCTAGCCTGGGCGGCGGCTTGCGCCTTCGATGAAACCTGGCTTCCTACCACACCGCTGGGGTTTGAATGGTTGCTCTCGGCCGGAATATACCCGGCCTTGGCAGCGCTGCTCATCAAGGCGCATCGCGGCCCGGCGGCGGTGGAACTGGCATGAAGCGTCAGGCCAAGAACCGCACCTCGTTCTCGCGCCGGGCCTTTCTGATCGGCGCAGGCCAGGCGGCGGTGTTCGCCGCCATCACGACACGGCTTTACCATCTGCAAATCGCCGAGCATGGCAAATACGCGCTGAAGGCGAAGCAGAACTCCATTTCCGAACGGCTGGTCGCCCCCCTGCGTGGCATCATGACAGACCGCTTCGGCGCGGTTCTGGCGGGTAACCAGCAGCACTGGAACGCCCTGTTTGTGAAGGATATGGCACCAGAGCCAGACGCGGTGCTGGAGAATTTCTACCGCCTCATCCCGCTCTCCGATGCCGAGAAGGCCCGTATCCAGCAAGATCTGGCAGCCCATCCCGGCTATATTCCAGTGATGCTGAAAGACTGGCTGGATTGGCCCGACATGGCGGCGATCGAGGTAAATACGCCAAACCTGCCGGGCGTGATCGTACAGGCGGGTTCCAGCCGCACCTATCCGCTGGGGGCCATCGCGGCGCACGCCGTTGGCTATGTCGGCCGACCGAACCAAAAGGAGACGGAGCAAGATTCAGTGCTGGCCCTGCCGGGCATGCGCGTGGGCCGCACCGGCGCTGAGGATGCGAACGACCTCGCCCTGCGCGGCGCGCCCGGTTTTGTGCAAACCGAAACAAATGTACGCGGCGAGGTGATGCGCGTGGTGGCGCAGGATAACGGCACGCCGGGGCAAACCGTGGCGCTGGCGCTGGATTCCGGGTTGCAGCAGCTCGCCGTGCAAAGCCTGAGCAGCCAAACCGGCGCGGTGGTGATGCTGGATGCCACAACCGGCGAAATTCTCGCCATGGCCAGCACCCCCTCCTTCGACCCAACATTGTTCGACAGAGGCGTGCCCAACGATATCTGGAACGGCTGGATCAACGACCCCCGACATCCGCTGCTCAACAAAGCCGCCGCCGGGCTGTTCGCCCCCGGTTCCACCTTCAAGCCCAGCGTCGCGCTGGCAGCGCTAAAATGCGGGGCCCTCACGCCCGATTCCACCCATAACTGCCCCGGCTTCCTCAAACTCGGGAGGCATATTTTCTGGTGCGACAATCACGACGCCCACGGCACTATCAATGTTGTGGATGCGCTGAAGGTCAGCTGCGACGTATTTTTCTACAAAACCGCTCTGGATACCGGCATCGACCGCATCGCCGCCATGGCCTCGATCATGGGCCAGGGTGTCGATCTCGGCTCAGATGTGCCGAATGCTTCCGTCGGGTTAGTGCCCACACATGCCTGGGCCAAGCAGCACGGCATCGACTGGGTAGAAGGCAATACCGTGGTGCAGGGCATCGGCCAGGGCTACACCCAGCTCACGCCGCTTGCCCAGGCCACCATGGTTGCCAGGCTTGCCTCTGGCTTGGCGGTCACCCCGCATCTCGCCCGCCGCGTGGGCGGGGTGCTGCAACCCGAATCCCTGCCCGGCGGGGCCCCGGCTTTGGATGTGGACGACCAGCATCTCGCGGTTGTCCGCCAGGGGCTGTTTGCGGTGGTCAACGACCCCGCCGGCACCGGCTATGGCGCGCGGCTGACCATCCCTGGCGTACAGATGGCGGGCAAAACCGGCACCGCCCAGGTGCACGACAACACCGCGGCTGAAAAAGCCAGAAACTTTAACGACATGACCATGGCCTGGGCGCAGCGCCCGAATGCCTGGTTTGTGGCCTATGCGCCCGCCGACGCGCCGCGCTACGCCGTGGCCGTTATGGTGGAGCACGGCAATTTCGGCGCGCAAACCGCAGCGCCCATCGCGCACGACATGATGACCTATGCCTTGCTGAACGACCCCGCGGGGCGGGACCAACCCTTGGCCAACCCACCCCCCATGCCACCGTTAACCGTGCCGCAGCAGGGCGCCAGCGCATGATCGAATATGGCAGCCTAAGTTTGCGCCGCCCCTTCCGCGAACGCTCCTTCGGCCTGGCGCGCAAGCTGATGCGGGTGAACTGGCTGTTCGTGCTTTGCGTCTGCCTGCTGGCGGGGGTGGGGTATGCGGCCCTTTATTCCGCCGCCGGCGGCTCGCCGCAACCTTACGCGCAAAGCCAACTCATCCGGTTTTGCGGCGCGCTGGTGCTTATGCTCGGCATCGCCATGGTGGATATCCGCTTCATCGCCAAACTCTCCTGGCCCGCCTGGGTTTTTGGTATCCTCCTGCTCATCGCGGTGATGAAATTTGGCCATGTGGGCCTGGGCGCGAAGCGCTGGATGACCGTGGGCGGCATGGAAATTCAGCCCTCAGAGCTGATGAAATTGTTTCTGGCCATGGCGCTGGCCCGCTATTTTCAGCGCGCCACGCCTGAGCAAACCGGCAACCTGCTTTTCGTGCTCCCCGCCATCCTCGCCGCCCTGGTGCCGATGGGGCTTATCTTGAAAGAACCCAATCTCGGCACCGCCATCATCACCGGTACCATCGGCGCCACGGTGATGCTGGGGGCGGGCGTGCGCTGGTGGTGGTTCGCGCTCGTAGTGGTGTTTATCGCCATCTGCGCGCCGGTTATTTACCACCATCTGCACGCCTACCAGAAAGCGCGGATCGACATCTTCTTGAACCCCGGCGCCGACCCGCTGGGAGCAGGCTACAACATTATCCAGAGCAAAATCGCGCTCGGCTCCGGCGGATTCTTCGGCCAGGGTTTTCTGCACGGCACCCAGAATCAGCTCAACTTCCTACCTGAGAAACAGACGGATTTCGTCTTTACCATCATCGCGGAGGAGTTCGGCTTCTTTGGCTCCGTAGCGGTGCTGGGGCTGCTGATGTGCATCGTGACGATGGGTTATTACACGGCGCTATCCTGCAGCCATGTCTATGGACGGCTGTTGGCTTTGGGCATCGCCACGAATTTTTTTCTCTACTGCTTCGTCAACCTCTCGATGGTAATGGGCCTTATTCCCGTAGGCGGCGTGCCGCTTCCGCTCATCTCCTATGGCGGCTCGGCGCTGACCGCGGTGATGCTGGGTTTCGGGGTGCTGATGTCGATCCATGTACACCGGGATGTGGACTTTCCCGAGCACGAGGAATTCTGAGACTGCATGGCGATCCTGGTGTTCGATTCCGGCATCGGCGGGCTGGGTGTCGTCGCCGCGCTAAACCAGCTTGCCCCCGGCCTGCCGCTAACGTACCTCGCCGATAACGGATTCTTTCCCTACGGTGAAAAACCGGACGAGATTTTACTGCCGCAAATCATCCGGGTGATCGGCGAGGCGCTTGCGCGGCAGGCGCCCGAAGCCGTAGTGATTGCCTGCAACACCGCCAGCACGATTGCCCTGGCCGCCCTGCGGGAGGCGTTCGCGCTGCCCTTCATCGGCTGCGTGCCGCCCATAAAACCCGCCGCCGCCGCCAGCCATACGCGCAGCATCGGCGTGCTGGCCACCAAAGCCACCGCGCGACGGCCTTACCTCAACGGCCTCATCGAAAAATTCGCTGCAGACTGCACGGTGTTCACCCTTGGTGCGCCCACATTGGCGGAGCTGGCAGAACAAAAATTCCAAGGTGCCAGCGTTGATGTTTCCAACGCCGTAACCCCCCTTTTCGTGCAACCCGGCGGCGAAGCCATCGATGCGGTGGCGCTGGGCTGCACGCATTACAGCTTCCTGCTGCCTGAGTTTCTGACCCTGCGGCCAGATATTTCCTGGCACGACCCCGCCATGCCGGTTGCAAAACAAACGCTGAAAATCATCGAAGGGCTAAGCCTTTCGCAAGTCCCGCGCACCGCGCACTGTACGGGCGCGGCAATTTCACCGCAGCTCCTGGCACCGTTTGCGCTAAAGCCGGATGATTTTAGATCGAATCACGACATGATCCGCTCTAAAATCTGAATCCGCCTCTAGTGTCGGCGCTTTCGCCAAGCTCTCACTCTAAACCACTGCCCCGAACAAATGGCCGATCAGCATGGTCGCCGCCATCGCCAAGGCTCCCCAGAAGGTAACGCGGATAGCGGGTTTCAGCGCCGACGCGCCCCCCGCCCAGGCGCCGGTGGCCCCCAACACCGCCAGGCACAACAGTGCCCCAAGCCCAAGGCCGGGAATCAGCAACGCGGCTGGCAAGGTCAACGTGAAGATCAACGGGGCCGCCGCCCCGACGGAGAATGTGACGGCCGAGGCCATCGCCGCCTGAATGGGATTGGCGCGGGTGAGTTCGAAAATGCCCAATTCGTCTCGCGCATGGGCGCCCAGTGCATCCCGGGCCATCAACTGCAATGCAACCTCGCGCGCCAGTTCCGGTGCAACACCACGCGCCTCGTAGATGCCAGCCAACTCGTCGACCTCCGCCTCGCCTTCCGCCGCCTGCTCCTCGCGCTCCCGCGCTAGAGCCGCGGTCTCAGTATCCGCCTGGGAGCTGACAGACACATACTCCCCCGCCGCCATCGCCATGGCACCCGCCACCAGCCCCGCAATACCCGCCACCAGCGCATCATGGCGCGCCCCGCTGGCCGAGATCACGCCCAAAATCAGGCTGGCCGTGGAGATAATGCCGTCATTTGCCCCCAGCACGGCGGCGCGCAACCAGCCCGTCCGCCCGATCAGATGATTTTCGCTGTGTTGCATCACGCCCCCATTGAGCAGGTGAAGTGAGTGAGTTGGTGAAGTAAGACCATTTGGCACATTACCACATCATTGCACTTTCAAAAAACTCAGAACGCCTCGCAATTTCAACACCGTGCCGCCAACGCGTTTCCTTGTGGGAAGATCTGACCGTTTAGCCCAGAGCGTTCAGTTCTAGTTGAACGCTCTGATTTTGCGTTTGAGCAAGCCGTTTCGTGCATTTATCTTGACGCCGCCGCATCAATCTAAATGCATATTGCTCTAAAATCTGAATCCGCCTCTAAAACAATGAGATAAAGGGCGATTCAGACTTCAGGCTCGCTCGTAAAGTGAGCGAACCTAAAGTCATCGCGCTCTAGGCACGCAAAAACATCCCAATCGTCAGCGCGATGCCAATTCCGCTCACCACCAGTCGCAAAGCTGTCTCCGGCACCCGGCGCAAAAGCACAACCCCAATCTGCGCACCCACCATCGCGGCAATGCCCAGCACCAAAACCAGCGTCCAGTTCTGCTTGCTTTCCACTAGAAAAATCGCGGCGGCGGCAACGTTCATCACCCCGGCCAGCGCGTTTTTCGTTGCCCCCGCGGCACGCACGGCAACGCCCACGGCGGTTAACACCGCCAGCATCAAAATACCGATGCCACCACCAAAATACCCGCCATAAATCGCGATGGCGAATTGCAACGCCAGCGTAATGCGCGGCGAGATCGGCGGCTTTTCACCCTCCGCCCGCTTGCGCCTGAAAAAACTGCCCCAAATGAACACCAGCGTGGCAAACAAAATCAGCCAGGGCACCAGATGCGTGAAAAAGCTCACTGGCGTTGCCAAGAGCAGCAACGCGCCCAGCGCGCCGCCAATCAGGCTCGCGGTGATGAGCATTTGCAGCGAAAGCCCCGCCGCCCCTTCGGCCATGTGCCGCCCGGCCCAGCCGGCCGCGGCTTGGCTGGGAAACAGCGCGATGGAGGACGTTACGTTGGCGGCGCGCGGGTCAAGCCCCGCCAACAGCAAAGCGGGAAAAGTTACAAACGAGCCGCCGCCCGCCAGCGAGTTCATCATGCCGGCCAGCAGCCCCGCCACCGCCAGCACGATGATGGAAAAATTCACGCCAGCAGCGCTGCCAGCTCCGCCGCCGGGGGCCGGGCGCCAATGCGCGAAATGGCAAGCGACGCCGCCTTGGCGCCCAGCCGTCCCGCGGCATCCAGCCCATGGCCCCGCGTGTAAGCAGCCAGAAAACCGGCGGCATAGGCATCGCCGGCGCCGGTCGTGTCCACCACCTGCACCGGCACCGGCGCAATTTCTATCGCCTGGCCTTCATGCAGAATAACGCTGCCCACCTCGCTGCGGGTCAGCACCGCCAGCTTCACATCCGCCGCCGCCCTGGCTGCCGCTTCCTCGAAGCTGTTCACCTCGTAAAGGCTGCACACCTCCACTTCGTTGGCGAAGAGAATATCCACCCCCTCGGCGATCAACCGGCGGAAGCCATCGCGGTGCCGGTCCACGCAGAACGCATCGGAGAGCGACAAAGCCGTCTGCTGCCCCGCCGCGCGGGCCATGCGCGCGGCCTCGGTAAAGGCCGCCTGTGCAGCTGGTGGGTCGAACAAATACCCTTCCAGATATAGCACTTTCGAGGCCGCGATCACCGTCTCGTCCAGATCATGCAGGCCGAATTCACCGCCCGCACCCAAATAAGTGTTCATCGTGCGCTGGCCATCCGGCGTTACGAGAATCAGGCAGCGCGCCGTGGGCACCGACGCTTCAAGCGGCGCTGTGGCGTAATGCACGCCAACGGCAGCGATCTCACGCCGGAACACAGCGCCCATTTCATCCCTCGCCACCTTGCCGATGAACGCCACATTGGCACCAAGTGCTGCCGCCACCGCGCAGGAATTAGCGACAGACCCACCCGAGGCCGTCACCCCGCCCTGCATCGCCGCGGTCAACCTGGTTGCGGTGTCCGCGTCGATCAGTTGCATTGCGCCTTTCGGCATGTCGTGGCGGCTTAAAAATTCGTCATTTGTTGGTAGCAAAAAATCGACGATGGCATTGCCAATGCCGGTGATATCGAATTGTGACACGGCCATATTCGCTGACACTCCCCGGGTTACAGCGGCGATGGGTTAGCATCGTGGACCGGGCTGGGCAAACGCCAGGAAGGTTGTTTAGCCATCTGCCCCGTGCTAGAGCCGGTGGTTATAGATCGACCCGCTTCGCGGGGGAATCTGAAGTCTGGATCGCACCCTAATCTATTGGTTCAGAGGCAGATTTAGACATTAGAGCCTGGTCGTTTCAAGTTCAGTCGCGGCGCGATCCACCTTGAAACATGAATCAGTCTCTAGTTGATGTTTTCGGGCGGATCGCTCAGGCGGTCCGGTTATTTGGCGCAAACCTAACGCGATAAGCCAACACGGAGGATAAGTGTTCAACAAGCGCAAAACGGAAGAGCCACAACCGGTCTCCACCGCGCTCCCGGCGGACCAGGCAAAGCCATCCCCATCCTCACCGGCGGATAACGCCGCCGACAATCTTTTTAATCCATCAAGCTTCCAGGAGAGCCCCATGGCCCGTTCGCCTTTTGCGCCAACACCGAGCCCCACCATCCCGTCCAACCCGATTCCACCTGCCTCGGCACCGCGCTCATTGATGCCCAACACCCCCTCGCGTGAAGCCGCCGAGCGTCGTACTTTGGTAGTAGGTCGAGGCATTTCCGTGCAGGGCACCGTGCAGGATGCCGAACGCCTGGTGGTTGAAGGCACGGTTGAGGCCACGATGATCAATGCTAACGAACTCTCCATCGCCCCCGGCGGCGTGTTCAAAGGCGAGGTTGAAGTGGATGACGCCGAAGTGGCCGGCACCATTGACGGCACCCTGGTGGCCCGCGCCACGCTGGTTGTGCGCGCCACCGGCCGCGTGCTGGGCACCGCGCGTTGCCGCCGCCTGCAGGTTGAGGATGGCGGGCAGATCACTGGCCGAATCGAGATGCTGAACGAGACAACGACATCCGCCCCTGCCCCCGCTTCGCTGACGGATGCCTGATCGCGCCGGTGGATTAGTGTGACGCAAACCCGGAGCCACCATGCGGCTCCGGGTTTTTTATTGCGGGTGCTCTATTGAATAACGGTCTGCGACTCTCTCCCGAGCATCAATGCCAGACGATCCAGCCGCCGCAGCACGGCATCCCCCGCGAATACGCCGTTCGCCGCCGCCAGGCTAAGCACCAGCCGGTCTTGCGGCAGGGTCAGCTCGGTTCCCGCCAGCAGATGCGGCGTACCGGCGGAAAGCGTATAGGCCAAGCGCAAAGCGGTGCCCAAGGTATCGGCCCGCTGTGCGGCCTGCATGTCCAATAGCGCGCGGGCGGGTGCAAGAAACCCAGCTTCGGGGGGCGCATCATAGCGCACCGCCGTCGCCAGCGCCAAATACGCCCTAGCATGATGGTCCAGGCTCATCCCCGCCTGACGCATCACGCGCATGAACGCCTGCTCGGCCCGGTATTCAGGGTGTTCATGGCTGCCGATATCCGAGAGCCAGCAAGCCGCCTCGCGCAGGCGCTTCTGGGCGACAGTTTCGCCGGAGAATAATGGCGCCGTCCAGGCCACCAGGGCCTGCGGCAGATTGGCATCGCGCACCGTCCCGCGCACGAGGTCCCTTGAGGCCGCGAGCAGCGGGTCTTCGGCGCGGATTTCCGGCGGCAATAGGCGGGAAAACCAGCCCTCCCGTAAGCCATTGGCCGAAAACACTACCCGCGCAGCACCCGTGGCGCGCAGCAGACGCCGCAAGATTACCGCCGCATAGGGCAGATCCTCTATGCGTTTGCGCGGCACACCGGGCAGCCGTTCGATCAGCTTACGCCCGCCCTCGCTGAGCACCCCGGCAAGATCGCGCGCCTCTTCACGATTGATTGTGTAATGGTGAACGATGTTCAGCGGGTAACCGGTCTGCGCGATATGGATGCGCGCCAGCGCCCGGAAGGCGCCGCCGGAGAGGTACAAATCCTTCCCCGCCGCTTCCGCCGCGAACGGCACATCAGCGAGTGCCTCGATCATCACCGTGCGGGCGCGGGCGATATCCTCCCCGGCGCGCTCGGCGAGGCGGATAACGCCCACCGGCAACGTCACCGCCTGACCCACTTTGCCGGCATCGAGCCTAATCAGCTCCAGCGAACCACCGCCGAGATCAGCCAGCAGCCCATCCGCGCCAGGAATGCCGCAGAGCACGCCCTCGGCCGAAAGAGTTGCCTCCTCCTCGCCGGAAAGCACCGAAACCCGCAAGTCCGGCAGGCGTTTCATGATCGCCTTCACGAAGGCCGCGCCGTTCTCGGCATCGCGTACGGCCGAGGTCGCCAGCACATCAACCGGGCTCGCCCCCATGGCGCGGGCAATGGCGGCGTAGCGGTGCAACACGGTTTCAGCCTGGGCCAGCGCGTCATCCTTCAGCCGGCCGGTGCTGGTCATGCCCTTGGCCAGGCGCAGCACGGCCTTCTCGTTGAAAATCTGCATCGGGTTGCGCAGCTCACCCTCGTAGATCACGAGCCGTACCGAGTTTGACCCCAGATCGACCACAGCCCGGCGGAACGCCGGGCGAGCCTGGTGGCCGGAATGGGTCACCTGATCCATGCGTCACTCTCCATCAGGGCGGCTCCGTACCAAAGATAAATTTTCATGACTGATGCACAGCCTGCGCGCCAAGGTCCAGGCGCAGCAGCACCGCATCATCGCCATCCTCGTAATAGGCGTTTCGCAAACCACATTGCACGAAGCCAAACTTTTCATAAAGCGCGCGCGCCGGGTCATTGCCGCGCGCCACTTCCAGATACACCGCGCCTATGCCCCCGGCGCAGAGTCTGCGCAAACCTTCGCGCAGCAAGGCAGCGCCTATGCCCTGGCGCTTTGCCAAAACACCCAAGGTTAAAATCTCCGCCTCGTCCAGCACCGCACGCAGCAGAATGAACCCGCTGGCGTCATGCGTCAGCGCCAGCACACCCGGTTGGCGCAGCAACGTGGCAAACGCCGCCTCGTTCCATGGCTCATGCGCAAATGCCAGCTTGTGCATCGCCGCCAAGGCGGCGGCATGGGCGGGGCCGGCCTCGGTAATCGGGTTCATGAAGGGGGGGGGTCGTAAGCCCGCGGCCGGCAGCTTGGCCTCGGGCGGGTCCACATAAAGCGGCACCGCCGCACCCGGCGCCTGCCCTTCGGCCTTTTGCTTCAGCGCCGCGCAGCCAACCCAGGCAGCGTCGACCAACCGCGCGCCGGTCAGCATCACATCCGCCCCCTTGGCGGCGAGATATGCCGCCACAAGGGCTGCTTCCTCCCCGGCAATGGCCACGGGCATGGATGGCACGGGCAGGGCGTCATCCGCAAATGCCTCCGCTTTGCCCTGGCGCAGCAAAAACAACCGCCCGCGCCGGGCGCGAATGCCAACCCAGAGCGGGCGTGGCAGACCTGGCAGCGCCTGTGCATAGGCAGCCGCTGCCGTAACGCCCCACAGCGGCACCCCAAGCCCGGCGGCAAAACCCTGCGCCAGCGCGATGGAGGTCCGCAGCCCGGTAAAACTGCCCGGCCCGGTACAGATGGCGATATCGGTGATGGCTTGGCTGTGCGCTGCCTCCTGCAACAAGAGCGGCAGGGTTTCGATCAAGCCCGGCTTCAGCTTCGCGGTCCAGCTTCGCAGCACCACCCCATCCGCCGCCAGCAACGCCAGCCCGGCGCGCGGGCCGGAGGCGTCTAACGCAATCAGGCTCACGCGAGTTCAGCCGCCTCCTCAAAGGCCAGGCGCGGCAGGCGCGGCGGCAAGGCTTCATCTGGCTTGGGATGGCCGAGATTGATGAGGAAATTCGACCGCCAGTTCTTTTTCGTGAAGAAAGCGCGGTCCAGCTTGGCGCGGTCGAAACCGGACATCGCCCCGGTAGCAAATCCCATCGCCCTTGCCGCCAGCATGAAATACGCGCCCTGGAGGGAGGAGTTGCGCATCGCTGTTTCCTCCGCCAGGTCCGGATTACCGGCAAACCAGGGCTTCACATCCATGCCGGGGTAAAGCTCGGGCAGTTTGAGGTAGAATTGCGGGTCGAACGCCACCACAACCGTAACCGGGGCGGCGGCAACGGGCTCTATATTCCCGGCCGAGAGGCATGGCCGCAGCAACGCCTTACCCTCCGGCGTGCGGATGAACAGGAATCGCGCGGGCGAGCAATTGGCCGAGGTCGGACCCATTTTCGCCAGCTCATACAGCGCGCTCAGCGCCTCGTCTGAAACCGGTGCATCACTGAACCAGGAATGGGTGCGCGCTTTGCGGAACAGCGCATCCAGCGCCGCGTCATCCAGAGCCATTCTGCCTCCTGTGGGTTACGCCGCCTGTGTAAC
>JAKAZY010000089.1 GCA_021826425.1 Pseudomonadota bacterium
GCCTTCTGCCGCCTGAAAGATTTCAGACGTATCGCAACACGCTATGACCGACTGGCCGTAAATTTCGCCGCATCAATCTATCTCGTGGCCGCGGTCGTGTGGTGGATATTATGAGTCTGGACCCTAGCATTCTGGCCGCATAAGCGCGATTGTGAAGAAGCGCCCGCCAGGTTCTGGAACTTAGATCGTCGCCGGAGATATAGCCAACCGCCTCGCTGCCCCGCAGTATTCCGGATCTTCGCTCTCATCTGCCGTTGAACGCCAAGGGCGCGGAATTTACTTTGATGGCCATTTCGAGGTCATTTTCCTCCTGTTCTGCAAGTATGGGTTGGCCTGGATGTGGCGTGCCCTATATTGGCTCCAGTCTTTAGAGTGCGAAACATCAGAATCGTCTGCATTGCGGAGGTAATCTGGCGTCGTCGTGCTCTAGCAGAGGAGAGGAGACTCCAATGAGTGCCGTCAACGAAACAGCATTTCCATTTACCCTGAGTGATGCCGAATGGCGCCGACGTCTGACGCCGGATCAGTATGCCATATTGCGTGAGCACGCCACGGAGGCTCCCGGAACATGCGCCTTGAATTTCGAGAAACGCCCCGGCAGTTTTAGCTGCGCCGGCTGCGGCCAGAGCTTGTTCGTATCAAACACCAAATTTGAAAGCGGCACAGGTTGGCCGAGCTTCAACGATCCGGTCGAAGGCGCAATCGGCACCACTGTCGACCGCAGTCATGGTATGATCCGCATTGAAGCGCATTGCAGCAATTGCGGTGGTCATCTCGGCCATGTGTTCGAGGACGGACCGCCGCCAACCGGCCTTCGCTATTGCATCAACGGAGTCGTTCTGGATTTCCACCCGGCGGCGTAAAGCCGGATGATTTTAGATCGAATCACGACGTGATCCGCTCTAAAATCTGAATCCGCCTCTAAAACAATGAGATAGAGGGCGATTCAGACTTCAGGCTCGCTCGTAAAGTGAGCGAACCTAAAGTCATAGCGCTCTAGTTTTATGTTTAAGCGAGCAAATTCATGCATTTATCTTGACGCCGCCGCGTCAATCTAAATGCATATTGCTCTAAGGCCATGATGACTTGAGTTGAACCGGAAGGCTCAACTCAAGTCATTGAACTTTATCGATAAAATAAAAAAGCCAAGTTTTTCATGAGTTGAAAAACACCATGAATCCCTGCCATAGCTGGGCGTATCCCGACCATATCCCGCAATAGTCCAACGCAATAAAAAACCTGCCTTGCAAAGCAAGGCAGGTTTTTTTGAGAAACTCCTGGAAGGAATTACTGGAAGTTGATCTGATGCCCGCCGGCACCAACAACGACTTGGTTGGTGGACACGCCCTTGAGCGTGATGACCGTTCCGTCCGTAAGCAGTATCTGCGAACCACCGCCACCAATAGCCGCTTGTACCGTCTGCACGCTCGCCGCGCCGGCAGTGGTGGTAAAGGAGCCGTTGAGAAGGAAGATCGTGTCGTGGGCGCCGAAATCGGTGATGGTGAAGTCACCGCCCTTGAATGTAACGCCCTGACCGCCGGTGGTCGTATAGTTACCGAGCACGTCATACACGTTGCTTGCGCCACTTACCGTGGAGCCCGTCAAGGTGGTTGCACTCAGCTGACCCAGCAGGAAGTTCTGCTGGCCAGAACCGCCCGCGGACGCCAGGTCGCCAACGGCCCGGATCGTACCGATACCGACATCTTCGACGCCCATGGTAAAGGTGTTCGCGACGCCGCCACCGAGGAGGGTCTCTGAACCATTGCCCGTGTAAAGGATATTGTTCGCACCGCCTGTGGACAGGATGTCGCCCTGACCGCCGCCAACCAAGGTCGCGTTGCCAGTACCACCAATGAGCGAGTTGAAGCCTGCGCTGCCACCAACGAACACACCGCCGCCAGCGCCGCCAAATGCGGTGACAGAGTTAGCCGTGAACTCCTGAACGGTGCTGCCACCGGAACCGGCCACCGTATATGTACCAGAGTAGACCGTCTGCGCACCGGAAGAATTATTAATGAAGTCCAGATTGCCACCCGCACGCGGGAGGAAGACGACCGAGGCCGTCGAATTACCAGATGCCTTGACGGTCGCGGCATCCGCACCACCAAGGAACACGCGGGTGGTGGCGTTACCCACTGCGTTGATCGTCTCATCTCCAGCCGACGCGGAAGAGAAGTGGAGCGTGTCGTTGCCCGCAGAGACAACCGAGTCATTCGCACTCGTTGCAAAGATGTTGTTGCTACCGCCAGCCGCGACAATCGTGCCCGTACCACCGCTCACGGAGTAGGTCACATTGCTGCTCGCACCTAACAAGGCGAAATTGGTGGTGGAGCTACCGCTGACTGTGAGGCTGCCGGGCGCCTGAACAACCAAGTCGGTTGCGGCAGAGTTGACACTGATCACCCCGGCCAACGGGGCGCCTGCAACGCTTGCACCAACGCTATCGGTGTTGGTGATTTCTTCCAGATAACTGCTGCCAGAGCCGGAAACGGAAACAACGGTTCCATTTACAGCGTTATAATTGGCGAACCCTTCAGTACCCGCGTTAACCGCAGTTGTAACGCCATTCAGATAGGTCTGCAGCAAAGAGTTTACGGTTTATCCCAGCGAGGAAGGAACACTGAGAATACCCGAATGGATATTCGCTGTACCGCCGCCTGCAACCGTTAAATATGACGTGCCGCTCATAAGATATCCTCTCCATCCACCGTTGTGCCGGTCTTACAGTTGCAGTGCAGTAAAATCAAGCAATAACAGATTCTGAAACCTTTAAATTCTGGTTGCAAACGCCCGCAAAAATCGTAACATTTTCGTTATGTGCTCCAAAAATTGTATTTGAACTTTTTTTATTGACAAAATTTCTTTTATAGCAACCCACACTATGTTTGCCGGCCCAAGTACCCACTCCGGAGTCCATTAAAGTCAAATTTTTTGTTTTAAAAATTAAAATAAAATTTTATATTATATTAATTTTTTTATTTAGTCTAATTATAAAAATTTTATCTTATAATTGATTTAATTTCTGCCGCCGCAATACTGGTAAAAAATATTTCTTTCTTTTAACAGCATGCAGCCGCTATTCGCCCGAAACCTCGCGCCTGCGGCGGTCAAGCTCCTCGTTATAGCGGCGCAGCGCGTATTGCTCGGTCAGCAGCCCCAAAACCTGCCGCGTATCTGGCCCGTCCAGCACCGCTAGGGCGTCTGCTTCCGCACTTTCAAAAATGTTCAACGCCTCTTTCACGGTCATACCTGGCAGCAGGAAATAGTTCTGATGGTGCAGGATATCCCGCACATTTCGCTGCTCGCCCGTAACAATCGCGGCCTCGGCGGGGTAGGCGATACCAACATATTGCCCGTTCGAATCGGTCACGACAGCACGCTGCGCCGCCCCCAGCGGCACTTCCTCACGGAACACTTCCAGGCTGGTCTCCGACTTTGCCGTCACCGGCACGGCGCGCATCATCCGCCCCACAGTCAGGGCCTGAATCCAGCCTACATCCACAGCGGAGCGGATCTGTTCGCCACGCAAATGAAACCGCCAGGTCGCGAAGGAATAGCCAAACAGCCGGCGCACCGTAATGGTGGCGGCAATGGAGGCCGCCAGCACCGCCATGGTCACCGCGAAGTTCTGCGTGCTCTCCAGGGCCAGAAAGGTCATGGTCATCGGCCCGCCGATGATGGCAGCCGCCATGCCACTCATGCCCACCACCGCGTAAAGCCCCACCGGCATCGGCGTTACAAACGGCACCACGCTCACAATGCCGGCGAACACTTTTCCGAACATCGCCCCCAGAAACAATGACGCGAAGAACAAGCCGCCGCGGAACCCTGACCCGATGGAAAATGCTGAGGCAATGGATTTGGCCAGGAGCAGCCCCACCGCTATCAGAAACGGAAACTGTACGTCTATATAAGTATGCAAAGCGGAATGCCCGGAGGACATGGCCTGCGGCGTCACGCATCCCAGCAGCCCCACCACCGTCCCGCCCAGCAATGGCCGCAGCCATACCGGAATGCCGCTGCGCCGGAACCCGGCCTCGATCAGCGTCACCCCCCGCATAATCGCGATGCCCGCGATCCCGCAGGCCACGCCCTCGATCAGAATGATCCCATAGGCATCATGCGGTACGCTCAACGGCAGCGTAACGTCTAAAGGTGGTGCGCCGAACCCCATAATCTGCACGGTGAGCGTGCCAGCCAGTGCCGCGATGACGACAAACGGCAGGGTTGTCACGGAATAGATGCCGATGACCAGCTCAATGCCATAAAACGCTCCGCAGAGCGGCGCATTGAACGCCCCGGCGATGGCCGCACCCGCGCCGCACCCCACCAATGTGCGTAAATCGTTGCGCCTGAGCCGGAAATTCCTGCCCAGCCAAGATGCCACGCCCGAACCCAGCTGCGCATAACCGGCCTCCATCCCCACCGAGGCGCCCACCCCGTTGGACCATGCGGTCTGCGCCGCCACAATCAACGAATCCGTCAACGACATCCGCCCGCCATAGAGCGCATTGGCTTCAATCGGGTCGACCAGCGGCTTGGGCCGGAACCGCGCCAAAATCCATAACGTAACGCCCAAAACCAGCCCACCCAGCACCGGCACGGCAATGGCCCGGCGCGGGTCGAGCCAGGGCGTTTCAGAAAGCTCCACCCCCGGCGCCAGCGCGAACAGATTCTGGTGCATAAGGAACGAAAGTTCGTTGATCAGCACCACGCCGAACCCAGCGCAAACCCCCACCACCGCCGCCAGCAGGGCGAGCCAGACCTCATCCGCCCTCACCAGAGCGCGGAGCAAGGGGGGTACGCGCAGAAAACCCGCGTGGCCGGTCGCATTATCCACGTGTCTCTGTTGCCACGGTCCGGCATCGGCTAACAAGCGGTCATGGCTGAAATTTTATTGCCAACTTTGGCAGAGGTGATCCGCAATTTCGACCTGCGAGCGGATAAATCGCTCGGGCAGCATTTCCTGCTGGGCCCCGCTTTGCTGGCGCGCATCGCCGCCGCAGCGGGCAATCTGGAGGGGGTGAATGTCATCGAAATCGGCCCCGGCCCCGGCGGGCTGACCCGTGCCCTGCTAGAAACCAGGGCGGCTCACGTTACCGCCATTGAATATGACAAGCGTGCCGTGGCGGCGATCACGACACTGGCCGCCACTACAAACCGCCTCTCCATCATCGAGGCCGACGCGATCAAGGCGGACCTGCCAGCCCTGGTGCCGCCACCGCGTGCCATCGTTGCTAACCTGCCATATAATATCGGCACGCTGTTGCTGGTGAACTGGCTGCAACGCGCGGCGGATTTCCACTCTATGACGCTGATGTTCCAGCTGGAGGTGGCGGAACGCATCTGTGCTCAGCCCAATACCGGCGCTTACGGCCGCGTTTCCGTGCTGGCGCAATGGCTGTGCGAGGTAACGATGCTGATGCATATTCCCGCCAGCGCCTTCGCCCCACCGCCGAAGGTGGAATCCGCGCTCATCCGGCTCACCCCCCGCCCTGAGCAGCCCGCGCGCGAGGAATTGAAAGCCATGGAACGCCTGACCGCCGCCGCCTTTGGCCAGCGCCGCAAGATGCTGCGCGGCGCGCTGAAACCGCTGGGCGGCGAGGCCCTCTGCACCAAAGCGGGCATAGATGCCTCCCGCCGCGCGGAAACTCTCAGCGTGGAAGAATTCGTGGCGCTGATCCGGGTGCTGTAAAGTTTAAACCCCGAGATTTTTCTTCGCGAAATTATGGTGCCCCTCGACATAGCGCACCGTGCCGGATTTAGAGCGCATGACGATGGAATACGTCACCGCCCCCTGGCCCACGCGGTGCACCCCGGCCAGCATGGCGCCGGTGGTAACCCCCGTGGCAGCGAACATCACATCGCCCTTGGCCATCTCGTTTAGGGTGTAGATGCGGCTCGGATCGGTAATGCCCATGCCGCGCGCGCGTTCAATCTGCGCGTCATCCTCGAACATCAGCCGCCCCTGCATCTGCCCGCCTGTGCAGCGCAGCGCCGCCGCTGCCAGCACACCTTCCGGCGCGCCGCCGGAGCCCAGATACATATCCACCCCGCCACCGGGCAGCGAGGCCGCGATCACCCCGGCCACATCGCCATCACCCAACAACAGAATGCGAGCGCCCGCCTCGCGGATCTTGGCGATCTTCTCGGCATGGCGTTCACGGTCCAGCATGCAGACCATCAGCTCTGAAATATCGACGCCCTTCGCCAGCGCCAGGTTCTTCAAATTCTCCCGCACCGGCGCGTCCAGCGTCACCACGCCATCCGGCAGCCCGCCGCCCACGGCAATCTTGTCCATGTAAATATCCGGCGCGTGCAGAAAATTGCCGCGCTCGGCCAGCGCCACTGTGGCAATGGCGTTTGGCCCACCCTTGGCGGTGATCGTGGTGCCCTCCAGCGGGTCCACGGCAATATCCATCGCCGGACCGCCGCAGCCCACCTTCTCGCCGATATAAAGCATCGGCGCCTCGTCCATCTCGCCCTCGCCGATCACCACGGTGCCGTCGATGGCCACAGTGTCGAACGCCTTGCGCATCGCCTCAACCGCCGCGCCATCGGCTTCATTCTTTTTGCCCCTTCCGATCCAGCGCGAGGCGGCAATCGCCGCTGCCTCGGTCACACGCACCAGCTCCAGCGCCAGATTGCGGTCAGAAACGTCTTCAAGACGGCGGTCGGTCATTGGGAACTCCCTTATTGCGGTTCAATTCGGATCAGCGCCGGGGGCTCCAGCACGGCTGGCAATGCCGCGATGCCCGCCAGAGCGGCGTTCACAGCCGCCTCGCGCGTCTCATGCGTCACCAGCACAATCGGCACGGCCTCACCCGGCTTACGCCCATGTTGCAGCATGGATTCAAGCGAGATGCCGTGGTCGCGCAAAATCGCAGTCACATCCGCCAACACGCCGGGCTGGTCCACCACCATCAGGCGCAGAAAATAGGCACTTGCCAGCTCCGCCATGGGCACAATCCGCGCTTCCTCCAGCGCGCTTTCCTCCATTCCCCAAACCGGCACGCAAATCCCCCGCGCGAGGTCGATCAAATCCGCCACCACGGCACTCGCGGTCGGGCCTTCACCAGCCCCGCGCCCGCGCAAGAATACGGGCCCAGAATAATCCCCCTCCAGCAACACAGCGTTGAACACGCCGTCCACCGTGGCGATGGGTTTCTGCTCCGGCACCATCGCGGGGTGCACCCGCAGCGAAATGCCCGCCTCGGTCTCCTCGGCAATGCCCAGCAGCTTAATCCGGTAGCCAAGCTCCTGCGCGAAGGAGATATCCAGCGCCGAAACCCGGCGGATGCCCTCTATGTGCAGGCTTTCAAAATCGATCCTCACACCGAAGGCCAGCCCGGCCAGAATGGCAAGCTTATGCGCGGCATCCACACCGTCGATGTCAAAGCTCGGGTCGGCCTCGGCATAGCCAAGCTTTTGCGCGTCAGCCAGCACATCACTAAAGCCCCGACCTTCTTCGCGCATTACGGTGAGTATGTAATTACAGGTGCCGTTCAGAATCCCCGCCACGCGGGAGATTTTATTCGCCACCAGCCCCTCGCGCAGCACTTTGATGACCGGAATGCCCCCCGCGACCGCCGCCTCATAGGCGATGGTGACGTTATTCGCCTCCGCCGCCCTGGCCAAAGCTGCGCCATGCACAGCCAGCAGCGCTTTGTTGGCGGTGATGAAATGCTTGCCCGCCGCGATGGAAGCTTCCGCCAGGGCTTTCGCCTTGCCGTCGGCGCCGCCAATCAGCTCCACCACCACATCGACATCCGGGTCATGGGCCAGGGCCACCGCATCGTCGTACCAGATCAGCCCATCCAGTTTCACGCCCCGGTCGCGGCCACGCGCGCGGGCTGAAACCGCCGTCACCATAATCGGCCGTCCGGCACGGGTGGCGATCAGTTCCTTCTGCGCCGCCAGCAGCTTCACCACCCCAGCGCCAACGGTCCCGAGGCCGGCAACTCCAATTTTAAGCGGTTTCAAGACTACACCTCCGCCACGGTTTCAGCCGGCGCGCCGTTATCGGTCGCCATGAACTGCTTTATGTTGCGCACGGCCTGGCGCAGGCGCTGCGCGTTTTCCACCAGCGCGATGCGCACATGGCCATCTCCATATTCACCAAAGCCAATTCCCGGCGCCACCGCCACCTTTGCCTTTGCCATCAGCAGCTTGGAGAATTCCACGCTGCCCATATGCGCGTATCTCGGCGGAATCGGCGCCCAGGCGAACATCGAGCCCTCCGGGCTCGGCATCTCCCAGCCCGCGCTCTGCAGCCCTTTGATCAAAATATCCCGGCGCTCGCGATACAGCACCCGCATCTCCTCCACACAATCCTGCGGGCCATTCAGCGCTGCTGTCGCCGCCACCTGAATCGGCGTGAACGCGCCGTAGTCGAGATAGGATTTCATCCGCGTTAGCGCTTGGATCAAATGCGGATTGCCCACACCAAACCCCATG
>JAKAZY010000090.1 GCA_021826425.1 Pseudomonadota bacterium
CCGGAATAGCTGCTCATGGGCCGGGCCTGCCATTCCTCGTTAAAGCCGAGGCCGGCCAGAATGGCCGCCGCGCGGGAGGGGGCAGACTCCGCACTTATGGCCAGCAGGCGGTCATGAATTTCCGCCAGCCTCTCGGCGGGTGTTTCGGCGTGTTCGGCGGCTTCCAGCAGGGCTGCGCGCTCAACATCGGCGGACAGCACCACATCCAGCGGGGTGAGGCTGCCGCCCGGCGCTTCCTGCGCCACATAGCCCAACCGCACGCGGTTGCCGAGCATGATCCGGCCGCCATCGGGCTTGATCGCCCCAGCTATAAGTTTCAGCAGCGTGGATTTGCCCGCGCCGTTGCGGCCGATAAGCCCCACGCGGCGGCCTTCATCCAGCAACAGTGCCGCATGGTCCAGCAGCGGGCGGCCGGCGATGGAATAAGAAAGGTCTTCAAGGCGCAAAACACTCATGACACGCCCCTGTATATTAAGCCCGGGGGTTGATGCAAAAGGGCGGTCCGGCTATTGGCCCGCAACATTCATTGGGAACTTAAGATCATGGCCATCGAACGCACGCTTTCCATCATCAAGCCGGACGCCACCCGTCGCAACCTCACCGGCAAGATCAACGCCAAGTTCGAGGAAAAGGGCCTTACCATCGCCGCGGCGAAACGCCTGCATCTCACCAAGGCCCAGGCCGAGGCGTTTTATGCCGTGCATTCCGCCCGCCCGTTCTTCAACGATCTGGTTTCCTTCATGATCTCCGGCCCGGTGGTGGCGCAGGTTCTGATCGGTGAAAACGCCATCGCTATGAATCGTGAGATCATGGGCGCCACCAACCCCGCCAATGCCGAACCCGGCACCATCCGCAAGGAATTCGCCGAATCCATCGAAGCTAATTCGGTGCACGGCTCCGACAGCCCGGAAGCCGCCGCCAATGAGATTTCTTTCTTCTTCGCGGAAGTCGAGATCGTAGCTTAATTTCCTGACGATGCGCGCGGCCCCCCTACGGCCGCCTTCCATCGGCAGTTCTCGCCAATGGAACCTTGGCGGCATCCGCCCAACCATCCCCGCGCGCACAAACATCTTCAGGCGGCTCACCCCGCCCTCAGGCTGGCGGGATTTTTACGCGACGATTTCAACGATAAGCTGCGCCTCGTCTGGCGGGGTTTTCAAGCCGCGCAGATCGATAATGAGGCGCTGCGCCCGGCGCACGTCCACCCGGCGGCGGTAGAGCACAACCTCCCCCGCGCGCACGCGCAGTTGCCCTTTCGTGGCGGCGGCGCACAACTCCAGCCGGCCGCGCAAGGGCACGACATGCGCCAGACATTGCGGTACCACGAAATGAATACCCTGTCCGGCCAGCACTTCCAGCTTGCCCATCATGCTCGGCAGCCCGCCGGAAAGATCATCCGCGATATAATCGCCTGTAGCGGCTCCATGCGCGGTTGTGCCAACCAGCATCCCGGTCGCGAAATAAGATAGGTCCGAGCAGCGTCCATACTGGTCCACCACCGCGCCGCGCGTGCCCGCATCAAGGCGCAGATGGCTCTGCGCAGGCAGAAGCTTGCCCGTGAGTAGCACGCGCCGTGCGACGAAGAGTTGTAGGCCATCTGGGGTTGCAACCTCCAGCACTCCGTTTGGCCGCAGCGCCGTAACCTCGTGGCAGGGCAGAATTTCTACCGCCGCCGCAAGCGCCGCCTGCACCAAGCGCGCGGCATAGGCTGGTCCGGTAAGCAAACGCCCGAACTGCCACAAGCCATAGTCACGGCGGGCGCTTAACAGCAGAGCCCCGCCCAGCGTGGTCTCGCGTTCCAGGATGACCACGCGAGCCACTCCGCGGGTTTTAAGCCGCTGCGCCGCTGCGATGCCCGCCGGCCCGCCGCCGATGATCGCTACATCAATCACGTTTTCCCGTTGCCAGGTGGCATTCGACATGGTCCATGAGGGACATCCCTGTGGCTGCGCGTCAACCGGCTTGGGCAAAGGCTGGGCCAAAATCGCAATTAGGCCATAGCCAAACGCGCACACGTAATTATATTGCGCGGAATGGATTTTAGAAATCACACGCAAACCGAAGCCGAACCTCTGGCGCTTGACGCAATAGACCGCAAGATACTCGCGGAATTGCAGGAGGACGGGCGCATGACCAATGTGGAGCTGGCACGCAAGGCGGGAATTTCGCCCCCACCCTGCCTGCGCCGGGTGCGCCGCCTGGAAGAAGCCGGATATATCAAAGGCTACCACGCCGACACCGATGGCCATAAGCTCGGCTGGCAGATCGCGTTTTTCGTGATCGTGGGGTTGGAGAGCCAGAAGCTCTCGGTGCTTGAAGCCTTCGAAAGTTTTGTGGCGGCCTGGCCGGAGGTGCGGGAGTGCCACATGATCCGCGGCGGCGGAGATTTCCTGCTGAAGCTGGTGGCACGCGATGCCGCGCATGAAAACCAACTGACCCAGCGCCTCACGAACGCCCCCACCGTGGCGCGGGTGCAGACGCTGCAAACCATCCGCACCAGCCGCGCGCTTTGCGGTGTACCGATGGACAAGCAAAATGGCTGAAGCAGGGCTTATCCTTATTACGCTGCTCGTGGGTGGGCTTTGTCATTTTGTTCCGGCGCAGTTGCCATTTCTGCTGCCCTTCGTGTTCAACCCGATCGTTTTCGCCGGCTGCCTGCTTCTGCCCTTTTGGTACTGGCGCGGGATAAAGCGGCTGGATGCCGCGACCAGACCAGGCAAGCTGCGGCAGACTTTTTTCTATGCAGGCGTGCTGGGCGTCTGGTTCGTGCTGCAGACGCATTTTGAATACATCTCCCAGCATATGTTCTTCCTCAACCGCACGCAGGCGGTGGTGCTGGGCATGGTGGCACCGTTCTGCGCGGGCATTTCGTGGCCGGGCGCGGCGCTGGCGGCGGGGGTACCCGCCTTGATAAGCCGTGCCGCTATCGCGGCATGGCGGCACGTACGGTTTTTCTCCCACCCACTCGCGGCGATGGCGGTGTTTCTGTTCACCACCGATATCTGGCTGATCCCCGCCGTACATTTCGACGCGATGATTGACCCCACGCTTTACGCGGTGATGAACCTTTCCTGCCTCGGGGGCGGGGTGTTGTTCTGGATGGTGGCGCTGGACCCGCGCCCGAAACCGCCCTGCAGCTATTCCTACCTCACCCGTGCCGGCACCGGGTTTTTCGTGATGTTTCCACAGATCGTCATCGGCGCCTATATCGCGCTCACCACGAAAGACCTATTCTCCTTCTACGCGCTGTGCGGGCGATTGTTTCCCACCATCTCCCCGGCCAACGACCAGTTGTTTGGCGGACTGATCATGTGGATACCGCCCGGCATGATGAACGTGGCGGCGCTGATCATCACCCTGAACGCGCTACGCCTGGCAGAGCTAAAAGAGGACAGACTGTTTGTGACACCGAAGGGCTCCAAGGTTTACGAAGCGAAATGGACCGGGCGCTAGATTGGTATGAATTTACTCTGAGCCGGATTTTGTCTTGCGCCGACACGGTGTGATTTGACTCACGATTTTTGCTGGTGGACTTTGGCAACAGCAGGATGCGGCGCGGCTTGGTGTCAGTTACAACGTTACGATTTATTGACTGAAACGACTGTGTGAGACCGGCAGGGTGGCGCCCGACCAGATGGGTGGCCACAAGTCATGGAAAATTTCGGGTGAGCACCGCGACCGGCTGATGGCACTCTGCCGGGCGCGCGTGTTTACTTTGCATGGGCTAGTCGCTCTGCGCCATGACCGCGCCAAAGCGCCATGGCTACTCGACAGTCCGATCAACGGCCAGCACTTGCGCACCTCCGTCAAGACGTTACAGGTCCCAACCTTCTCGCCGGGCGGCATTATCATTATGGACAATCTTGGCGCCCATGAATCCAGCGCCATACGCCAAGCCAAAACCAAAGATGCCGTATCACAAGCCATCGCAAGGCTACTCGAAACCATCCAACCAAGCGCAATACTCATCTGAGTTGATCCGAAAGGTTCAACCCAGACGGTTGAAATTTTTAGCAAGAATAAAGGCAAAGTGGTTTTCATCGGAGGAAAAACACTCAGCGCACGCCACGACCACGTTGGGCCTAAACCATAAGAAAAAACCCCGCCGAATTCTCAGCGGGGTTTGCTGGTCAGCTGAGGCGGTTTCACCGATCAGCCCTTGCGGGCATCTACCTTAAGAAGACCTAAAACCACTTCTGGAGCCTGAGCGCTTCAAGTTGAATCGCGGAGCGATCCATCTTGAAGCTTGAGTCAGTTTCTCATCAATGTGTCAGACGGAAATTGAGACTTTAAATACGCTCGCAGGGCAAGCGAATCTAAAGTCATAGTGCTCTAGCCGAATACTTTGATCAATCCGGCCATGTAACCATCCTGGCCAGGGCCATTGAAGCTGTTGGACATGGACCAATGGCTCGGCCCATCGCACTTTACAACGCAATGCCACTTGAACTCGCCCGCTGTTGTAGGGGTAAAGGTATAGGTGGTCACGGCCGGCTTGATGCTGCCGTCGGACTCATCCGTGCCTGGCGCGATCATGATGTTCATGAGGCCTGGTGCGGTCATCGAGTGGCTACCATCATCGAAATTGACCACGGTGAAGGTGACCGGCACCCCAACCTTGAGCACAAAGAACGACGGGGAGATGGTGTCGTGGTGCTGCCCATCCGGCCCGACGAAGCCCATGCCGCCCGGCATCACGTAAACTGTGTAATGCTGGTGCGTTACACCAGCAAAAGCCGCTTGCACGGCCGAGGCGGTGCCGGGCTGATTATCTGCCAGGGCAGGCTGTGCAGCAGCGAGGCCCAAACCCAAGACTGCGAGAGTACTGAGAATCGTTTTCACTTGATAGTTTCCTTATTGGTTGCACGTGTCAATGAGTAAGAGATGACTGTCGAACTCTATATTGTTGCTCATGAATGACAAGAGGTCTATCGCAAGGCACGGCTTTCGAATGTATCTGTGTAACAAAAATTTACAGAACATGCCGCAGCACCGATCAATGACGCCGTATATGCGTTTTGCGGTGATGAGATCAGCAACGCCGTCTCGTTAAGCTCGACGATCCGCCCGGCGTTCAACACAGCGATCCGGTCCGCCATGTAGCTGACAACGGCGAAATCATGGCTGATCAGGATATACGAAAATGCATGCCGCAGAGCGAGGTCTTTCAAAAGATTGAGCAGCATGGCCTGGGTCGAGACATCCAGCGCGGAGGTTGGCTCATCGAGGACGATCAGCGATGGCGACGCCGCCAGGGCGCGCGCGATGGCGATGCGCTGCGCCTGACCGCCTGAAACGCTGCCCGGGAAACGCGAGGTCATTTCGGGGTTTAGCCCCACCTGGCCTAGCAGATCTTGCACGCGCATACGCAGCGCATCTCTTTTGATTTTCCCAGCCAGTCGCAGCGGTTCGGCGATGATATCGCCGATGCTCATGCGTGGGTTCATGCTCTCCCGTGGGTCTTGGAACACCACCTGAACCTTCCGCCGCAGATCACGCCGCTCCTGGCCTGCCTGGGCATGAAAATCCTGCCCATCCAGCACCATTTTGCCTTCGTATTCGAGCATCTGTAACACGGCCCGGCCGAACGATGATTTGCCCGAACCGCTTTCGCCTACCACGCCCAGGCACTCGCCTTTACCAAGCGAGAGCGTGACATCGGCCAGCGCGGGGGGCTGCGCCTGCCCCTGCCCGAACCAGCGCCGGTTGGCGGCATACCGGACCGTGATGCCCTGCATGTGCAGCAGCGGAGGGAAGGTTCGCTTCGGGCTCGGCGCCTGGGCTTCAGCAACAGGCCTGGCTGCCATGGGCAACGGGTAAAGGCAAGCCGCCACGGTGGCGCCGTGGCTATCAGCCGGCGGGTAGGCGGCGTGGCAAGCCTCCTTCGCATGGGCACAGCGCGGAGCAAAGCGGCATCCCGCCGGGCGGCTTTCAGGTTCGGGCAAAGTGCCGGGAATATTCTGCAACCGCCTTTGCCCCAGCCGTGCCACCGCGCCCAGCAGCGCCGCTGAATAAGGGTGCCGTGGATGCCTGAAGAAATCCCGCGCCGCGCCCCATTCGGCAGAGCGGCCGGCATAGAGCACGTGGATCATATCCGCGTAGTCCTGCACCACCGAAAGGTCGTGGGTGACGAACAGCACCGCCATGTTGCGCTCGCGCCGCAGCCGGGCGATCAGCTCCATGATCTGGCGTGAAATCAATGGATCAAGTCCCGTCGCCGGTTCATCCGCGATCAGCAGTTGCGGCCTGCAGGCCAGAGCCATCGCGATCATCACGCGCTGGCGCATGCCACCCGAAAGCTGATGCGGATAATTGTCGAGCCGCGTCTCAGGTTCAGGAATGCCAACCTCGTGCAAGAGCGCCAACGCCCTTGCCCTCGCTTGGGTTTTGCCGCCACCTTGATGCACCCGCCACGCCTCGCCGATCTGCGATGCAACGGTGCGGCTGGGGTTAAGTGCAGCCAATGGATTCTGGAACACCATACCAGCGCCCTGGCCGCGTATGGCGCGCATCCGCGCTGCAGACGCCTGCAACAGATTTTCGCCATTCAGCAAAATCTCGCCCTGAGTTTTTGCACCCGGCGGCAGCAACCGCATGATCGCCAATGCCGCGATGGTCTTGCCAGAGCCGCTTTCGCCCACCAGCCCCAGCATTTGCCCCGGTGCGATGGCGAGGCTGAAAGTCTCGAGAATCGTTACATTTCGCTCGTTACGCGGCAACGTGACGGAGAGGTTGCGGATGTCTAGTACCGGGTTCATCTCGCCCCGCCCCACAAGCGCAGCAAACCCTGGCCGGTGAGCGATGCCGCGAGCAGCGAGCCGAAAACCAGCAGGCCCGGCGGCAAGATCAGCCACCAGGGGTCAAGGGCAGCGATATCGAACGCGTTTTGCAGCAAGCTGCCCCAACTTTCCTGCGGTGGTTGCACGCCCAGGCCCAGGAAAGACAACGCCGAGATGGTCAGGATCGAATCACCGATCATAAAAGTGCCGTTCACCACGAGAATCGGCGCGATGACGCGTAGGAGATGAACCCGCGCCAGATAAAGGCGCGACGCGCCTGATTGCTCCGCCGCGAGGATGAAATCCCGGCCGCGCTGGGCGCGCACTTCGTTACGCACCAGCCGCGCCAGGCTAGGCCAGGAAATGAAGCCCAGCAGCAGAATGAGATTGAAATTGGATTGCGGCACCAGCGCCGCGAAAAACAGCAGCACGATCAGGCTTGGCAACGCCAGGAACACATCCAGCAGGCGCATCAAAATTTTGTCGAGCCAGGACGAGCCAAGGCCGGAGACAAAACCATAGGCAACACCACTAACGAAGGCCAGTGCCGCTGCTGGCAGAGCAACCACCAATGTCGCGAAACCGCCGGAGAGCAACAGGGCCAGCGCATCGCGCCCAAGCTCATCCGTGCCGAACGGAAACGCCGCACTTGGCGGTTGCAACGCGGCGGCAGGATGAATGGCATAGGGGCTCGCCGTGTAAATGAACGGCGCCAAAAAACCGGAAAACAGGATCAGCGCGGCGAGTGCCAGCCCGACGGCAAGCGTGAAACCACCGGAAAACCGGCTACCCATGATGCGCGATGGGCCAAATAGAAACGCCTCACTCATAGCTTATCCGTGGGTCCAGCAGGCCATTGACAAAATCGGCCAGCAAATTTCCCAGCACTGTCAGGACACCGATGATCAAGACGATCGCAATGAGGATCGGATAATCCTGCGAAAGCGCTGAACGCCACATCAGCCAGCCCAGGCCGGGATAATTGAAGACTGACTCGACGATAACCCCGCCTGTGAAAATATAGGGAAATGAGAGACCCAGGATTGTCACCAGCGGCCTGAGCGCATTGCGCATGACATGGCTGAATAAAATCGCCGGAAAGCCGACACCCTTGGCAAGGGCGGTGCGTACGTAATCCTTGCCCAGTTCTTCATGAACCGCCTCGCCGAAATAACGCGACAACGCGGAGATGGTGAGCAGGGAGACGGTGGTGACCGGCAGCACAAGATGCGCGGCAAAGCTTGCCACACCCGCATGCGGATCACGAAGATCCGTGATTCCGCTGGCAGGAAGCCATCTCAGATCAACCGCAAACCACAAGACCAGCAATGCCGCGACAAAGAAAGGCGGCAGCGCGTAGAAACCAAGCTGGAACGCCCCGATGAGCTTTGCCGGCCAGCGCCCGAACCACACACCCTGTACGAGGCCCAGAAGAATGGAGGAAACGGTACTGACGAGAATGGAGACGCTGTAGAATACCAGCGTGTTGCGTTCATACACCCAGAGTAACTGCCCGACCGGGCGGTTGAGCAGATAGGAATAGCCGAGCTGCCCATGCAGAAGATGCCATAACCAGAGCCCAAACTGCGCAATGAGCGGCTGATTAAGCCCCAAACGCTGGTTTAGTTGCGCGACTGATTCCGGTGTCGCCTTCTGTCCCAGGATCGAATAGG
>JAKAZY010000091.1 GCA_021826425.1 Pseudomonadota bacterium
GCAAGGCGCGGCGGTTGATGGAGCTGGCGGGAAAGTTCAATCTGCCGGTTCTCACCTTCGTGGACACCTCCGGGGCCTTCCCCGGCATCGAGGCTGAGGCGCGCGGCCAGGCGGAAGCCATCGCGCGCGGCATTGAGGCGTGTTTGGACGCACCGGTACCGCTGGTGGCCACCATTATCGGTGAGGGCGGCTCTGGCGGCGCCATCGCGCTCGCGGCGGGCAATGCGGTGCTGATGTATGAGCACGCGATTTATTCGGTAATCTCGCCGGAGGGCTGCGCCTCTATTCTGTGGCGGGATTCCGCCCAGGCCGCCGTGGCGGCGGAGGCCATGCGCATCACCGCGCAGGATTTGAAGAAGCTGGGGCTGATTGACGAGATTGTGCCCGAGCCGATGGGTGGTGCCCACCGCGATCCGGAAGCGGCCCTGGCCGCGCTGGGCGATGCGGTGGAAAAGGCGCTGGAGCCGCTGCTGGGCAAAAGGCCAGAGGCGCTGAAGATGAAGCGCCGGGAGAAGTTTCTGGCGATGGGCAAGCTGGGGCTATAAGCGCCCCCATCCCGGCCGGTTGGTGAGCAGGCTGGCCCACGCGGCGAGGCCAAGCGCCGCGCCGATGACGCCCTGCGTGCCGTTATAATTCACCACCGCGGCGATGCCGAGGCCGATGGCCAGCCCTGCCACCCAGCGGCGGCCCCAAAAGAATGCCAGCAGCCCCGCCGCCAGCGCCGCCCAGCCGAAAAGCCCCAGATATTGCCCGATCAGATCCCAGCTACGCGGCACGCACCAGCCAGGCGCAGAGGTTGCGGCGCAGATGCCCACGGTGGCGCGCGGCACGATGGCGAGTTGCCGGAACGCGAACGCCCCGCCCCCCATCAATGCCGCTAGCGCCAGGCCTGCCCAGTCCTGCGGTTTCCACTGCGCTGTTATGTTCATTTGCAGTCCTTCGCGGTTGCTCTTCCTGGTGCGGGGCCGTATTGCTGCGGCGCGGCAGTTTAACCAAAGGTCCATGACAGTCCAAACCACCCAAGGCAAGCCGAAGAGCTTCCAGGACATTATCCTGACACTGCATTCGTTCTGGGCCAGGCAGGGCTGTGTGATTCTCCAACCCTACGACGTGGAAATGGGCGCTGGCACGTTTCACCCCGCCACCACGCTGCGCGCCTTGGGGCCCAAGCCCTGGAAGGCGGCGTATGTGCAGCCCTCCCGCCGGCCATCGGACGGGCGGTATGGCGAGAACCCGAACCGCTTGCAGCATTATTATCAGTACCAGGCGCTGCTGAAGCCAAGCCCGGATAATATCCAGGAGCTGCTGCTGGAGAGCTATGACGCCATCGGCATCGACCGCCGCCGCCATGACATACGCTTTGTGGAGGATGACTGGGAAAGCCCGACCTTGGGCGCCTGGGGGCTGGGCTGGGAGGTGTGGTGCGATGGCATGGAGGTGACGCAGTTCACCTATTTCCAGCAGGTGGGTGGCATCGCCTGCGCTTCGCCCTCGGCTGAGCTGACCTACGGGCTGGAGCGGCTGGCGATGTATGTGCAGGGTGTTGAGAACGTGTACGACCTGGATTTCAACGGCCAGGGCGTGAGCTATGGCGACGTGTTTTTGCGCGCCGAGCGGGATTACTCCAAGCATAATTTCGAGCTGGCCAATACCGGGATGCTGGCAAGGCATTTTGAGGATGCCGAGGCGGAGTGCCAGGCGCTGGTGGCGGCGGGCGTGGCCCAGCCGGCTTACGACCAGTGCATCAAGGCCAGCCATTTGTTCAATTTGCTGGATGCAAGGGGCGTGATCTCGGTGGCGGAGCGCGCCGCTTACATCGCGCGGGTGCGTAATCTGGCGAAAGCCTGCGCCGAAGCCTGGATCGCGGGGGAATAATGGCGGAGTTTTTTCTGGAACTGTTCTCCGAGGAAATTCCGGCGCGGATGCAGGCGCAGGCCGTCCGCTCGCTTTCGATCATTTCAACCGGTGTGCTGCAAGACATCGTCTTGCCCGGTACGCCGGTAACGGAATTTTATGGGCCACGTCGAATTGCGGTTGGTTTTGAGGTCCAGCCCAAGGTTGTGGCGGTTCACAACGCGCAGCGCGGTCCTCGAGCAGACGCTCCCCCTCAGGCCGTAGAAGGGTTTTTGCGCAAAAACAATGCTTCTCGAGATGGCCTGCGTGTCGAGGACGGTTACTTTATTCTGACGACATCAACCCCTGAGCGAACGGCTCAGGATGTCATCGTGGAGAAACTTCCATCTGCGCTGGCCAAACTCCCCTGGCCGAAATCCATGCGCTGGGGCTCGGGCGGGGAGTTTACCTGGGTGCGGCCGCTGCGCAGGATCGTGTGTCTGCTGGATGGCGAGGTGGTTCCTGTTATGCTCGGCCCGGTGACGGCAGGTAACGTCACCGAAGGCCACCGCGTGCATGGGAAGGGGCCGTTCGAGGTGTCCTCTGCCGCGGTGTGGGAAGAGAAACTGCGCGAGCATCGCGTGATCGCCAACCCGGCCGAGCGCCGGGCGCGGGTGGCGGAGGGCATTGCGGCGGAAGCCGCGAAGCTGGGGCTTACGGTGGCTCCGGACGAGGCTCTGCTGGACGAGGTGACGGGCCTAGCCGAATGGCCTGTGCCGCTGATCGGGAAAATCGACAACGAATTCATGGAGTTGCCGCCGGAGGTGCGCGAGCTTTCCATGAAGATTAACCAAAAGTATTTTGCACTGCGGGATGAAACCGGCGCGCCGGCCCCGTATTTTGCCTTTGTGGCAAATCTGGCGGCGGATGATGAGGGCAAGGCGATTATCGCGGGCAATGAGCGCGTGCTACGCGCCCGGCTCTCTGATGCGCGGCATTTCTGGACGTTGGATTTGAAAACCCGGCTGGATGAGTTGCTGCCGAAGCTGGAGAAGATCACGTTCCACGCAAAGATCG
Source organism: Pseudomonadota bacterium (assembly GCA_021826425.1). Taxonomy (GTDB): domain Bacteria; phylum Pseudomonadota; class Alphaproteobacteria; order Acetobacterales; family Acetobacteraceae; genus Acidocella. The sequence continues at coordinate 2,911 of JAKAZY010000091.1, forward strand.
GCACTCAGCGACAGAGGGCGGACCGGATTGGCGCTTTAGCAAAGGAAATCGCCGAACAGCTTGGGGCGGATGGCTACGAGAGCAAGCAAGCGGAAACTGCCGGGTTGCTGGCAAAAGCTGATCTCGTCACCGGCATGGTGGGCGAGTTCCCTGAGTTGCAAGGCATCATGGGTGGCTATTACGCGGAGCGGAGCTATCATGGCTGGGATGGACCGTTGGTCGGCCAGGCCATTCGGGCCCATTACCAGCCGAAAGGCCCGTCCGATGCGGTGCCGAGCGGCATCGTCGCGGTGTCGGTGGCGCTGGCGGACAAGCTGGATACGCTGCGGGAATTCTTCGCCGTGGGAGAGAAGCCGACCGGCTCGGGCGATCCGTTCGCCCTGCGCCGGGCGGCGCTGGGGGTGATCCGCACCGTGCTGGAAAATGGCATAAGGCTAACGCTGAAGCCTCTGCTCAAGCGCCCTGTTGATGATACCGAGCTACTCCCATTTGGTGAGGGACAACCTGTTGAGGTCGCTCCCAAATACGTTGATGAGTTATTCAACTTCATCATCGAACGTCTTCGCGTAAAATTGCGTGGCGAAGGTAAACGTTTCGACGTGCTGGATGCGGTACTGGCTGCTGGCGAGGATGATGATTTAGCTCGCATTATGATGCGTGTTGAGGCGCTGTCCAACATGCTCAATACAATGGACGGCACGAATTTGCTGACTGCTTACAGGCGGGCCGCCAATATTCTGCGTATCGAGAATGCTGTCGATGGGCCACATGATGTTTCTCCAGACCCTGGGCTGTTTGAGCAAGAGGAAGAGCGCACTCTTTTTCAAGACACAGCAGGGATTGTGTTTGGTTGCAACGAGTTGCTTAGAAACGAAGATTTCGAGCAAGCAATGACGATGCTGGCCGCGATCCGGCCCGCCATCGACGCGTTTTTCGAAAACGTTACGGTAAATGCTGACGCGCCTGATTTGCGCCGCAATCGTTTGCGATTGCTCGCGCGCTTCACAGGGGCGGTTAACCAGGTAGCTGATTTTTCCCGGATTGAAGGTTGAGGAGAGCAGAGATTATGACGAAATGGGTGTATAATTTCGGCGCTGGCGTAAACGACGGCAATGCCTCACTCCGCAATTTGCTGGGTGGCAAGGGTGCCAACTTGGCCGAAATGGCGAGCATCAATCTGCCCGTTCCGCCAGGCTTCACCATCACGACCGAAGTCTGCACTGCCTATTACGAAAATGACCGCAACTACCCGGCTGAGCTGAAGGTGCAGGTGGATGCCGCTCTCGCCCGCATCGAGCAGGCGGTGGAGCGCAAATTCGGCGACAAGGACAAGCCGCTGCTGGTTTCCGTGCGTTCGGGTGCGCGGGTTTCCATGCCGGGCATGATGGACACGGTGCTGAATCTTGGCTTGAACGATGAAACCGTGGTGGGGCTGGCCGCGGCCTCCGGTGATGCGCGCTTCGCCTGGGACAGCTATCGCCGTTTCATCCAGATGTATGGCTCGGTGGTGCTGGGTGTGGACCATCACCGCTTCGAGGAAATCATCGAGCAGGTGAAGCTCGAGGCCGATGTGACCGAGGATACCGCCCTCTCCCCCGCGCATTGGCAGGAGGTAGTTGAAGGTTACAAGAAGATGGTGAAGGAGGACCTGGGCGCGCCCTTCCCGCAGAACCCGCAAGACCAGCTTTGGGGTGCCATCGGCGCCGTGTTCGGCAGCTGGATGAATCCGCGCGCCAATGTTTATCGCCGCCTGCACGACATTCCGGCCGATTGGGGCACGGCGGTGAATGTGCAGGCCATGGTGTTTGGCAATATGGGCGATGACTGCGCCACCGGCGTGTGCTTCACCCGCGACCCCTCCACCGGCCTCAATGAGTTCTATGGCGAGTATCTGGTGAACGCGCAGGGCGAGGACGTGGTGGCGGGCATCCGCACCCCGCGCCCGCTGTCCGAGGCTTATGCCAAGCCTGGCGAGATCTCCATGGAGGAGGCGCTGCCGGAGGCTTACAAGGAACTGCATAAGGTCCGAGAAATCCTTGAGAAACACTACAAGGATATGCAGGACATTGAGTTCACCGTGCAGCAAAACAAGCTTTATATGCTGCAGACCCGCTCGGGTAAGCGGTCCGCCGCGGCCTCTCTAACCATTGCGGTGGAGATGGCCAATGAAGGGCTGATCGACAAGAACACTGCCGTGATGAGGGTGAACCCTGCGGCTTTGGACCAATTGCTGCACCCGACGCTCGACCCGAAGGCGCCAAAGAAGCTTTTCTCCAGGGGCTTGCCGGCATCGCCGGGTGCGGCCTCCGGCATGGTCGTGTTTTCGGCTGATGAAGCAGAGTTTCGCGCCCAGAAGGGCGAGGCCGTGGTGCTGGTGCGTATTGAGACCAGCCCTGAGGATATTCACGGCATGCACGCCGCGAAAGGCATTCTCACCACGCGCGGCGGTATGACCAGCCATGCCGCCGTGGTGGCGCGCGGCATGGGCCGGCCCTGTGTGGCGGGCGCCGGCGGCATCTCGGTCGATTACGGCGCGCAGACGCTTTCCGCCGGCGGCGTGACAATGCGTGCGGGCGATATCGTCACCATTGACGGTTCCACCGGCGAGGTGTTCGCGGGTGCGGTGAAGATGATCGAGCCGCAGCTCTCCGGCGATTTCGGCACGCTGATGGAATGGGCGGACAAAGCCCGCCGGCTTGGCGTGCGCGCCAATGCGGAAACCCCGTTGGATGCCGAGACGGCGCGCAAATTCGGCGCCGAAGGCATTGGCCTCAGCCGTACCGAGCATATGTTCTTCGATGCTGAGCGAATCGGCGCGGTGCGGCAGATGATCATGTCCCGCAATGAGGCTGGGCGGCGTGCCGCTGTGGCCAAGCTGCTGCCCTTCCAGCGGGCGGATTTCGTCTCGCTGTTCAAGATCATGGAGGGTCTGCCTGTAACCATCCGTCTGCTCGACCCGCCGCTGCATGAATTCCTGCCGCATGGCGAGGCGGAGCTGGCGGAAGTGGCGCAGGCTCTGGGCATGGATGCCGCCACCATAAAGGCCCGCGCTGAAGAGCTCTCGGAGACCAACCCGATGCTTGGCCATCGCGGCTGCCGCCTTGGCATCAGCTTTCCGGAAATTTACGAGATGCAGGCCCGCGCCATTTTTGAAGCGGCAATTGAAGTTGCAAAATCTGCCAAGGCGCCGGTACCGGAGATCATGATTCCGCTGATCAGCACCAAGACGGAGCTGGATATCACCCGCGCCCAGGTGGAGGCCACCGCCAGGGCAGTATTCGCCGAAACCGGTAAATCCATCGAATATTCGGTGGGCACGATGATTGAATTGCCGCGTGCGGCGTTGCTGGCTGACGAGATCGCGGAGGCGGCGGATTTCTTCTCCTTTGGCACTAATGATCTGACGCAGACCGTGTTTGGCCTCTCCCGCGACGATGCTGGAAAGTTCCTGCCCGCCTATGTCGAGAAGGGTATCCTGACGAAGGATCCGTTCGTTTCCATCGACATTGAGGGTGTGGGCGCGTTGGTGAAGATCGCAACCGAGAAGGGGCGCAGCCGAAAGCCGAAGCTGAAGCTCGGCATTTGCGGTGAGCATGGCGGTGACCCGGCCTCCGTCGCGTTCTGTGAGGCTGTCGGGCTGGATTATGTCTCCTGCTCGCCTTACCGCGTGCCGGTGGCGCGCCTCGCGGCGGCGCAGGCAGCTATTGAGGCCAAGGAAGCCCATTTCCGCGACAAGTAAGCAAGCGGCATGACAGACAAAAGGCCGGGATAAAATCCCGGCCTTTTTATTTGCAAACCCTCAAAGCCAAGATCAGACAGCCAGAGCCCGGATGGCAGTAGATCGAATTGCGCAGAGATGCGCCCGAATGTCTGAATTGCCATCTAACGCATTGATTAGAGGCTGATTCACGGTTCAAGGTGGACCGCGCCGCGACTCGGTCTGAAACGATCAGGCTCCAGAGCCGGGTGATCTCAGGCCGAGGGAACGCTTCCGGTGGGCGGTGGTGGGGTGAAGGGCCGCGGCTGGGGTGCTGGTTTCGCCGCCGCCTGCTGCTGTTGCGTGGCGCTTAGCGCCACCACCGTGCCCAACGCCTCGGTCATCGTTGTTGGCACCAATATCGTCGCCCCACGATCCTTGTTCATATCGTAGATCAAGCCCATCTGCCGGATCTGCAAAGCCACAGGATTTTCAGCATAGATTTGCGAGGCCGCAACAATCTGCTGGGCGATGGCGATCTCCGCGCTGGCCAGCGTCACGCGTGCCTGTTTCTCCTTCTCCGCCTGGGCGTTGCGGCTCATCGCATCGTTCAGCTCGGGCGGGATCTTCACATCGCGGATTTCCACGGCGATATCGCCAATGCCCCAGCCATCCGCCTTGCGGCGGATCAGCGCCTGCAACTTCTCATCCATCGCTTCGCGGTTGGAAAGAATATCCGCCATGGTGGTGGCTGAGATTACCTCCCGCAGCGAGGTTTGCGCCACCTGCGCGATCATGCCGCGATAATCGGAAAGCTCCGTTGCCGCGCGTTTCACATCCGTCACGCGCCAGAACAGGATGGAATCCATCGTCACGGAAACTGCATCGGCGGTCAGCGTATCCTCGGCGGAAATGCGCGTGCTTTGCCGGCGCGTGTCCACCACGGTGTAAACCGTCTCGATTGCCGGGATAAGAAGATATAGCCCCGGCCCGCGCACCCCGGCAAAGCGCCCCAGCCGCAGCACCACCGCGCGCTCCCATTCCGCCGCCGTGCGCAAGGTGAGCGCCAGCACCACGCCGATGAAGATGATGGCGCCCCCGACGGCATGGAAAGGCAACGCATAGCTTACCGCCGCCCCCACAAGAATCACGAGCACGGCGATGACGGTTACGGCACTGTTCATGTCAGTCTCCTGTTCCGGACCCAGAATAGCAGTTTTTGCATCTGCCCGCGACTCGCCAGCTGTTGCTATTGCGTTCGCATGAATATGCCCGAGTTGCTCACCGCCTTTTCTCTCCTCGCCGCGCTCGGCGCATTGGTCTTCGCGATGCTCTCCTGGCGCGCGGCGCACTCGGGCCCTGCGCGCCTGGCCCTTGGGCTGGACAAGGTGTTGGCCGGCAACCGGGCGGAGGCGGAGTTTACCCGCAATGCGTTGGGGGCCATGGAAGGGCGTCTGGCCAGCGCCATCCAAATCGGTACCACCGATGCGCTGGCCAAATCCTTTGAGCAGATTTCAGTGGCCACCCTGAACGTGGCAGCTACAGTGGATAATTTGCGCCGCCAGGCGGGCGAAGACGCGCAGAAAACCCTTCTGATGCTGGAAACGCGCCTGGCCGCTATTCAGACCAGCGTGAACGAGAAGCTGCATGAGGCGGTGGAACAGCAGATGACCGCCTCCTTCGCCAGGGTACTGGAGCAATTCGCCCAGGTGCAACTGGCGATGGGTGAGGTGCAGGCAGCCGCGAAGCAGGTGGGGGATTTGAAGCGG
>JAKAZY010000092.1 GCA_021826425.1 Pseudomonadota bacterium
TTCATAGGGGCTGTCGATGCCGGTGAAGTTCTTCAGCTCCCCCGCGCGAGCCTTTTTATAAAGCCCCTTCACGTCGCGCCGCTCGGCATCTTCCAAGGTCGTGTCGATGAAGATTTCCAAGAACTCACCCGGCGCCATCATCTTGCGCACCATCTCGCGCTCGGACCTGAACGGCGAGATGAAGGCGGTGATGACAATCAAACCCGCATCGGTCATCAGCTTCGCCACCTCGCCCACGCGGCGGATGTTCTCGATCCGGTCCGCATCGGTGAAGCCGAGATCCTTGTTCAGCCCATGGCGGACATTATCGCCATCCAGCAGGAAGGTGTGGCGGTTCATCCGAACCAGCTTCTTCTCCACCAAATTGGCAATGGTGGATTTGCCCGCACCGGAAAGCCCTGTGAACCACAGCACGGCGGGTTTCTGGTTCTTCAGGCCAGCATGAACCTCACGCGAAACATCCAGCGCCTGCCAATGCACATTCTGCGAGCGGCGCAGGGAGAAGCTGAGCATCCCCGCCCCCACAGTGGCGTTGGTCATTTTATCGATAATGATGAACCCGCCCAGAGCGTGGCTCTTTTCATACGGCTCAAACGGGATCGGCCGATCCGTGGTGATCTTGGCAACACCGATGGCATTCAGCTCCAGCGTCTTCGCCGCCGCATGTTCCCGGGTGTTCACGTTGATCTGATATTTCGGCGCCTGGATAGAGGCCGAGATTGTTTGCGTGCCGAGCTTGATCCAGTACGCACGGCCAGGGGTCATCGCCTCGTCGGCCATCCAGACGATGGTGGCCTCGAACTGGTCCGCCACCTGCACCGGTGCATCGGCAGGCGTAATGACATCGCCGCGCGAGCAATCGATTTCATCAGCAAAGCACAGCGTCACGGACTGGCCGGCCACGGCTTGGGTAAGATCGCCATCGAAGGTGACAATGCGCGAAACGGTTGAGGTTTTGCCAGACGGCAGCACGCGAATTTCATCGCCCGGCTTCACCACACCGCTGGAAATCTGTCCGGCGAACCCACGGAAATCCAGATTCGGGCGGTTCACCCATTGTACCGGCAAGCGGAAGGGCTTGGCCTGGTCGGCGGTTACGTCCAGCTCCACGTTTTCAAGATACTCAACCAAAGGGACGCCATCATACCAGGGCATGTTCGGCGAATGTGAGGTGATGTTGTCGCCCGCATAACCAGAGATCGGCATGGGTGTAAAACGCGCGATGCCGATGCTGGTCGCGAACTGCCGGTATTCTGCTATGATGGCATCGTATTTATCCTGATCGTAGTCGATCAGATCCATCTTGTTCACCGCCAGCACGATGTGGCGGATACCGATGAGGTGGGCGAGATAGGAATGCCGACGCGTCTGCGTGAGCACACCTTTGCGCGCATCAATGAGAATCACCGCGAGGTCTGCCGTGGAGGCGCCGGTGACCATGTTACGGGTATATTGCTCATGGCCGGGTGTGTCCGCCACGATGAATTTGCGCCGCTCGGTGGCAAAGAAACGATACGCCACGTCGATGGTGATACCCTGCTCGCGCTCGGCGGCCAGGCCATCCACCAGCAGCGCGAAATCGATATTCTGCCCCTGCGTGCCAAGTTTCTTCGAATCGGCTTCCAGTGCGGCAAGCTGATCCTCGAAGATCATTTTGGAATCGTAAAGTAGCCGTCCGATAAGCGTGGATTTTCCGTCATCCACCGAGCCACAGGTGATGAAGCGCAGCAGCGATTTATGCTGGTGCTTGAGCAGATAGGCATCGATATCCTGGGCGATCAGCGAATCGACCTTGTAGGAGCTTTCCTGGATCTCGCTCATCAGAAATACCCCTCTTGCTTCTTCTTTTCCATGCTGGCGCCGCCTGCATCCTTGTCAATTACCCGGCCCTGGCGCTCGGAGGTGGTGGTGAGCAAGGTTTCCTGGATTACCTCAGTGATGGAGTGCGCATTGCTCTCCACTGCGCCCGAGAGTGGGTAGCAGCCCAGCGTGCGGAAGCGCACGGATTTTTGCACCGGCACCTCGCCGGGGTTGAAGCGGAAACGCTCGTCATCCACCATAATCAGCAGCCCGTCACGTTCCACCACCGGGCGTTCAGCCGCGAAATACAATGGCACAATGGGGATGTTTTCAAGATGGATGTATTGCCAGATATCCAGCTCGGTCCAGTTGGAAATGGGGAATACGCGAATGCTCTCGCCTTTGTTTTTGCGGGCGTTATAGAGATTCCACAGCTCCGGGCGCTGGCTTTTCGGGTCCCAGCGATGATTGGCGGCGCGGAAGGAGAAAATGCGTTCCTTCGCACGGCTTTTTTCCTCATCGCGGCGCGCGCCACCAAAAGCCGCGTCGAAGCCGTATTTGTCCAGCGCCTGCTTCAGCCCCTCGGTCTTCCACATATCGGTATGCAGGGGGCCGTGGTCGAACGGGTTGATCCCCTGCGCCTTCGCTTCGGGATTCTGGTGAACCAGGAGCTCCATGCCGCTCTCACGCGCCATGCGGTCGCGCATCTCGTACATCGCCTTGAACTTCCAGGTCGTATCCACGTGCAGCAGCGGAAAGGGCGGCGGGCTCGGGTAGAAGGCCTTGCGCGCCAGATGCAGCATCACCGCGCTGTCTTTGCCGACAGAATACATCATCACCGGCTTTTGCGTCTCCGCCACCACTTCACGCATAATGTGGATCGATTCTGCCTCCAGACGCTGCAAATGCGTCAAGCTTGTCGTCGCGTCTGCGGCTTGCATTCCAACTATCTCCATCTCAACTGCGCCTGTACTTGGCATGCGAAGCGGGTGCCGACAAACACAAAAACCTTATGCCAATCGAGAGACTGACAAACAAATTTTTTTGCCCGCGCCGGAGGCGACAAGCCATAATTATCCATATCCTATAATGCCTATCGGATAAATATTTTTAAAATGTCGGTCAATTGAGATACCGGGCTTGGGTTTCAGCGCCGTCTCGTCTATCCCGGATGCCATGCAAGGGAGAACGAAATGAAGGGCGCGCTGGTCACGGGTGGCGGCAGGCGGCTGGGCGCGGTGATTGCGCGCCATTTGGGTGCCAAAGGGTGGCATGTGTTCGTGAATCACCACAGCACTGGCGCGGGGGCGCAGGAGGTGGCGGCAGAGATTATCGCGGCCGGCGGGCAGGCAACCCCCATCCACGCCGACCTTGGCGATGGCGGGGCGGTGGCGCGGCTGCATGCGCAATGCGAGGCGATCTGCCCATTGGAACTGCTGGTGAACAACGCCTCGAGTTTTGAGTATGACACGGCCGCCAGCGTCACCGCCGAAACCCTGGAGGCGCATATGCGGGTGAATTTGTTTGCCCCCGTACTGCTGACGCAAAAGCTGCACGCCGCACTTGCCGCGCGCGGCGCGCAGGGGGTGGCGATCAACATTGTCGACAACAAGGTATTCGGACTTAACCCGGATTATTTCTCTTATACCTTAACCAAGGTGGCCTTGCAGGGGATGATCCAGATGCAGGCGATGGCGATGGCCCCCACCCTGCGCGTGGCCGGAATCGCGCCCGGGATCACACTGATCAGCGGCTTGCAAACGCAAGCCGAGTTCGAACGCAGCCGCCGCAATAACCCTATGGGCATGGGCTGCACGCCGGAGCAGATTCTCAACGCGGTGGATTTCATCCTGACGAGCCCTGCCTATCATGGGCAAACCATGGTGATTGATGGCGGGCAGGTGCTGCAGCGCCGCCCACGTGATGTGGTGTTCCTGGAAAACCCCGGCCCGGCGGCGCGATGAGCCCGGCGTTGCGGGCGCGGTGTTTCGCGGCTAATCAGGCCGGGTCAGTGTCTCAAGGGTTATTCAGCTTGCAGAACCGCCTATACCTTCTCGGAGCCATCGCCTCACTCTCATTGCTAGCCGGGTGCGGCGCCGCCAATACGGTCGGCCACCAGCTTCTGGGGCTAGGCAGTGGCGGTGGTGACAGTTCAGGCACAGTGGCTTCCGTCTTCGGCTATGCCGTGGCTGATGAACCGCAGGCTGCCATTGTGGGCCGGAACATTCTGAACAATGGCGGCAACGCCGTGGATGCAGCCGCGGCAATGGGCTTCGCCCAAGCGGTCACCCTGCCATCCCGCGGCGGCTTGGGTGGCGGCGGTGCCTGCCTGATCAAAATGCCCAACTCCAGCGGTAAGATGCAGCCGCCGGTGATGTTGAACTTCCCGGCTGGGGCGCCTGGCGCCACCGGCGGCGACCGCCCCGCCGCGGTGCCGCTACTGGCGCGCGGGCTGCTGGCCATGCAGGCACGCTACGGCCAGTTGCCGCAATCCGCCGTAATCGTACCTGCCGAGCGCCTGGCCGGCGGAGCGCAAGTTTCGCAAGCTTTGGAAGCTGATTTGCAGGTGGTGGGCAACGCCCTGCTGGCGGACCCGAATGCCGCCGCAATCTTTGCGCCCGGTGGACAGATGCTGGCTGAAGGTGCCCTTTTTCAGCAACCGGACCTGGTCACCACCTTGGAGAACTTACGCGTGGGCGGGGTGAACGGGCTTTATGCAGGGGCCAATGCCACGAATTTCGCGCAGGCCGCGGATGCGGCCGGTGGCGGGCTGACCGCGCAGGATCTTATCAATGCCACACCGAAATATGGCATGCCGGAGACCACCCGGCAGAATGGCTATGACGTAGCCAGCCTGCCGCTCGCAACGTCCGGCGCCGGAGAGGCGCTGCCGGCCTCCGCCAGCTTCATGGCGCTGGATAAAAATGGCGGCGCGGTGATCTGCGTGACATCGATGAATAATCTGTTCGGCACCGGGCGCATCGCCCCTGGCACGGGCGTGTTGCTGGCCGCCTCGCCGCGCACCGACCCCACCCCGAACCTCGCCGCCGCCATGGCCTACACCACCGGCGGCAACGCCTTCCGCGCGGCTGCCTCCGGCACCGGCCAGAATGAGGCTGACGAGGCCGCACAGATTGGCCTTGCCAATGCCCTTACTGGCCAGAACGTGCCGGTTCCAGCGCCCGGCCGGGCCAATATCATCTCCTGCCCAGGCGGCGTGCCAGGCGGTGAGGCAAGCTGCAGCGCCAGCGCAGCGCCCGGTGGAAATGGGCTGGCCATAGGCGGGCGATAAGGCCGCGAGATGAAGATCGGCGCCGGGCGGGTGGTGCCGCCGTTCCGGGTGATGGATGTGGCCAGGGCGGCTAATGAACGGGCTGCCAAGCTGAAGCCGGGCGAGCCGAAAATTCTGCGCATGGAGGTGGGCCAGCCGGGCACCGGCCTGCCGCATGAGGCGAAACTTGCCGTGCAGGCGGCGCTGCAAAGCGGGGACGCGCTGGGCTATACCGAGGCGCTGGGCCGCCCGACCTTACGGGCGCGGATCGCCCGGCATATGGAAGATTGGTACGGGGTGGAGACCACCGCCGCGCGCATTGCCGTAAGCTTTGGGGCCTCGGGCGCATTTTCGCTGGCGTTTCTCGCGAGCTTCGAAGCGGGCGACAGGGTGGCACTCGCCGCACCCTATTACCCGCCTTATGTGAACACCCTCACCGCCCTTGGTATGCACCCGGTGGTGCTGCCCTGCGGCCTTGAAACCGGGTTTCAGCCGACGATCGAAATGCTGGATGCCCTGCCGGAAAAGCCCCAGGGGTTGATCCTCGCCAGCCCGGCCAACCCCACGGGATCCATGCTGGCCCCCGCCGAGCTGCAGGCGCTGTGCCGCTATTGCGATGAAAACGGCATCAGGTTGATTTCCGACGAAATCTATCATGGCCTCACCTATGGCAAGCCCCAGGCCAGTGCGGCGCAATTCTCGGCAAGCGCTGTAGTGGTAAACTCTTTTTCCAAATATTTTTCCATGACCGGCTGGCGCGTGGGCTGGATGGTGCTGCCGGAGGATTTAGTGCGCGTGACCGAGCGGCTAGCGCAGAACATGTTCATCTGCCCGCCGCATATCGCGCAGATTGCCGCAGAAGCGGCGTTTGCCTGCCGGGATGAACTGGAAGCCAACCGCGCCACTTACCAGGCCGCGCGGGGCGTGCTGATGGCGGGGCTGGCGGCGGCAGGCTTTGCCCGCTTTGCGCCGCCGGATGGCGCTTTCTACATCTACGCGGACGTTACCGGCCGCGCGGCGGACAGCGTTGCGTTCTGTGACCAGCTTCTCGCCACCCGCAATATCGCCGCGACGCCGGGGTTAGATTTTGACGCAGAGCGCGGCGGGCGCTTCGTGCGGTTCAGCTATTGTGCGGCCCTGGCGGATATTGAGGACGCGGTAGCACGACTGAAACAGCCGAGCTAAGTTTATCTACTCATGAGTAAACAAGGGGGCTTTCCAGGGCCGGAAACATCCCATATCAAGGCACGACCCCATTTTCGGGCCTGTTCACGAGGTATTGTTAACATGAAACTGCTGGTCGCCGTGAAGCGGGTGGTTGATTACAACGTCAAGGTCCGCGTGAAGTCGGACAAATCGGGCGTTGAGACCGCCGGCGTTAAAATGTCCATGAACCCGTTCGATGAAATCGCCGTGGAGGAAGCCGTGCGGCTGAAGGAAAAAGGGATCGCGAGTGAGATCATCGCCGTCTCCATCGGCGTGAGCCAAGCGCAGGAAACCATCCGCACCGCGCTCGCCATGGGCGCTGACCGTGGGATTCTGGTGGAAACCGATGTCGCAGTGGAACCGCTGGCCGTGGCCAAGATTTTAAAGGACGTGGCGCTGAAGGAAGGCGTTGAAGCCGTGATCCTCGGTAAGCAGGCCATTGATGACGACATGAACGCCACCGGCCAGATGCTGGCCGCGTTGCTCGGCTGGCCACAGGGCACCTTCGCCTCCAAGGTGGAGATCGCCGATGGTGCCGCCACCGTCACGCGCGAGGTGGATGGCGGGTTGGAGACGGTGAAGCTCGCCCTGCCAGCCATCATCACCGCCGACCTGCGCCTCAACGAGCCACGCTATGCCTCGCTGCCGAACATCATGAAGGCGCGCAAGAAGGCGATCGATGTGCTTAAGCCTTCTGATTTGAACGTCGATCTCACACCGCGTTTGACAGTGATCAATGTCGATGAGCCTTCAACGCGTAAGGCTGGCATCAAGGTGCCGGATGTGGCCACACTCGTCGACAAGCTGCGCAACGAAGCGAAGGTGATTTGACCATGACTGCTCTGGTTGTTCTGGATTTCGATGCCGAGGGCATCAAGCAGCCGTCCCGTTCGGCGATCGCCGCCGCGTCCAAGCTGGGCGAGGTGCATGTGCTGGTGGCGGGCCAAGGCGTTGACGCCGTGGCTGGTGATGCCGCGAAGCTGGCCGGCGTGGCGAAGGTGCTGGTGGCTGATGATGCAGTTTACGCGCATCATCTGGCCGAGCCGATGGCAGCGCTGATTATCGCGCTTGCCGGCAATTACAGTCATATCCTGCAGGCGGCCACGGCTTCGGGCAAAAACGTGCTGCCGCGTGTGGCCGCATTGCTCGATGTGCAACCGCTCTCCGATATTTCGGGCGTTGTGGGTGCCGATACTTTCGTGCGTCCGATCTATGCGGGCAATGCGCTGGCGACGGTGAAATCCTCCGATGCGAAGAAAGTGATCACCGTGCGCGCCTCCTCCTTCGACCCGGTGGCCGCCGAGGGAGGCTCGGCTGCCATCGAAAAAATCGCCGCCGCCGCGAGTGATGGCAAATCGGCCTACATGGGCGAGGAGCTCTCAAAATCAGAGCGCCCCGAGCTCACCGCCGCGCGCGTGATTATTTCCGGAGGACGCGGCATGCAGAATGGCGAGAACTTTACCAAGCTGATCGAGCCGATTGCGGATAAATTGGGGGCGGCGGTTGGCGCCTCCCGCGCAGCGGTAGATGCGGGTTTCGTGCCTAATGATTATCAGGTCGGCCAGACCGGCAAGATCGTCGCACCCGAGCTTTACATCGCGGTGGGCATTTCCGGCGCCATCCAGCATCTGGCGGGCATGAAGGACAGCAAAGTTATTGTCGCCATCAACAAGGATGAAGACGCACCGATATTCCAGGTGGCCGATTACGGCCTGGTGGGCGATTTGTTCACCATCCTGCCGGAACTGGAAAAGGCGCTGTAGCCATGCGGAAAATCGGGATCATCGGTGCGGGGTTGATGGGAAATGGCAT
>JAKAZY010000093.1 GCA_021826425.1 Pseudomonadota bacterium
CGGCCCAACCGACGGGCGCTGGTTCTGGGGCTATGCTGCTATGCCGCCTTCATGACCGAGGGCGCCTGCACCGATTGGAGTGCGATCTTCCTGCGTTTCTCACGCAGCATGGCGATAGACAGCGCAACCCTGGGCTATGCCGCCTTCGCGGTGATGATGACGCTGGCGCGCCTGACCGGAGACAGGCTGGCCATGCGGTTCGGCCAGGTCTGGGTCATGCGCCTCGGCGTAGCGCTGGGGGTGGCGGGTTTCGCGCTGGCTGTCCTGGTACATTCCGGTCTCGCCGGGATCATCGGCTTCGGGCTGGTGGGGTTTGGCACCGGTAACATGGCGCCGCTGCTGTTCAGCGCCGCGGCACGGGTGCCGGGCATGGCGGCGCATCATTCCATGCCCGCGGTGGTGGCTATTGGCTATGCCGGGTTTCTCACCGGGCCGGTGATGATCGGCCTGGTTTCCAGCCATTTCGGGCTCGGCGCTGCCTTCGGGGTGGATGCGGCGCTGCTGGGCCTGGCTTTCTTTGGTGCCCGTGCGGTGGCTTAATCGTAATAAAGCTGTCTAAGCACGGCGAGCAGCTCGTCTCGCGTTAGCGTCTTCGCCACCGGCGGGTGGATGGTAACGCGCACGGGGCCAGGGCGCTTGTTAAAAGCGCGTGGCCCCCAGCGCAGGCCGGAATCGGTTGAAGCAGGCAGCACTGGGGCTTCAACGCCCTGCGCCAGCGCGGCGATGCCATGCCGCAATTCCCGTCGCACGCCATGCGGCACGCGCGTCCCTTCAGGGAAAATCACCACCTGCCGGCCATCCGCCACGGCTTGCCCCGCGCGCTCCACCATGGCCAGCAATGCCTTGCGCCCGCCGCCCCGGTCCACGGGGATCATCCCGCTCGGCTCCAGCAACGGGCCGAAGACCGGAATGCGCCGAAGCTCGCGCTTGAACACGAAAGTCGGGCGGGGCAGCAGCGTGAGCCAGACCAGAATGTCCAGTGCTGATTGGTGCTGGGCTGCAACCACGCAGCCGCCTTCCGGCAGCAGCTCCAGCCCTTCGGCCTCGATGGTGATACGGCAAAACACGCGCAGCGCCCAAAGGCTGATCCGCGCCCAGCGTTGCGCGCCGCGCAAAATGCCATCCCGCGCGAAGCGGCCGATGATTGCGCACCACAGGCTAAGTGCTGCCCCGCTGCTCCATAGCACGGCGTTGAAGGCGAAAGAACGGAGTGGCTGCATTTTATCAATAATTTCCCGAGGCGCTGTCGCTGAACAGGCTGCCCAGCCCGGCGCGTACGACAAGATATTTGCTGTATTCAGAGGCCAGCAGGTGCAAAGTTGGCCAGGTCAGGCCATCGCGCATCGCCGGCGGGCGTACCGGGTCCGGAATCAGCCGGACATCAGGCATTGCATGGCCGATTTCCAGGAGTGCCCGGGGCATGTGGTAATCCGCCGTGACGATAATAAGCGAGCGCATGTGGTGCGCGTTGGCCCAGGCGGCGGTTTCCAGCCCGTTATCATGCGTGGTGGTGGCCATATGGCCTATGGTAATAGCGCTGGCGTAGCGGGTGGCGGCAACGCGGTCATCCTGCGTGAAATCACCCAGATACGTGCCCTTGCCAGCGCCCGAGATCAGCATCAGCGGTGCCTCATGCGCGGCCAGCAAGGCCAGTGCCTCGCTGATCCTGTAATCGCCGCCGGTAAGGGCCACAATCCCGTCGGCCGGTGGCAGCGGGTTGGGCGGTGCGGCGGTGAATACGGCACCCAGATACACCAGGAACCCCGCACTCCAGAGCCCACCCAGCAGCAATACCAACCGGATGAACAGCCGCGGGAGCAAGGTGCGGCGGCGGCGGCGGCGCGAGTGGGCCATCAGGGCAGATGCCGCAGCCAGCCGCGCACGGTTAGTTGCGCGGTGACCCAGCCGATGAGCGCCGCTGAGGCCGGCAGCAACGGTACCAGCGCCAACAGGGCAGGGGGTAGATTGAAGAAATCGCTGAACCGGGCCGGGCCGGTGAAGGGGGTGGCCAGCCAGGCCAGCCAGGCCAGCACCGGCAAGGCGAGCAGCGTGCCACCCAGTGCACCGCCCAGCGCCAGCCAGATGGCTCGCGCGGCGAAGCGCCCGGCAATGTCTGAGTCCAGCGCGCCGAGCCCGTGCACAGTCTCGATGGTCTCGCGCAACTGTGCGAGGCCAGAGCGCGTGGCAACCGCCACCACCGCCGCCGCCACCAGCGCCACCACCATTAGCACAGCCAGTGCGCAGGCTTGCAGGCTGGTGGTAAGTGCCGCCACGCGTTCCGCCCAGAACAGTCCGGTTTTAACCAACGTACCGGGGCTCACGGCCTGCAACTGCGCGGCCAGTGCCGCCGTGCCACCCGCGCCCGCCCATTGCGCGGTGACAACAGCTGGGAGGGTCAACCCGAGTCCGGCGGCATCGGATCCAAGCCAAGGGGAGATCAGCCGGTTCATCTCCGCCTCGCCCATTACTGCCGCGCCTCGCACGTTTGGATTAATGGCCAGGGCACGCTGCACGGCGGCAAGGCGGGTACCATCATTTGCGGCGTCGGGCTCGGTGGGTTGCGGTACCTGGATGGTCAGCGCTGCGGCGGTGTCGCCCTGCCAGCTTGCCGCCAGGGTTGCGCAGGCCAGCGCGCCGCCAATGGCCAGCGCCGCCAGAAAGCTCATCGCTCCCACCAGAACCGGCAAAAGCCGGTCTGAGAGTGCTGCGCGCAGACCCAGCATGTCGCCCCGGCGCCTAGCCATCATGCACCAGCCGCCCATGTTCGAGGCTGAGCCGCGGGAAGGGGTAGCGCTCTACCAGCCCGGCATTATGCGTTGCCACAATCACCGTGGTGCCGAGCTTGTTCAGCGCTGTGATCAACAGCATCAGCCGCTCGGCCTGTTCGTCGTCCAGGTTCCCTGTCGGCTCGTCGGCCACCAGCAGTTTGGGCCGCGCTACCACCGCGCGGGCAATGGCGATGCGCTGCTGCTCCCCGCCGGAAAGCTCATCCGGGCGGGCGCGCATGCGGTGGAAGAGGCCAACCCAGCGCAGAATCTCTGTCACATCCGCTTCCACCTGGGCTTCGCTTCGCCGGGCCAAGCGCATTGGCAAAGCCACGTTATCATAAGCGTCCAATTGCGGCAGCAGCCGGAAATCCTGATACACCACGCCGATACGCCGGCGCAGCAAGGCCGCCTCACGCCGGTTGATGCGCGCCGCGCGGGAGCCGAGGATCTCGATGCGCCCGCGTGCCGGATGCTCGGCCAGATAGATGAGTTTGAGCAAGCTGGTTTTGCCGGCCCCCGAAGGCCCGGTGAGCCAGCGGAAACCGCCATCCTCGATCTCGAAGCTGATGCGGCGTAGCGCCTCAGCCTCGGGCGCGCGGTCAGCGTGCCGGTAGCGCAGCCAGACATCATCGAACCGGACCATCAGGCTTGATCCCCCATAGGTCTCTAGTGCCGCGACAAGCCGCACCCCGGCAAGACGCGCGGGGTATTTATTTGCGGCAAACTGCATTGCTCGCCGCTCATGTTATTGCAGCGTCCCGTTAAAAATGTCATGCCTTGGGGCAAAATGCGGATCGCCTGCCCCAATTGCAGTACGCTCTACGACGTTCCCGATAAGCTGCTCGGCAACGTGGGCCGCCGCTTGCGCTGCTCGCAATGCGATCATGGCTGGAGCTTTATGCCAGAACCCCAGGTGAAGGTGGCGATGCCGGCGATCGACATGCCGGCGGATGCATCCCCCAGCCTGGCGGCCCCCGCTCCCGTTCTTGATCCTGCTCCCATTCCTGATCCCGTTCCGCTTCCCGATCCTGAGATGGACGAGGCGCTGGGTCGACGTTTCGGCCAGCCTGCGGACGAAGAGGCCAAGGCCGCGATGCAGGCCGCGCTGAGGGAGGAAGAGCTTACGCATCCGTATCACGACAAGACGGCTTCGCTGGATCATACGGCACCAACCGAGGCCGACCGTTTTGCCGATCTCGTACGCGCGGCGCGCAACAACGAGATGGATCTGGAACCAGAACCGGCGCCGATCATACTGCACAGCAAGAAAAATATCCGCCTTGCCGTGCCGCTCCTCATCATGCTGATCCTGGTGATGATCGTGCTGGAGCGCCATGTGCTGATGCACGTGTTCCCGGCCACCGCGAGGCTGTTCCACGCGCTGCATCTTCTGTAAACCAGAGCCTGACCGCTTCAACTGTACTCGCGAAGCGGTCGTACTCTGGCAGGCTTTCAGGTTTTCCGGGGCTTGGTCACCTGCCGGGCGCGGCCCAGCGCCAGCGCGCCATCCGGTACATCCTGGTTGATGACGGAGCCTGCCCCGATCAATGCGCCATCGCCGATTGAAACCGGCGCCACCAAGGCAGAGTTGGAGCCAATAAAGGCGTTCGCGCCGATTTTGGTTCTGTGCTTGGCTCTGCCGTCGTAATTGCAGGTGATGGTGCCTGCACCAATATTCGCGCCGGGGCCGATTTCCGAATCACCCAGATAGGTAAGATGATTCGCCTTCGCCCCTTTGCCGAGCTTCGCCGCCTTCAGCTCCACGAAATTGCCGACATGCGCGTCCTCGCCCACCTCCGCACCGGGGCGCAGCCGTGCATAGGGGCCAATAATGGCGCCGGAGTGCACCACGCAGCCTTCGAGATGCGAGAACGCCTTGATCTCGACATTACCGTCGATTTTTACCCCCGGCCCGAACACCACATGCGGGCCGATAACCGTATCCGGCCCGATCTCGGTGTCAGCCGCGAAAAACACGGTTTCGGGTGCCTGTAAGCTCACCCCAGCTTCCATGAAGCGCGCCCGCGCCCGCGCCTGGAAGGCAGCCTCCGCTTCGGCAAGCTCCGCGCGGGAATTCACGCCGAGGCATTCATCGTAAGGCGCATTCAGCGCCGCGACATTTATGCCCTCGGCCCGGGCAATGGCCACAATATCCGTCAGGTAGAACTCGCTTTTGGCGTTGTTATTGGTCACCCGCGCCAGCCAGTCGCGCATGTCCGTACCCAGCGCCGCCATGCCGCCGGCGTTGCAAAACCCTATGGCGCGCTCGGCCTCGTTTGCATCGGCATGTTCCACAATGCGGGCCAGATAGTCGCCCTGCATCACCAGCCTTCCATATTTGCCGGCATCTGGCGGGGTCATGCCCAGCAGCACCAGCCCGGCATCGCCCTTGGCCAGCCGCGCCAGCAGGGCGCGCATGGTTTGGTTTGAAACCAGGGGGTTGTCCGCATAGAACACCGCCACCGGGCCTTCACCAAAAAATGTCTCAGCCTGGCGCGCGGCATGGGCGGTGCCCAGTCGTTCCGCCTGCACCGCCACCGCGTGCGGAGCAGCAAGCGTTTCCAGCGCCTTCATCTCTGGCCCCACGACCACTGCTATCCGGTCGAACACCATCTCGGCGGCGCCGATGAGATGTGCCAGCATCGCCTGCCCGGCGATTTTATGCGCGGCTTTCGGCAAAGCGGATTTCATCCGCGTGCCAAGCCCCGCGGCGATGATGATGGCGGTGCTCTGCATGCTTATTTAGCGGCGAAAAAGGGCGTGCTTTTGGCGATCACGTTTTCCTGCGAGATAAAGCCATCCAGCTTCGCCACCTTCTCCTGAAACACGGCCCAGCCTGGATCCTGCATCATCTTATTGCGCCGCGTCTCGCGGTCTGCCTGGCTCTCATAGCGCCAGATATGGATCACCTGGTGCAGCGAGCCCTCGAAGGTGGTGTAAAAGCCCAGGCAGTCACACAGATATTTCTGCTGCAAGGGCCAGGCGTGCTCTTCGTACAGCTTCAGCCAGGCGTTCATTTTACCGGGCTGGAACTTATAGGTGCGGATATCGATGATCATGATCTTTTCCCCTCAAGCTTGCTTGATGTCGATGAGGCTCTTGCGGATCTTGCGGCTGCGGTTGATCCGGTCTTCGATGTACTCGGTGTCGCCCCAGCGCACCGCGCGCGCCATGGCCTGCGCATCCTCCGAGAAGCGCGCCAGCATTTCCAGCAGTGCATCCTTGTTGTTGATGAAGATGTCCCGCCACATCACCGGATCGGATGCCGCGATGCGGGTGAAATCCCTGAAGCCCGTGGCGGCGAATTGCAGCACCTCGTCGCGGGTTTCGTCTGCCAGGTCATCCGCCGTGCCGCAGATGGTGAAGGCAATGAGATGCGGTAGATGCGACACGATGGCGAGCACGCGGTCGTGATGTGCGGCGTCCATCCGCGCGGTGCGCGCCCCGAGCGTCTGCCAGAGCGTCTCGATTTTTCCTATGGCGGCTTCATCAGTGCCGGCTTCGGGGGTAAGTAAGCACCAGCGACCCTCGAACAGGTTTGGCACCCCTGCATCGGGGCCGGAAAACTCCGTGCCTGCCATCGGGTGCGCAGGCACGAAATGCACGCCCTCCGGCACGAATGGGCCAACATCGCGGATAACGGATTGCTTGGTGGAACCGACATCCGACAGCACACAGCCGGGTGCGAGGTGCGGTGCGATCTGCTTTGCGAGTACTGCGAAAACGCCAACCGGCGTGCAGAGAAGCACGCCATCGGCCCCCTGCACCGCCTTGGTGGCGTCAGCGATATATTCATCGCCGAACCCCAGCTCCTCAGCGCGTTTGAGATGCGCGGGGTCGGCATCCGAAATCACCAGATGCGCAACCGTGCCAGGATGCAGCTTCAACCCACCAGCGATGGAGGCGCCGATATGGCCGATGCCGATGAGCACGAGACGTTTGAACAGCGGCTCAGCCATGAGAGAATGCAGTCAGATGTTCCGCAACAAGGCTACACTCAGCCGCCGTGCCGATGGTGATGCGCAGGCAATGCGGAAGCCCGTAGGATTTCACTTGCCGCACGATAATGCCGTGTTTGCGCAAATGCATATCCGCAGCACTTGCGCGCTCCACATTGGAAAAATCCACCAGAATAAAATTCGCTTCCGAGGGGATCACCGTCAGCCCGGCCTGGGTCAGCCGCTCAGTCAGGCGGCGGCGCTCGGCGCTGTTATGCGCGCGGCTCATTTCCAGCCAACCGGGTTCTTCTAACGCGGCAATACCCGCGGCGACGGCAAAATTATTCACGGGGAAGGGCGGGCGCACGCGGTTCAGCACATCTACCACAGCCGGTGGCGCGTAACCCCAGCCAAGCCGGGTGCCGCCCATGCCAAAAATTTTGGAGAAGGTGCGGGTCATCACGGTGTTCTCGCCTGCATCCACCAGCTTCACCCCGGCTTCGTAATCGGCACGCTCCACATATTCAGAATACGCTGCATCCAGCACCAGCAACACATGCTTTGGCAGGGCGTTGCGCAGCCGCTCCATCTCGCTCTGGCCGAGCGCGGTGCCGGTGGGGTTGTTGGGGTTGGCGATGAAGACCATCCGCGTGGCCGGGCTCACCAGCGCCAGAATCGCGTCCACGTCGGTGGTGAGGTCTTTCTCAGGCGCTTTCAGCACGGTGCAGCCGGCGAGCTTGCCGGAGATCTCATAGATCGAGAACCCATGCTCACTCATAATAAGTTCCGTGCCCGGCCCGCCATAGGATTGGATGAGCAAGGTCAGAATTTCATCAGAGCCATTGCCGCAGACAATCCGTTCCGGGTCGAGACTGAATTTTTCGCCGAGCGCCTGGCGCAGTTTCAACGACCCCCCATCGGGATAGCGATGCATCGTGGCGGCGACCTCGGCAATGGCCCGCAGCGCGCCCGGCGGTGGCCCGAACGCGCCTTCATTGGAGGAGAGCTTGATGGGTTTTTCAAACCCCGCCAGCTTGGACTCACCGCCGACATAAGCGGCCACGGAGAAAATTTCCGCACGGGCAACGGGCTTGTTCACCTCAGTTGGTCTCGCTGATCGGGATTGCGTAGCCCCCGGCCACCTGGGGTGGCACATCCAGCCCGGCGATGGCGGCAAGGCGCGGGTCGGAATCGTCCACCAGCCCTTCAACCTCAACCAGCGCCAGCAGCCGCGAATCGCCCGGCAGGCGCTTTACCCAAAGCGCGCCAGGCACGAACCCCGCCGCCGCTACCTGTTCGATCATCCTGGTGCGGGAGGATGTGGCGTCGAAGCTCAGCAGGATCAACCCACGATCCGCGCCGCTGGCATCC
>JAKAZY010000094.1 GCA_021826425.1 Pseudomonadota bacterium
CTCGGCTGGCGGTTTTGAAGTCGAGGATTTCTGGCTCATCTACGCTCCTTCGTCGCTACGATGAGCCAGAAATCCTCCCTTATTCAAGATGCCAGTTCTGTCTCAAGGGCGCTGACGGGGGACAGGCCAGCACATCTTCAGGCCGCAACCGCCAGGCACCAGGCGCCAGATCGCAAAAACACGGCGCGTACCCAGCCGCCTGGGCTGCAAAGGCGGTTGCTGCGAAGGTGTAGCCGGGCATAAGCGCCAGGGTTTTGCCAGCCGCCGCCCGCCCCGCCACCGCCAGGATGGCCGCCTGCAAGGCCGCCGTGCCGGAAGCCGCGGTAACTACGCTCTCTCTCCTGCCGGTCAGGCAAGCTGCGAGGCGCTCCTCCAGCAGGGCTGTCAGCTTCCCCCGGTTGCTGTAAACCCGGCTCTCGTCCACACGCTCCAGATATGGCAACAGGGCCGTGCCGCGCGGCAGCATCGGCTTGTAAATCGGCACCTTGTCTGTCACGCACTTATCCTGGCTCAAATTCTTTCCACGGCAGACTCAATTTTGTTTTGGCCCGCCTCGGCCTGTTCTGTGTTTTATGCCCCCGCATTGAAATAGCGCGATCCTGCGAGGTGATCCAGGGCCGGTCCTGGCCTGTCACGGAAGCGCAACTCTGCCCCCGGGTGACAAAGACGCGCCACATGGCTATGGGGGAGGCTGAATCCTTCCCCCGAGGCCAGGCGGTACGATGACAAATTACACCCCCCCCGCCCTGGCTGGGCAACGCTTGCCGAACCGTTTTGACGGCGCCGCCATGCTCATGGTCATGGGGCTGCTCATCGCGCTGATTGAAGTTGGCCGCACCACCATCGGCACCCCTATCGCGCAGATCCAGAATACGCCCATCCATCTCAGCCCGGCCTGGCTGCCCTATTACGCGCTGCGCTCCACCGCCCGCATGTTCGCGGCCCTGCTGTTCTCGCTCATCTTCACCTTCACCTATGCCACGCTGGCCGCCAAATCCCGCCGGGCGGGCATGGTGCTCATCCCCATCCTGGACATCCTGCAATCCGTGCCAATTCTGGGCTTCCTCACCTTTACCACCGTGTTCTTCCTGCATCTTTTCCCCGGCAAGGTGATGGGGGCGGAGCTAGCCTCGGTATTCGTCATCTTCACGAGCCAGGCCTGGAACATGGCCTTCAGCTTCTACCAATCCCTCACCACTTTGCCGGATGATCTGCGGGAGGCCTCGCGCAGCTTCCGCCTCTCCCCCTGGCAGCGTTTCTGGAAGCTGGACGTGCCCTTCGCCATGCCGGGCTTGGTGTGGAACACCATGCTTTCCATGTCTGGCGGCTGGTTCTTTGTGGTGGCGTCGGAGGCGGTGACGGTGGGCAAAACCCAGTTCACGTTGCCTGGCATTGGCTCATATGTGGCGGTGGCGCTGGCCAAAGAGGATCTGCCCGCCATCCTCTACGCCATTCTGGCCATGTTGGTGGTGATTTTGCTCTACGACCAGCTTCTCTTCCGCCCTCTGGTCGCATGGTCTGGCAAGTTCCGGTTCGAGACCACGGCCGCCATCTCTGGCCCTGAACCCTGGATGCTGAAACTGCTGCGCCGCACCGCCTTGTTCCGCACCATCGGCGAGGCCATTGGCGGGGTTTTTGGCTCGGTGTTCCGCCTGCGCCTCTCGTTTCGCCAGCCCGGCCAGGTGGACGAAACCAGCGAACCCTCCCGCATGATGGACGGACTCTGGTTCGTGATGATCGCCGCCATCGCCATCTATGCGGCGTTTCACATCGTGCAATACGTCTCCACCACATTGCATTGGCACGATTTTTTCACCGCTTTGCTGATGGGCGTTTACACGGCCATTCGCGTCACGGTGCTGATGATCGTCGCCTCCCTAATCTGGGTCCCCATCGGCGTATGGATCGGCCTGCGCCCCGCGGCTACCCGCATCGCCCAGCCAATCGCGCAGTTCCTGGCCGCCTTTCCGGCCAATCTCTTATTCCCGCCGGCGGTGCTGGCCATCGTCTATTTCAACGTCAATCCGAATATCTGGCTGACGCCGCTGATGCTGATCGGCACGCAATGGTATCTACTGTTCAATGTCATCGCCGGTGCAGCCGCCTTCCCTGGCGATATGAAGGAGGCCGTGCAGAATTTCCAGATCCGCGGCCTGCTCTGGTGGCGCAAGGTGATCATTCCCGGCATCCTGCCCTATTTCATCACCGGCGCGCTCACCGCCTCCGGCGGCGCCTGGAACGCCTCTATCGTCGCCGAGGTGGCAAGCTGGGGGGCGCATAAGCTCGCCGCCCAGGGGCTTGGTGCCTATATCGCGCAGGCCACAGCCACGGGCAACACCCCGCGCGTTGTGCTCGGAGTGGCGGTGATGGCCTGCTTCGTGATCTTCTTCAACCGCATATTGTGGCGGCCGCTTTATGCCTACGCCGTCCGCCGCACCACGCTGGGGTAAACGCCATGGACCAGATTACCACGCCGCTCGTTACCGTGCGCAATTGCCGCCAAGCCTACCACAAGGAGGTCGGCGCCGACCTTGTGGTGCTGGACGATGTGAACCTCACCTTGCAGGAAGGCGAGATCGTCGCCCTGCTTGGCCGTTCGGGCTCTGGCAAGTCCACGCTGCTGCGCATTGTCGCGGGGCTGCTGAAGCCCACCTCTGGCGAGGTGAACTGGCGCGGCAACCCGCTGAAAGGCCCCGCCCCCGGCGTGGCCATGGTGTTCCAGAGCTTCGCGCTGTTCCCCTGGCTGACCGTGCAGGAAAACGTGGAGCTGGGGCTTGAAGCCCTGGGTGTGAAGCGGAATGACCGCGAGGAACGCTCGGAAGAAGCGATCGACCTCATCGGCCTTGGCGGGTATGACGGCGCCTACCCAAAGGAGCTTTCAGGCGGCATGCGCCAGCGTGTGGGCCTGGCCCGCGCCTTGGTGGTGCACCCGGATTTACTGCTGATGGACGAGCCGTTCTCTGCCCTTGATGTGCTCACCGCCGAAACTCTGCGTACCGACCTTATCGACCTCTGGATGGACGGCAAGCTACCGGTGAAATCCATCATGATCGTGACGCATAACATCGAGGAGGCGGTGCTGATGGCGGACCGCATCCTGGTGTTCTCCTCCAATCCTGGCCGGGTGGCGCATGAGCTGAAAGTGCCCTTTGCCCACCCGCGCAACCGCTTCGACCCCGCCTTCCGCGAGATGGTAGACGATATTTACGGCATCATGACCCGCCGCAAAGTACCGGAAATCCATACTGCTACCGCCATGGCACCCAACCCGTTCGCGCATCCATTGCACCCGGTGGGCACCAACCTGATGGCCGGGCTTCTGGAAACGCTGAGCAGCGAGCCTTACAATGGCCGAGCGGATTTGCCGGCTTTGGCCGCCGCCCTGCAATTCGAGGTGGACGAGCTGCTGCCGCTGGGTGAAACGCTGAGCATGCTGGGCTTTGCGCTGCTGGAAGAAGGCGATATTCTGATTACAGAGACCGGGCGGCGCTTTGCCGATGCCGAGACCGAGGACCGCAAGCAGATCTTCGCCGAGGCCTTGCGCACGCATGTGCCGCTGATCACCGAAATCCGCAGCGTGATCGACCAGCGCTCCAACCACCGCGCGGCGGCGGTGCGTTTCCGTGACCAGTTGGAGGACCACATGTCTCCCGAATATGCGGAGGAGACGCTGCGCACCGTCATCGCCTGGGGGCGTTATGCGGAGTTCTTCGAATATGACGAGGAGGCGCAGCAATTCGGGCTGGAGGAAGAGGAAGAAGAAGATGATAAAACGTAATCTGCGGCACATTGTGGCGTTTACGCCTGGATAAAGGTTGCACATCCGGGTTATCTTGACCTGCCACCATCGCACCCTGGAGCATTCGACGCGCAGGCGCTCCAATAGCTTCGCGGCCCATCGATGGAAGAACACGTTGCCATGCGCGTCCTCCCGGGCCTCGCATCGGCCGAATGAAACCATTTAGAGCAATGCAAAACTTGAGCGCGATGATTTTTGATCGAATCATGGAACGATCTGAGCCAAAATCTGTGTCCACATCTAAAAATGATGTAAAGGGCGCTTAATGCTTTAAACCCGCTCGCAAAGCGAGCTTGTTTAAATTCAACATATTCTAAAGCGTCCGGCTGAATGCTTGATGCTCTAACATCAAATGCGAGCGTGGATTGCGCTCCTTGGAGCGCGTGACAGCTTCACTGTGAGGATCACGCCGCAAGAAAACAGGACGAAAATATGGGGATGGTCATGGAGTTCATCAAAATCGAGCGGCTTGGAACAATCGGGGCGATACGCTTTGACAATTATGCCCGACGCAACGCGCTCAGCAGGGCGCTGATCGCTGAGCTTGTTGCCGCGTTGGAAGAATTGGCCAATGAGGATATCCGCGCGGTGATATTGCGCAGCGCTATGAAGCACCCCGTCTGGTCGGCAGGGCATGATGTTGCAGAATTGCCAGAGGCTGGACGCGATCCGCTGCCTTTTGATGATTCGCTCGAAAAACTTCTGCGCGCCGTACGCAACTTCCGCGCACCCGTAATCGCGATGCTGGACGGCTCGGCCTGGGGCGGCGCTTGCGACTTGACAATGGCTTGCGACATTGTGACTGGCGATGAAGACGCCGCGTTCGCGATCACCCCGGTAAAGCTTGGCCTGCCCTATAACGCCAGCGGGATCCAACATTTTTTGGCACGGCTTCCGCTCAATATCGTAAATGAGATGTTTTTTACAGCCACCCCTATCGATGCATCACGTGCGGCAAGCCTAGGCATTTTGAACATGTTGGCGCCAAGGGCAGAACTGGAAGAAAAGACCTATGCAATGGCAAGGCTGATTGCCACACGCTCGCCGCAGGCGATCAGCGCTTACAAGGCACAAGCACAGGCATTAACGGATGCCTCTCCACTAACGCCACGTGAATTCGAACGGCTGCAGAGCATCCGCCGAAATGTTTATCTTGGCAGTGATTATGCGGAGGGCATTCGCGCCTTCATCGAAAAGCGTCCTCCGGTTTTCTCGCAATCGCAAAGCTGAAGTACTACGCCGCCAAACCAATGATGCTAGAGCAATATGCATTCAGATTGATGCGACGGTCTCAAGATAAATACATGAAATTGCTGGCTCAAACACAAAACTAGAGCATTCAGCTAAAAGCTGAACGCTCTGGTTTTGTTGTGCTGAGTTCTTTGAGTCTAACAAGGAGGGCGCGCAATAGCTCCCTCCCGTTCTCGGTGCGGCTCAAATATTCGGCGGGTCCTGGAATGAAAATGCCTCGCTAAGCGGTCTCCACCAGGCAAGGATGACGGGATCGTTTGCCAATACAGCAAGCAAAGCCGAGAGATTGTCGTAGCCTTTGGCCAGGACAAGGCCACGGCCTCATCAACTTCGCCCCGGACCCGTTGCAGCTTTGCCGCGAGATGTGGGCGGCGCAGCACCCGGCCAAGTTCGGCCAGCAGCGCCGGGGAGGTGACGAGGTCGACCTGCCCCTCGGTTGAGGCTTCCAACAGCCGCAACGGCACCCCCCCCAGATCAGCGCCGATCGGGCCCTTCTCGCAGGCCGATTTTCTATTTTAAATCAACATTTTAAAGTATATTTTAGAGGATGTCCCACTTGGCTGCCGATTCACGGCTCAGATCAACAAATTTGGCCATAGCCCACTCACTCATGCGTTGTGCTTGAACAACACGTAGAGCATGGCAAAACGCATCTGCATTGCCGCCAAACGTTGGAAATTTAGCAGTTGAGCGCTCCTCATGATTCCCGAGAACCTCCCTTCAAAATTCTATCGGGCGGGCGGCCTATGGGATAACAAGTCCCCAGCGCCATGTTGAAACAGGCTCAGATGACGACTTTCAGATAGTCGAACCAATACGAATGAAATCCAGAAAGGCCCGAAGCGGCGCAGGCACCAGCCTACGGCCTGGATAATACAAAAACGGGCCGCTGAAGCTCTGCCACCAATCCTCCAGCACTGGCTCCAGTTGCCCACTGTCCAAATAAGGCCTCAGCCATCCCTCAAAGAGGTGGATAACGCCGAGGCCGCGCACCGCCGCGTCCACCGCCAACTCCACCGCCGCCCCCAGACGCACCAACAATGGCCCGCCTGGCTGCACACGCAGCAATTCCCCATCGCGTTCAAATTCCCAGACCGGTATCGTTCCGCTGGCGAATTGCCCGCGCAGACAGGCATGGTTCAAAAGTTCGCGCGGATGGCCCGGTTTCCCATGGGCCGCCAGATAGGAGGGTGCCGCCGCCGTGGCGAAGCGCTGCACGCGCGGGCCGATAGGGACGGCGATCATGTCCTGCTCCAGTCGCTCGTCGTAACGGATCCCAGCGTCACAACCCGCCGCCAGCAGGTCCACGAAACCGTCATCCACCAAGACATCTAGCTTAATGTCGGGATAGGCTTGCAGAAAGGGGGTAATGATCTCCGGCAGCACCAGCCGCGCGGCACTGCCCGGCACGTTCAGCCGCAATGTGCCCGCCGGGCGATCACGGAAATGATTCACCACATCCAGCGCCGCCTCCACCTCGCCAAGCGCCGGGCGCAACCGCTCGGCGAGGCGCGCCCCGGCTTCCGTCGGTGCCACTGAGCGCGTGGTACGATGGAGCAATCGTACGCCCAGCCGCGCCTCCAGCCGGCGCACCGCCTCGCTCAGGCTGGAAGCCGGAACGCCACTCAGCCGTCCACCCTCACGAAATCCTCCGGCCTCCGCCACGGCGAGAAAGGCCATGATGTCCTGTAAATCCGTCTTCATTGTCCGAAAATCCGTACAGCCTGTACCGATTTGATCTACTTATCGCGCATTCCGTCAACCCTTAGCTCTTGCCCGTATTCATCGCAGGAGACAGGAATGACTGATCTAGACCAGGCCGGAACCTATCAACTCGGCAACCGGATTGTGCGGCGCATGGGCTATGGTGCCATGCAGCTCGCCGGGCCTGGCGTGTTCGGCCCGCCCAAGGACCGTGTCGCCGCCATTGCCGTGCTGCGCGCCGCCATCGAGGCTGGGGTGAACCATATCGACACCAGCGATTTCTATGGCCCGCATGTGACGAACCAGATCATCCGCGAGGCGCTGCATCCGTACAAACCGGACCTGACGCTCGTCACCAAGCTCGGCGCCAGGCGCGGGGCAGATGGCACCTGGCTGCCCGCCAACAGCCCCAGTGACCTCACCCAGGCGGTGCATGACAATTTGCGGAATCTGGGGCTGGATTACATTGAGGTCGCAAATATGCGCTTATGGGGCGATGACGGCCATGCCCCCGCGGAGGGCACGGTTGAGCCTTATTTCACTGTGCTGGCAGAACTGCAACGCCAGGGGCTGATCCGGCATCTGGGCATCAGCAATGCCACGGCCAAGCAAGTTGAAGAGGCACAGACCTTCGCGCCCATCGTCTGCGTGCAGAACCATTATAATCTCGTCCACCGCGACGATGACGCGCTGGTGGATACGCTGTACCGCCAGGGCATCGCCTATGTCCCCTTCTTCCCGCTGGGCGGTTTTTCCCCGTTGCAATCGGATCGGCTGGATAAGGTGGCGGCGGAATTAAGCACCTCGCCGACTCAGGTGGCGCTCGCCTGGCTGCTAGCGCGTTCTCCCAATATTCTCCTGATTCCTGGCACGTCTTCGGTCACGCATCTGGCCCAAAATCTTGGGGCGGCCAATTTGCGTCTGCCGCCGGAAGCAATGGGAGTGCTGAACTCTCTTTAGAGGGCAGCGCTTAACCCAAAGCGCGCTAGACCTTCACTCCCGTGGTTCCGTGCGGTGCTTGCGATCCGCGACAAGGT
>JAKAZY010000095.1 GCA_021826425.1 Pseudomonadota bacterium
GAAATTCTGCCGGGTCAGGCGCGGCTGGGTCAGCCCGCGGTAGAATGCCTGGATGTTATCCCGGCCGCTTTGGTCGTCTTGGCTCATGTTATGCTCCTTCCGATTATGTTTGGTTCGCGGCTACGGCGAAAGTATGGGCCGGGTTCCAGGCCAGGCGCACGGTCTCACCGTGGGGAATATCTCCCGCCCGGCCAGAGTTCTGCGCATAGACGCTGAGTTCCCGCCCCGTTCTGCTTTCCATCATGTATTGGTGGCTCACACCAAGATAGACCGAAACCCCCGCCACGGCTTCGATCATGTTCCAGCCTGGCGCCTCGCTTTCGTCAGAGGTCAGGACGTGGAATTTCTCCGGTCGCACCCCGATCTTCACCGCGGCATCGCCGGTTTGCAGGGCCTTCGTGGGCAGCTTGATCAGCGCGCCATCCTCCAGCTTTACCGATGCCGTTTCCGCGCCGCGCTCAACCACCGTACCCGGAATAAGATTCGAGGCACCCAGGAAAGAGGCAACGAATTCGGTTGTAGGATGGTCATAAACCTCCGCCGGTGTGCCCACCTGCTCAATCTTGCCCTTGGACATCACGGCGAGCCGGTCGGACATCGCCATCGCCTCTTCCTGGTCATGTGTAACGAACAGGAAGGTGATGCCGATTTCGTTCTGAATCCGCTTCAGCTCAATCTGCATCTGTTTGCGCAGCTTCAAATCCAAAGCCCCCAGCGGCTCATCGAGCAACAGAAGCTTAGGCTTGTTCACCAGCGCGCGGGCCAGCGCCACGCGCTGCGCCTGGCCGCCGGAAAGCTGGCCGGGCTTGCGTTTGGCAAAACCGGTCAGGTCCACCAATGTCAGCATTTCCTGCACCCGGGCCTCAATTTCGGCTTTCCCTAGCCCCTTGCGCCGCAGCCCGAAGGCGACATTCTCAAAAATATCCAGATGCGGAAACAGCGCGTAGGATTGAAACACCGTGTTCACATCGCGCTTATAAGGGGGCTGGCGGCTCACATCCTCGCCATCCAGATAGATCGCCCCGGCGCTGGGCGACTCAAAGCCGCCGATCATGGAAAGCGTGGTGGATTTACCGCAGCCCGAGGGGCCAAGCAGCGAGAAGAACTCCCCGCCCCTGATGGTGAGCGAGATATCGTCCACCGCCGTCCAGCTTCCGAATTTCTTGGTGACATTTTCCAGCCTGACGTCGTGACGGTTGGAAGGGGCGGCATTCATGCGAAGGCTCCGGCTTTTGTGGGGGCAGGTGTGGCGGCTTTCCGCGGCGCGGCCTGCGGAGCGCGATCTGCTGCTGTCTTCATCAATAGGCAACCATTAAGGTGAAAAATACGGCAGGCAAAAATGCGGCCCGTGGGTGCTGTCTCAGATCGCAAAAGCCAAGCCTTTGTGTTGTTTCTTCCTGTTCGGCCTCAAACCGAAATCCTCTCCGGCTACGGTGCAAGTATAGGGTGCGCTTTGCGCAGCTATAATTGACTTTTGAACACATTTTAATCCGACCCGTCAATTTTTTTGATCGGTGCAGTCTTTGGGCGGCGGACGGGAATGCTGTCGGCTTTGTCATACCGGCAGAACGATGCAGGTTTCATACCAAAAAAAGACAGATTCTATGACTATCTGTCGGTAATATATTCTTAAACAGTTTACGGCATGGTCAGCCCGGTCGCATGCTGTGGGGAAAGGCGTTTAGGTGGGTAGATTCTTTTTGCCGCGGCTGTTTCTCTGGGCAAGCCATTTCGTCTTGGCACTGGTGGTATTGATTGTGCTGCTCTGGCACCCGGCGATGCGCTTTGTCTGGGTTTTAGCAGTCTTGCTGTCGTTTGCTACCGTGCTGATCAGCACCACCACAAATGTTAATCCGGTGAAATATCGATACGAGGCGCGGCGCCTCTGGCATCTCTCCCGTCAAGACGATTTGACCGGGCTGCTTAACCGCCGCGGCCTGCGCGAACGTCTGGCCGGCATGACCGTAGACCGTCTCATGCTGGTCAGCATCGGGCTGGAGCGGCTGAAGCCGGTGGACGATCTGTTTGGGCGGGAGGTGGTGGAGCAGCTCTTCCGCCAAGCGGCCAAGCGGCTTTCAGAGTGCCTGCAGCCGGCCGACATCCTGGCTTTGCCCAATGGGGATGAGTTCGTGGTCCTGCGCAAGCACGCCGCCGCGCAGGAAGATCCCCTGGCCTTCGCGCAGCGTTTGATCGCCTGCCTGACCGAGCCGTTCGGGATCGACGGCGTGAGCGTGCAGATCGGTGCCTGCGCCGGACTGGTTTGCAGTGAAGGCAGCGGAGAACGGCCCGAGGCGCTGCTGAGCGCGGCGGACATCGCCTTGCGCGAGGCCAGGGAGGCGGGGGCGGGGCAGGTGCGGCAGTTCACCGTGATGATGAGCGCCAGGTTGCTGCGCCGCCACCAACTTGAGCAGGAATTCCAGGCGGCACTGCGCAATCGGGAATTCCTTCTGTTCTACCAGCCGTTATTCGATTGCCGCAGCCTGACTCTGCGCGGGTTCGAGGCTTTGGCCCGCTGGCAGCACCCGCAGCGCGGCATGATCGGGCCGGATGAGTTCATTCCCGTCGCCGAGGCGGGTGGCATGATCACCGCCCTGGGCGAATATGTGTTGGATCAAGCTTGCCACGCCGCCCGCGCCTAGCCCGAGGATCTGCGGGTCGCAGTCAATCTATCGCCGTTGCAGCTCAAGGATACGGCCTTGCCGGAAAAAATCTGGGCGGCCCTGGCGCGCAGCGGGCTGGCGCCAAACCGGCTGGAACTGGAGCTGACTGAAGGCGCGATGCTCGAACAGACCGCCGAGATTCAGCTGAGCCTGGCCGCCTTGAAGGATAGCGGCGTCAGCCTCGCCATCGATGATTTCGGCGCAGGCTTTTCCAGCCTGAGCTATCTGCACCGCTTCTCCTTCGAACGGCTGAAGATCGACAAATCCTTCACCCGCGAGATCACCGCCAGCCCGGATGCGCGGATCATCACCGGGGCGATCATCGGCCTGGGCGCGGCGCTTGGTATGGCGGTGCTGGCCGAGGGGGTGGAGACCGAGGCGCAACTCAACATCCTGCGCAAGGCCGGGTGCGGCCAAGTCCAGGGTTATCTGCTCGGCAAGCCGATGCCCGAGACAGACGTACTGACATTGCTGGAGCGCGTCGCCAAAGCCGGGGGGCGCGCGGTACCGGCCTTGAACTAAAGCCGGGCGAGCGCGCCATCCACCTCTGCGGCCAACTCGGCGCTCTCGCAAGCCAGCCGCCAGACCGGTTGCGCCTTGCCGGGTATGGAAATCTCCACGAAGTACTCCTGGAAGCCATGATCGGATTGCATGCACGCCTCATGTCCCCCTAGCGCCACGCTGGGTAGAATTTCCGCGCGCATCCCGCCACCTTGCGGGCAGGCCAGAAACACCAGCTTGCGCCCATGATCCATTGCCAGTCCCACCCCACGGTCCAGGAAACTCTCGTCAGGCGTGAAGGGCAGGTGTTGCGCGGCCAAGGCCTTCTGCAGCCGCAACCGCTTTCCTCGAAGATCGCGGGCTTTTATCAATTCCCCCGTGCGCAACCAGAAACGGGTTGGCAAGGCGGCCACGGCGCAAAGCACGAGTGTGATTATAATAAACAGCCAGTGAAAAATCATGCGCCTTCCTTGGGAGCCATTGGTTAGAAGAAATCGCTACCCTCAGGCAAGCGCCGCCGTTCATTGCAGGGTGGTGGATATATCAATGCGATTATGCTTGAAACGGATGCACATTGTTCAGGCTGGAACCTCATGCCGCAGCTCCTCTCCCTCATCGTGCCTTTCTATAACGAGGAAGATGCGATCGGCCTTTTCGCGGCATCGGTGCTGCCCGTGCTAGAGACGCTTGCGGATATTCAATGGGAGATCATCTGCGTCGATGACGGCAGCCGGGACGCAACACTGCCGCGTTTGCTTGATCTGGCGGCGGCGCAACCGCTCATCCGGGTCGTGGAACTCTCTCGCAATTTCGGCAAGGAAGCTGCCCTGACTGCGGGGCTGGAGGCAGCGCGGGGCGATGCGGTGATCCCGATGGATGCCGACCTGCAAGACCCACCGGAGCTGATCCCACAGATGCTCGCCGCCTGGCGGGGCGGAGCTGAGGTCGTGCTCGCTCGCCGCGCCGACCGCTCAACCGACAGTATGATGAAACGCGGCACCGCCGCGTTGTTCTACCGGCTCACCCGCTCCATCTCGAACATTGAACTACCTGAAAATGTTGGTGATTTTAGACTCTTGGACCGTACGGTGGTGGAGGCGTTGAGGCGCCTGCCAGAGCGTCAGCGCTTCATGAAAGGGTTGTTTGCATGGCTGGGGTTCAAAACGGTGGTGCTCGACTATGCCCGCACCACCCGCGCGGCGGGCAGCAGCAAATTCTCCGGCTTCAAGCTGTGGAATTTCGCTCTGGAGGGTTTTACCAGCTTTTCTACCACGCCGCTGAAGATATGGACCTATCTCGGTGCAGTGGGGGCGGTTGTCGCACTCATCTACGCGCTGTTCATCATGCTCAGAACGCTCATTCTCGGTAATGAAGTGCCAGGCTACGCCTCCATTTTCGTTGCAGTAACGTTTTTCGGTAGCGTCCAGCTCATCAGTATCGGCGTGTTGGGCGAATATATCGGCCGGATTTATATGGAGACGAAGCAGCGCCCGATCTATCTTGTGCGTAAGTTTCATAATTTCTGAAGTTCCAGAAACGCGTTCAGTCCCGTTCAATATTTGCTTAGAGCGTTTGAGCGAGCCATTTCATGCATTTATCTTGACGCCGCCGCGTCAGTCCAAATGCATATTGGTCTAGAGGACCTCGCGTGACGTGAGGATTGAGCTGGGCTATGCAGATGGTAATGATCCCGCCCGACCTCCGCCTTTTCCGCGTGCTGCTGCCACTGGGTCTCGTTGTGCTGCTCGCGGGCTGCGCCACGCAGCCCCGCCCGCTTCCACCACCGGCGCCGGGTATTACAGCGCCGGATTTCGAGACGGCGGTACACAACGCCTATCAGCAGGGCTTCGAAGCCGGCCGTCATTACCAATACCGGCGTGACGCGAGGCTGCGGGGGGCGGCCCAGGCGATGAGGCCGGGTACAACCCCCCAGAACCTGACTGACGCCAGCCCGCCGATTCCGACAGCGGCTGCGGTGCCATCTGTGGTAAGTGGCAATGCCCAGGCTCCGGTGCCGACGGCCCCCGCCGCCGCGCCGCCCCCCCAAGCCACCAACCCAGCCTCGCCGCCAGCGACACTGCCACCCTCCGCCAAATACACCACCTCCGGCCCGGCCCAGCCGCTACAGTAGAAGATGGGGTGCTTGAACCAGGGCGGGGCATGAGCCAAACACCCCGCATGGCGCCCCCCTTGCTTCTGCTCACAGATATCTCTGTCATCCTCGGCTCTGCCCCGCTGCTGGAGCGCGCTACCCTCTCCGTCGGTGCGGGAGATCGCCTTTGCCTGGTCGGGCGCAACGGCTCGGGTAAATCCACGCTGCTTAAAATCGCCTCGGGCGAGGTGGCGCATGACGCGGGTACGCGGTTTTTCCAACCCGGTGCCACCATGCGCTATCTGCCGCAGGAGCCGGACCTCTCAGCCTTCGCCAATGTGATGGAATATGTACTGGCCGGGCTGGGACCGCATGACGACGAATACCGCGTGCGCTATCTGCTGGGCGAGCTTGGGCTCTCCGGCGATGAAAAACCCGCTCATCTCTCCGGTGGCGAGGCCCGCCGCGCTGCCCTGGCCCGCACCCTGGCGCCGGCGCCGGATTTGCTGTTGCTGGACGAGCCCACCAACCATCTCGACCTACCCGCCATTGAATGGCTGGAAGGGGAGCTGAAATCTCTCTCCTCCGGCATGGTGCTCATCTCCCACGACAGGCGGTTTTTAGAAAACCTCTCGCGCTCGATGGTCTGGCTGGACCGTGGGCAGACCAAGCGGCTGGATAAAAGCTTTGCCCATTTCGAATCCTGGCGGGACGAAGTGCTGGAACAGGAGGAGCAGGAATTTCATAAACTTGGCCGCAAAATCGCCCGCGAGGAAGACTGGCTGCGCTATGGCGTGACCGCCCGGCGCAAGCGCAACGTCAAGCGGCTGGCGGGGTTGCACAGCCTCCGCGCTGAGCGCCGCAACTTCACCCATAAGCTCGGGCTCACGAAAATGGCGAGCCTGGATGCCGCCACTTCCGGAAAGATCGTGGTGGATGCCGATGGCATCTCCAAAAATTTCGACAAGCCCATCGTCAATAACCTCACCTTCCGGGTGCTGCGCGGAGACCGTTTGGGCATTGTCGGCCCCAATGGTGCGGGCAAATCCACGCTGTTGAAGCTCATTCTCGGCCAGCTTGCGCCGGATTCGGGAACAGTGAAGCTGGGCACCGCGCTGGAGGTTGTCACGCTCGACCAGCAGCGCGCGGATTTAAACCCCAATACCTCTCTGGCGGACACCCTCACCGGCGGCAATAGCGACCAGGTGGTGGTGGGCGGCCAGGCGCGGCATGTGATCGGCTATATGAAGGATTTCCTGTTCAAGCCGGAGCAGGCGCGTACACCTGTGGGCACGCTCTCGGGCGGCGAGCGCGGACGGCTGTTGCTCGCACTGGCCCTCACCAAACCCTCCAACCTGCTGGTGCTGGACGAACCAACCAACGATCTCGACCTCGAAACCTTGGATTTATTGCAGGAAATGCTTGGCGATTATCCGGGCACGGTGATCGTCGTCTCGCATGATCGTGATTTTCTGGACCGTGTCTGCACCTCGGTGTTGATGTCCGAAGGGCACGGGCGCTGGCTTGAATATGCCGGCGGCTATTCAGACATGCTGGCCCAGCGCGGTGAAGGCGTCACGGCCGCGAAAGTGGAAAAGATTGAAAAGAAGACCGCACCAAAACCTGCCCAGGCGCCAGAAGCGGCACCTGCGAAAGCAAAAATCTCCTTCAAGGAGCAGCATGAGCTGAAACAGCTGAATGAAGATATTGCCAAGATGCAGGCGCAGATGGCCAAGCTGGAGGAGGTTCTCGCTACGCCGGCTCTCTACACCAAAGACCAGAAGAAATTTATCGCCGCCACGGCATCCTTGGCAGAACTGCACGCCAAGCTAAAGAAATCTGAAGAACGCTGGCTGGATCTGGAGATGTTAAAAGAGGGTTAAAAATTTAGAGAAGAACAGGCAGATCCCTCATGCGGCCTCCCTGCTGGCCGCCCCGGTCAATGGCAGGCATGTTCCATCCGTGCTGTGCCGGACATCGACGGGCAAGGCCGTGCCCTGAGGCAAGATGAACTCAAAACCCTGATAGCCGTCGCCATAACCGGCTTCGCGCACGTCCTCCCGGTACATATTGGCCAACACCCTGCCAATCCGTCGACCTTGGCTAAAAATGTCCAGACAAACGGGCGTATTTGGGTCTGCGGTATTTTGCGCCCATCCGGCGCATAGGGTTGGCCCGGCAACGTCTACATACCCGCGCAATGGACCATCCAACGTTTTTTTCACGATGCCGGCGCGTTCAGCGAGGCGGCGTTGGATGGCGGCAAGCTGGAAGCCGCTACCCAGCAGGGGCAGACATATATGCTCTGGAGCGCTCTCGTTTGGATAAAGAACGTGGTAGCTTTCCGCATTATGAAATTGAGACCGGAAATACTCGCCCATAAAGGTCTCTGCCGGGCAGTTTTCTGCGAAAATAATTTCGTGATTTTCCAGTTCGATATGAAAATAAGTGATCTCATCCACACAGGGCAATTGTAGAACAGATATGCCGTTGACCAGCCGCGCTGCGTGCACAAGAACGCCATCGAAATAAATA
>JAKAZY010000096.1 GCA_021826425.1 Pseudomonadota bacterium
GGCGGTGTTTCGCGGGACATGCCGGCCGGGCTGATGGATGATATCGCGGCATGGACCGAGACATTCCCGAAATTCCTTGATGAAATGCAGGACCTGCTCAACGGCAACCGCATCCTCAAGCAGCGCACGGTCGACATCGGCGTGATCTCGGCGGATGACGCGCTTGCCTGGGGCTTCTCTGGTCCATCTCTGCGCGGCTCCGGCGTGGCGTGGGATCTGCGTCGCGCCCAGCCCTATGATAAATATACCGAGGTGGAGTTTGATGTTCCTGTCGGCAAGCATGGAGATGCCTATGACCGCTACCTCGTGCGGATGGCCGAAATGCGCGAAAGCTTGAAAATCATCAAGCAGTGCCTGGCAAGCATCAAACCAGGGCCGGTGAAGGTGCAGGACCGCAAGATCGCGCCACCAACCCGTGCTGAAATGAAGCATTCGATGGAAGCTCTGATCCATCACTTCAAGCTGTATACCGAGGGTTATCACGTTCCGGCGGGGGCAACTTACACTGCGGTGGAAGCCCCAAAGGGTGAGTTCGGGGTGTATCTGCAAGCGGATGGGAGCAATCGTCCCTATCGTTGCAAAATCCGCGCGACCGGTTTTTCGCATTTGCAGGCGGCTGACAAGCTTTGCAAGGGCCACATGTTGGCCGATATGGTGGCGATCCTGGGGTCGCTCGATATTGTTTTTGGTGAGATTGACCGTTGAGCCAGCACGCAGAACCGACCAGCTTTGCATTCCACGCCGACTCCCTGAAGTTGGTGGAAAAGGCGATCGCGAAATATCCCGAGGGCCGCCAGATGAGCGCGGTGAAAACCTTGCTGGACATTGCCCAGCGCCAGATGGAACAGGATACCGGATCCGCCTGGCTGCCACGCGCGGCAATGGATGTGGTGGCCGCATGCCTCGGCGTGGCGCCGATCCGCGTATACGAGGTGGCAACTTTCTACACGATGTTCAATCTGGAGCCGGTTGGCAAATATCATCTCCAGCTTTGCACCACCACGCCGTGCTGGCTGCGCGGGTCTGATGATGTGGTGGCCGCGTGCAAGAAAGCCACCGGCATCAAGAATTTCGGTGAGACCAGCGCGGACGGCATGTTCACCTTGAAAGAGGTGGAATGTCTGGGTGCTTGCGTCAACGCGCCGATTTTGCAGGTAAATGACGATTATTTCGAGGATATGGATGCGGCGCGTACAACTGCGCTGATCGAGGATTTAAAGGCAGGAAAACCATTGCCACCTGCGGGGTCGCTGGCCGGGCGCATGTCTTCCGCGCCGGCTCCTGGCCAGACCTCACTACGTTCCAACCCATCCGCCGGGGAGTGAGCCGATGCTGAGCGATTCAGACCGCATCTATCAGAATCTCTATGGTCAGCAGGATTGGAAGCTGGCGGGCGCGCGTGCCCGTGGAGATTGGGACAACACGGCCGCTATTCTGGCCAAGGGCCGCGATGCGTTGATTGAGGAAATGAAAACCTCCGGCATGCGCGGGCGCGGCGGTGCAGGTTTCCCAACCGGCATGAAATGGTCTTTCATGCCCAAGCAGAGCGACGGCCGTCCGTCTTACGTCGTTATCAATGCCGATGAATCCGAGCCTGGCACCTGCAAGGATCGCGATATCATACGCAACGAGCCGCATAAGCTCATTGAAGGCACGTTGATCGCGAGTTTCGCCATGGGGGCGAACAAGGCCTTTATCTATATTCGCGGTGAGTATTACAACGAGGCTCAGCGCCTGCAATTCGCCATTGATGAGGCATATAATGCTGGTTTGATTGGTAAGAATGCAGCAGGCTCGGGGTGGGATTTTGACCTTATCCTTCAGCGCGGCGCCGGTGCCTATATCTGCGGTGAAGAATCCGCGATGCTAGAGAGCCTTGAAGGCAAAAAGGGTATGCCGCGCATGAAGCCGCCTTTCCCGGCGGCGATGGGGCTTTATGGCTGCCCGACCACGGTGAACAATGTAGAAACCATCGCCGGCGTGCCGACAATCATGCGCCGTGGTGCTGGCTGGTTCGCGGGGCTTGGCCGGCCGAAAAACGCGGGCACGAAAATTTTCTGCATTTCCGGTCATGTGAATAATCCCTGCAATGTCGAGGAAGAGCTTGGTATCCCGCTGAAGGAGCTCATCGAGAAACATGCGGGCGGTGTGCGTGGCGGCTGGGATAATCTGCAAGCAATCATTCCCGGCGGCGCCTCCTCGCCGGTTTTGAATAAGGCGATGTGCGATACCCAGATCATGGATTTCGATTCACTGGCGGCATCAAAAAGCATGATGGGTTCCGGCGCCATCATCGTCATGGATAAATCCGTGGACGTGGTGAAGGCCATTTGGCGGCTCTCCAAATTTTTCAAGCATGAGAGCTGCGGCCAATGCACCCCGTGCCGCGAAGGTACGGGCTGGATGATGCGCCAGATGGATCGGATCGTGCAAAACAAAGCGAGTTTGGCGGATATTCATCTGCTGGAGCAGGTAACAACCCAGGTTGCCGGCCACACGATCTGCGCCTTCGGCGAAGCCGCTTCCTGGCCGATCCAGGGCATGATGCGGGCTTTCCGGCCAGAGGTTGAGGCGCGGGCAACCGATTATCAGCCGCCCGTTCAGGCGCAGGCGGCGGAGTAAGCCATGGCAAAACTCACCATTGATGGAATCGAGGTTGAGGTTCCGAACGGCTCGACCGTGATCCAGGCCGCCGAGGCGGCGGGCATTGAAATCCCTCGCTTCTGCTATCACGAGCGCCTTTCGGTGGCTGGCAATTGCCGCATGTGCCTGGTGGAAATCGAGAAGATGCCGCCAAAACCCGTCGCCTCCTGCGGCCAGCCGGTTGCGGATGGCATGGTGGTGCACACGGATAGCGAGATGGTCCGCAAGGGCCGCCGTGGCGTGATGGAATTCCTGCTGATCAACCACCCTCTGGATTGCCCGATCTGCGACCAGGGCGGTGAGTGCGATCTGCAGGATGAAGCCGTGGCCTATGGCCGCGATACCTCGCGTTATGAGGACGACAAGCGCAGCGTAGCGCAGCCCGATTGGGGTCCGCTGGTGCGCACCACGATGACCCGATGCATCCACTGCACGCGCTGCGTGCGCTTCACCACCGAAGTGGCGGGCGTGGCGGAAATTGGCGGCACTTTCCGTGGCGAGAGCACCAAGATTAGCACCTATGTCGAAAAAGCGCTGAGTTCCGAACTTTCTGGCAATATCATTGATCTATGCCCGGTAGGTGCGCTCACCTCGAAGCCTTATGCCTTCACCGCGCGCCCGTGGGAGTTGCGCAAGACCGACAGTATCGACGTACTGGATGCGCTTGGCTCGAATATCCGTATCGATGCGCGCGGGGCGGAAGTGCTGCGCATTCTGCCGCGGATCAACGACGATGTGAACGAAGAGTGGCTAGGCGATAAATCCCGCTTCTCGGTGGATGGGCTGAAGCGCCGCCGGCTGGACCGGCCCTGGATT
Organism: Pseudomonadota bacterium; assembly: GCA_021826425.1. Taxonomy (GTDB): domain Bacteria; phylum Pseudomonadota; class Alphaproteobacteria; order Acetobacterales; family Acetobacteraceae; genus Acidocella. The sequence continues at coordinate 3,460 of JAKAZY010000096.1, forward strand.
CGTGAAAACGGCAAGCTGCGCGCGGCGAGCTGGGAAGAAGCCTTTGCCGCCATCGCCGGCAAGGTGAAGGCCACGGCCCCGCAGAAGCTGGGCGCGCTGGCGGGTGATCTCGCGGATGTCGAATCCATGCTGGCGCTGAAGGAATTCTTTGCTGCCATGGGTTCAAAGAATATCGACTGCCGTGTTGATGGCGCGTCCTTCGATGCCTCTAAGCGCGCTTTCTATCTCTTCAATACCACCATTGCCGGAATTGAAGACGCCGATGCGCTGCTGATCATTGGCAGCAATCCACGCCATGAGGCGCCGGTGCTCAATGCCCGCATCCGCAAGCATTGGCTGGATGGTGGATTTAAAATCGGCGTGGTTGGCCGGGCGCAAAACCTGACCTACGAGTTTGACCATGTGGGAGATGGCCCGCAGGCGCTGCAAGCCCTGCTGGATGGCACGCATCCTTTCGCGGACGTGCTGAAAGCCGCTGCCAGGCCGATGATCATTCTGGGCGCGGGTGCGCTGGCCCGGCCGGATGGTGCTGCCATTCATGCGGCGGCGTGGCAACTCGCCGCGCGGTTTAATATGCTGAGCACCGATTGGCATGGCTTTAACCTGCTGCACCATGCGGCGGCACGGGTTGGCGCGCTGGATCTTGGCTTTCTGCCGGGCGAAGGGGCGATGGACGCCAAGGCGATGCTCTCCGGCGGGGCCGAAGTGCTATGGCTGCTGGGGGCGGATGCACAAGCCGTGCGTAACATTCCAGCCCATAGCTTCGTGGTCTATCAGGGCCATCATGGCGATGCCGGCGCGGCGCGGGCGGATGTGATTCTGCCAGGTGCCGCCTACACAGAAAAAGACGGCACCTACGTGAACACCGAAGGCCGTGTGCAGCAGGCTTACATTGCGGTGAAGCCGCCCGGCGATGCGCGCGAGGATTGGCGCATATTGCGCGCCATCTCGGCCTATCTGGGCCATGCGCTGCCTTACGACACTCTGGCCCAACTGCGCGATCACCTGCGGGCGCAATATCCGGTCTTCGCCGAAGCGTTCCGCCGGTTCGCCGGAACGGATGCCACCGGCCCGGCTGGCGCCGCTGCGCTGGGTAGCGGGGCGTTTGCGCCATTGCTGGCAAATTACTACCAGACGGATGTGATCAGCCGCTCCAGCCCGACCATGGCGGCCTGTGTCGCCACGCATTACCCTGTCGCGGAGGCTGCGGAATGACCCCGTTTTGGGCTACCGATATTGGGATATTGATCCTCTCCATCGTGAAGACGCTGGCGCTGGTGGTGCCGCTGCTCATCGGCGTTGCCTATCTCACCTATTTCGAGCGTAAGGTGATGGGTGCCATCCAGCTCCGCAAGGGCCCCAACGTGGTTGGCCCCTTTGGCCTCTGGCAGCCATTCGCCGATGCGTTGAAGATGCTGATGAAGGAAACCATCATCCCCACCGGGGCGGATAAGCTTCTCTTCGTGCTTGCACCGATGATCACCTTCGGCCTCGCTATCATCGCCTGGGCGGTGATCCCGGTGAATAACGGCTGGGGCATCGCCAACATCAATGTCGGCGTGCTGTATCTCTTCGCGATATCCTCTTTGGGTGTATACGGCGTCATCATCGCCGGCTGGGCGTCCAACTCAAAATACGCCTTCCTGGGCGCGTTGCGTTCGGCCGCACAGATGGTCTCCTACGAAGTCTCCATGGGCTTTGTCATCGTCACGGTGCTCATCCTGGCGGGCAGCCTTAACCTCAACGCCATCGTGCTGGCGCAGAAGCATCTCTGGTTCGCGGTGCCGCTGTTTCCGCTATTCGTCATCTTCTTCATCTCGAGCCTGGCGGAAACCAACCGCGCGCCGTTCGATCTGGCGGAAGGTGAATCCGAAATCGTCGCAGGGTTTTTCGTGGAATACAGCGCCATGTCCTTTGCGCTGTTCTTCCTGGGTGAATACGCGAACATGATCCTGATCAGCGGCATGACCACCACGCTCTTCCTGGGCGGCTGGCTCTCGCCGGTGCCGTTTCTGCCCTCTGGCGTGCTGTGGTTCCTGCTCAAGGTGCTCATCTGCCTGTTCGTGTTCGTCTGGGTGCGGGCCACGCTGCCGCGCCTGCGTTACGACCAGTTGATGGCGCTGGGCTGGAAGGTTTTTCTGCCCATCTCGCTCGTCTATCTCGTCGCGGTTGCTGGGGTGATGGAATATGCCGGTTGGCTGCCCAATGCGTAAGGGAGCAGTAGAATGAACAAGGTCCTGCGTTGGACATGGAGCCTGGTGCTGTGGGAAATTCTCTGCGGCCTTGGCATCACCTTGCGCTATTTTTTCCGGCCCAAGGCGACCATCAATTATCCGTTCGAGAAGAACCCCACGAGTGCGCGCTTTAGGGGCGAGCATGCGTTGCGCCGCTACCCCAATGGCGAGGAACGCTGCATTGCCTGCAAACTTTGCGAGGCGGTGTGCCCGGCGCAGGCCATCACCATCGAGGCTGAACCGCGTGAGGATGGCTCGCGCCGCACCACGCGCTACGATATCGACATGGTGAAATGCATCTATTGCGGGTTGTGCGAGGAAGCCTGCCCGGTGGATGCCATCGTCGAGGGGCCGAATTTCGAATTCGCGACCGAAACGCGCGAGGAACTGCTCTATGACAAGCAGAAGCTGCTGGCCAATGGCGACCGCTGGGAGCCAGAGCTCGCCAAGCGGCTCGAGCTGGACGCACCGTACCGGTAAAGGCATGCATAAATGATCGCAAATCTCGCCTTCTACCTCTTCTCCTTCATCCTGCTTGCTTCGGCGGTGATGGTGGTAACAAGTCGCAACCCGGTCCACGCGGTGCTGTTCCTCATCCTAGGTTTCGTGAATGCGGCAGTGCTGTTTCTGCTGGCGGGAGCAGAGTTCCTGGCCTTCATTCTTGCCATCGTCTATGTCGGTGCTGTCGCGGTGCTGTTCCTGTTCGTGGTGATGATGCTGGATGTGGATTTCAGCGCCCTGAACGAGGGTTTCCAGCGTTACGCCCCGGTGGGCGCGCTGGTAGCGCTCATCATGTTCGCTGAGCTTACCTTTATCGCTGGCACCTGGGTTATCGCCCCTGCCGGCGGTGCGGACAGGCTGTTCCCCACACCAGACAACGTCACCAACACCGTGGCTCTTGGCCAGCTCCTCTATACGTCTTACTTGCCGCTCTTCCAGCTTTCCGGCGTTATTCTGCTGGTGGCGATGATCGGTGCCATCGTGCTCACCCACCGGGACCGCAAGCGCTCCCTGCACCAGAACATCACTGCCCAGCATGCCCGCACGCCGGCGCAAACGCTGGCTATGGTGCGTGCGCCTTTGGGTGAAGGTGTGGCCTTGCCTGAGAAACAGCCGGAAGAGGAGACGCTGTAATGCCCATCCCGCTTTCCCATTATCTGGTCGTCTCGGCTTTGCTGCTGGTGATCGGCATTTTCGGCATCTTCATGAACCGCAAGAACGTCATCATCATCATGATGTCGATCGAGCTGATCCTGCTCGCTGCCAATCTCAACTTCGTCGCCTTCTCCGGCGCGCTGCACGATATGGTGGGCCAGGTTTTCACCATGTTTGTGCTCACCGTCGCCGCAGCTGAATCGGCAATCGGTCTGGCCATTCTGGTCATTTACTTCCGCAATCGCGGCTCGATCGAGGTCGAGGACGTGACGTTGATGAAGGGCTGAAGATGTTCACCTTGATTGCCGTTTTCGCGCCGCTGGTCGGCTCCATCCTCGCAGGTGTGGCGCGGCCCTTCCTGGGCAGGCATGTCGCTGTCTGGTCGACCATCCTGTTCATGCTCATTTCCTCGGCTGCGGGCATCGCAGCCTATCAGGGCGGGGTGCAGGCGCCGCTGGCCGTCGCACACTGGATCGCGGTTGGGTCCTTCACGCCAAACTGGACCCTGCGCCAGGATCAGCTTAGCCTGGTGATGGTGGTGATGGTCAGCGTGGTCTCCATGCTCATCCACCTCTATTCGGTGGGCTATATGGCGCATGACAAGACGCCCCAGCGTTTCATGTCCTATATCTCGCTCTTCACCTTCGCGATGTTGATGCTGGTGACGGCGAATAACCTCGTCCAGTTGTTTTTCGGCTGGGAAGGTGTGGGTCTCGTCTCCTATCTGCTCATCAACTACTGGTACGACCGCCCGGCCGCTAACGCCGCCGCCATCAAGGCCTTCATCGTTAACCGTGTGGGTGACCTCGCTTTCGCCGTGGGTATCGCGCTGGCTTATTTCACCTTCGGCTCTATCCAGTTCGATGTGATCTTCGCTGGCGTGCAGAGCCATGCCGGTCAGCATTACACGCTGTTCGGCACGCAGATGCCGGTGCTG
>JAKAZY010000097.1 GCA_021826425.1 Pseudomonadota bacterium
TCACGCCGGGACGGCTGCATTTCAATCAGGGCGCCGATCTTGTCAGCCGCGCGGCCCGGCGGATGCACGAAGCGCTCTATGTTCTTGTGGCGGTAGAAATCTCTTTGGGGATACTTACCCGCTGGACCGACAACCAAGCGCTGAGCTTCTTCGGTCTGCTGCTTGCCTCTCCGTTTGGCCCATTCACAAAGGCGACCAACGAATTCGTGGCCGAGGCCCATGACTTGACCGCCTGGGCCATCATCATCTTCGCGGGGTTTCACGCTGCGGTGGCGCTCGCGCATCACTACCTGCTGAAGGACAACGTCTTCCGCCGGATGCTGCTAAGCCGCACCAGGGTTCCGTAGCCCCACGGCACCGTCAGTGAGCAAAACCCAGCGCCGACATAGGCTGCTTGCTTCATATGACGAACAGATCGAGGGGGTGGACTGCACCGCCCTCCTCAATAGATGCTCAAAGTCCGTGGACTTATAGACATCTTTTTGTTCAGCTATTTTGCAATGAACGAATCGCAAAAGCAAAATGTGTTGCTGACAGCTTCCGGTTCATGAACAGCTCAGTGCAAAAATCTCAAAAACGAAAGGAGAAAAGCAGCCCTTGACCCAAACATGAAACCCAAATCATAACCAAGAGGCGGGTCACATCTCGATGGAATTCCTGGGTCACTTCTCAGTGGAAATCAACAGGGCCTGTTCCCTGAGAGGCCGGAATAGGCGCGCGCGGCTCAAGGCATAGGCGGCAAAAACCCTGTTACCCGTCTCCAGCCGCATCTGGCTGAGATTGTTCACTATTGTCCAAAACAAACCGCTGAAACTTCGGGGGTAAAGACGGGGATAGAATTTTCATGCATTTCGTAGTGCATTGAATTAATGGATTGTTTTGCGTCTAGATGGTGGAAGGGGTTGGATTCGAACCAACGTAGGCGCACGCCAACGGATTTACAGTCCGTCCCCTTTAGCCACTCGGGCACCCTTCCACGTGGGGCGCGTCATGCAACGGGAGAGGGCCGGTTGTCAACGCAAAGGGGTAGAGATAGTGAGGGCGCATGGTTCAAAATCGTCCGCCCCATGGCAGAAACGGCCCCAAGCAGCGCCCCCGTGGCGAGGAGAGAGCAGGCCCGCCCGCGCATCGGCGCGGCGGCGGGGGAGGCGCTGAACCGCGCCGCTTCCCTGGCGCGCCAGCCGGTGCGGTTTGGCTCTATGGCACCCACGCGGTGGCGGCGGCGCTGAAAAATCCGGCCCGGCTGTTCCGCCGGCTTGTCATTACCGCAGAGGCGCAGGCCGCCCTGGCCGCCGAGTGCCCGCTGCCCTGGCCGATCCACCCTGAGATTTCCCCGCGCGACAAGATCGACCAGATCCTCGGTGCCAGGCCCGGCTCGGGCATTGTGCATCAAGGCATCGCCCTGCTGGCGGATCAGCTCACCGCCCCGGCTTTGCTGGATGCCCTGGCCCGCCCCGGCCCGGTGCTGGTGCTGGACCAGATTTTTGACCCGCGCAATGTCGGCGCGCTGATGCGCACCGCCCAGGCCTTCGGCGCCTGCGCCATCATCGCGCAGGACCGTAACGCGCCGGAGGAAACCGGCGCACTCGCCAAGGCCGCCTCTGGCGCACTGGAAACCATGCCGCTGCTGCGCATCACCAACATTGCCCGTGCGCTGGTGGTTCTGAAATCCGCCAATGTCTGGGTGGTGGGGCTGGATGGCCAGGCGCAAACAAAACTGCGTGGCGAGAGCTTTGCCGGCCGGCGCGTGGCGCTGGTGCTGGGCAATGAGGGCGAGGGTATGCGCCGCCTGACCCGCGAAACCTGCGATGAGATTTGCGCGCTGGCCATGCCAGGCGAAATGGAGAGCCTGAATGTTTCCGCCGCCGGGGCGGTTGCCTTGTATGAGCTGACAAAATCCGGCTGATTACGCAAGCTCCGCGGATTTACACTGGTTCCTTCAAAAACCGTCCGATCCCGGTAATTGCATCTGCCAGCGACGAGCGGATAATCCGCGCCTGCTCCGGAAAGGCCGTGAGCAGGCGGGAGGGAAATTGCCGGTCCAGCAGCACGAACACGCCTCTGTCGTCGGTACGGCGGATGAGGCGGCCAAAGGCCTGGCGCAGGCGCAGGCGCACGATGGCGTCGTCATAGGTTTTGGGTGCGCCATGAGAGAGATGCGTGCGCCGTGTGCGGTGCAGAATATCCGGGCGTGGCCAGGGCGTGCGCTCGAACACCACCAGGCGCAGGGCGTTGCCGGGAATGTCCACGCCGTCGCGCATCGCATCAGTCCCCAGCAGGCAGGAATGTTCCTCGGCGCGGAAGATATCCACTAACGTGGCGTTATCCATCGCGTCGACATGCTGGGCGTAGAGGGAAATGCCCTTTTCCTCTAAAGGTGCGGCGATTTTGGCATGCACGGCGCGCAGGCGCGAGATGGCGGTGAATAGCCCCAGCCCGCCGCCGCCCGCAGCCTCGAACAAGGCTTTGTAGGCTCCGGCGAGCTGGCCGATATCCTGGGTGTTCACATCTGATACCAGCACCACGCGGGTGCGCTCGCCATAATCAAAAGGGCTGTCGAACGCGGCACGGATGGCAGGGGTTGTCAGATGTGCGGCACCGGTGCGGGCCTCGGCGGTCTCCCAGGCTTCCTCAAGGTCAATGCCGTCCCGCAGCGTGGCGGAGGTGATAAGCAGCCCATGCGCCGGGGTGGCGATGGATTGGGTGAAAGCTTCCGTGGGGTCCAGAAGATGCGAGAGCAGGGCGATATCTTTATCGGTTCCGGCCTCACGGTCCAGCCGCAAAAATTCCACGCGGCCAGGGCGCTCGCCGGGGGCGGGTTCGGATTCAAGCCCGTCCAGAATGCGCTTCCAGCCAGAAAGCGGATCGATGGCGCGGCGCTTCAGGCTGCGGGCGGTGCTCTCCAGCCGCTGTCGCGTGGCTTCTTCCAAGTCGGGTTCGTTTTCCAGCCGTTCCAGCATCCGCTCGCGCAGGGCGCTTAAGGGAACGCGGAGCTGTTCCATGGCCAGAGCGAGCTTGCGGGCGGCGGGGAAGATGTCCTCGTTTAACGGGTGCAAATCGGTCTCAAACCCGCTGGTGCCAGCGAGGTCGGGCGCGTTGGCGCGGGCGCGGGCCTGGGCGCGTATCAGCCGCAGCCATTCTTCCGCCGGGTTGTTGTCTGCTGCCAGTTCCGGGTCCAGCCGCACGGAGAACATTGGCGCGGGCAGGGTTTTTGCAAATTTGGCTGTCTGTTCGATGGCTTTGTGCGTGGGCTCATCCACGGCCGCCATGTCCTCCAGCCGTTTGGCGAGGCCACGCGCGCGAGAGCGTGTACCCTCCGCGCCCAAAAGCCAGCGCCGCAGCTCAGCCATGGCGCCGCCGGAAAGCTCGACGGAAAACGCCGAATCAGCGGCGTCGAAAATATGGTGGCCTTCGTCGAACACATAGCGGGTGGGCACGTTGTCATCGTCGAGCCCGCCCCAAACCGCTTGCGCCATCACCAGCGCGTGGTTGGCGATCACCAGATCCGCCTGGCGGGCATCGCGGATCACGCGCTCGATCACGCAGGTGGAGAAATGCGGGCAGGCGGCATGGATGCACTCGCCGCGCCGGTCCGCGATGCTGGCCAGAAGCGGCTGGCCGTAAAGTTCGGCGAACCAGCCGGGAAGGTCGCCGCCGAACAAATCACCATCGGCGCTGGCAGTGGCCCAGCGGGCGATGAGCCCAAGTGGAATCGCGCGGGTTTGCGCGTTCATCGCGTCTTCGAAATTGAGCAGGCAGAGATAATTCTCGCGGCCCTTGCGCAGCACCACATTGGTGCCGGCGGGCAGGCGGCTTGCTTCCTGCTCGATCTGGCGCTGGAGGTGGCGGGTATAGGTGGAAATCCATACAGCACCTTTATTGCGCTCCGCCCAGAGCGAGGCGGGGGCGAGGTAGCCCATGGTTTTGCCGGTCCCGGTGCCCGCTTCCGCCAGCACCATTTGAGGGCTGCCCTCGGCCTCGCGCGGGGCGAAGGCGGCGGTAACGGCGGAGCAGAAATCCGCCTGGGTGGGGCGCTGTTCAGCGTTTGGGCCGAGCAGGCTGGCAAGGCGGGAGCGGGCTTCCGCCGGAGTGATGGCGAAGCTGGATGGCGGCGGGCGCGGCGCGGTTTCCTCCCATTTTGGCAGGCGCTTCCACAGGCGCATGGCCATGCCATCCGGCCTTGCATCCGGCTGGCCGAGGGCGGCGAGCACGTAAGGCGCCCAGAGCCAGCCAGCGGCACCCATGCGGGCGGCAAGGCCTGGGGCGTCTCGGTTCGCGGGGGTGGTTTTGCCCGCCTCCAGGCGCGTGAGGAGCAATTCCGCCATTTCCGGCAAGGCTTGAGCGGCGGATTCAAGCGAATTGGGGATGGGTAGTTCCAGCGCCCGGGCGAAGCCTGCCGGGGTGGGGGCCAGGCTTTGCGCCGGATGCACGAAGGCGAAGAGTTCCAGCAGGTCCAGCAACTGGATGGCCGGGTTGCCAAGGCGTTTGAGCGTAGCCGAGGCGTGGATGCAAAGCGGGATAGAAGCGCCCACCTGGCGGGCGATTGTGCCAGGTTTAAGGGTAAGGATCACGCCATCCGCATCCAGCAGGACGGCGCGGCCATGGCCGGCGGCGAGAGCGGGCAGGGCGGGGAGACTCGACATTGCGTGTCGTTATAGGGCGGTGTTCACGGTTTGTCTTGTGTTCGTGCCCATGTAGCTCTGCTGCGGCCCGGCCCGGCAGTAAAAATCCCATGAAAATACTAATTAATTGATTAACTAATTAAGATAAGGAGGGTCAAAGCGAGCTTGTCGCTGGAGGGAACAAAGACGGTGCCGCAGCCCTGGCGCGCAAACGGCTTGCAACGGCGGAAGCTTTTGCGCTAAGGCAAGCTCATGGCTTCTGCCCCTACCATTGCTGGGCTGCTCCTTCGACTTATCCGCCCCTGAGCGATAAGTTTTTCTTGCGCGTGTTTTGAATACCGCGCCCGCCGCTCAGGGGAATGCCAGAAATAACCACCGGCAGAATTTCGGAGCAGAGTTATGACGATTAACCACCCTAATTTTGGCAAGATGGACGCAAACCGCGTTATCATCTTTGACACGACCTTGCGCGATGGCGAGCAATCCCCTGGGTTCTCGATGAATCTCGACGAAAAAATCCGCATGGCGGAGGCGCTGGCGGCTCTGGGCGTGGATGTGCTGGAGGCAGGCTTTCCCATTGCCTCGCCGGGCGATTTTGAGAGCGTGCAGCGCATTGCGGAAAGCGTGAAGGGGCCGGTGATTACGGGCCTGGCACGGTCATCTCCGGCGGATATTATCCGGGCGGGCGAGGCGGTGAAGGCGGCCGAACGCAAGCGCATCCATACTTTCATTTCTACCTCCCCGTTACATATGAAGTACAAGCTGAAGATGGAGCCGGAGGTGGTGCTGGAGGCGGTGACCAAATCCGTGACCCTGGCGCGGCAATACACCGATGACGTTGAATGGTCCGCCGAGGATGGCACCCGCACGGATATCGATTTTCTGTGCCGCTGTGTGGAAGCCGCGATTAAGGCCGGGGCCACCACGGTGAATATTCCGGACACGGTAGGCTATGCGGTGCCGGAGGACATGGTGCGGATTTTCTCCACAGTGCGGCAGCGCGTGCCGGGGGCGGACCAGATTATTCTCTCCACCCATTGCCATAATGATTTAGGCTTGGCGGTGGCGAACACGCTGGCCGCGGTGCGCGGCGGGGCGCGGCAGATTGAATGCACGATCAACGGCATTGGCGAGCGGGCGGGCAATGCCTCGCTTGAAGAGGTGGCCATGGCGATCCGCACCCGGCCGGATTCCAACCCGTACCACAACAATATCGAGACCACGCGCATTCTGCGCACCTCCAAACTGCTTTCCACCATCACCGGCTTCGATGTGCAGCCGAACAAGGCGATTGTGGGGCGCAATGCCTTCGCACACGAATCCGGCATTCACCAGGACGGCATGCTGAAGAACGCGGCCACCTATGAGATTATGACGCCGGAGAGTGTGGGCTGGCAGAAAACCTCGCTGGTGATGGGCAAGCATTCCGGCCGGGCGGCCTTTCGCGACAAGCTGAATGCGCTGGGTTATGGCGATATCGGTGACAATGCGCTGAACGACGCGTTCACCCGGTTCAAGATTTTGGCTGACCGTAAGAAAATTGTTTACGACGAGGATATCGTTGCGCTGGTGGATGACGAGGTGGTGCGCAGCCATGAGGCGATTAAATTTGTCTCGTTGGAAGTGTGGGCCGGCTCCAAGGACAAGCCCCGCGCGGTGCTGGAGCTGGACGTGGATGGTGTGGTGAAAGCCGCCGACGAGCGCGGCGACGGGCCGGTGGATGCGGCGTTCAATGCCGTGCGCGCCATCTTTCCGCATGAGGCCGAGTTGCAATTATTCTCTGTTGGGGCGGTAACCGAGGGCACGGACGCCCAGGCGCGCTGCACCGTGCGCTTGGCCGAGGATGGCAAGAGCGTGGACGGGCAGGGGGCGGATACGGATACCATCGTGGCCGCCGTGCGCGCTTATATCCATGCGCTGAACAAGTTGGTGACCAAGCGCACCCGCCACGCGCCGGAGGCGCTTAGCGCCTAGGCTGGCGCTTGTGCTGGGCTGGGCCGTTTGGAAAGGCCGCGCCTGCCCTTATTGGGCGCGGCCAGCCAGCACCTGCGTGAGCGTATAGCTCTCCGACGCAGTTATGAGGTTGCGGATCGTATCTTCAGCCTCTTGCTGTTCAGCAGGCGTCAAATCCGCCCAGTGATCCCGCCAGGGAAAATTATCAAGCTCCGCGATCGGTAATCTGCCGCCACCGCCATAAAAAAATGTCCCATCGCTGATGCCAATTTTAGGAGCTTGTTTTTTTTGGGGCATCGAAAGGGGAAGCTGATTAAGCACCTTGAATGTCCGGCCATCTATGATCGACAGTTCCAAATAGGCGTGCGCAACAGGTGTAATATTCGTTATCCATACCCTTTGCTTGCTGATACCCACGGCCCTTAAAATGTCTGGATACTGCTCGCCGGTCGCGGGTGGATTGGAAATACTTATACACAAGAACAGGTCGGGCAAGCTGGTTACATGCACATGTTGCTTTATTTCATTGCCGATATCTGGCTCGAGGAAGGGCCAATCGTCTAAAGCCTTCCATAACGCGGCGTCTGGCGATGCTTCTGAAACTTGGTAAACCGGACCGAGTGCCTTCACGGCCGTATCATAGGCGAGTTGGTTCAAATTCCAGCTGGAATCGTCGATAATGTCCAAATTATTCTGAAATACGGTCAGACCCGTTGTGGCAACGCGAAAGTTTTTGGTAATGGCGGGGACGATCACGATCGACTTTGCAGATGGTAAGACGAAGGGCGTTGATGTGCTGCAGCCCGTCAGGGCGGCCAACATCAGACAACCCGCTATGATTTTTCGCATGAAGTCCCTCAATTGATTTTTCCCGAGTATGGCCAAGACGCCCCCCCTTGCAAGCTGAGCGTGTTCTAGCGGGGCAAGGTTCCCACCCGGGCGTCGGCCATGAAAACGCCCTAATTTCGCTCTTGTGCCCCGGCGTTACAGTGAATAAATAAGCTCCATCTCAAAGGGGTGGCCCCGGTGCTTCGGGCCGTGGTCGCCCGCTGCAAAGGAGCAAAAATATGAGTAAAGTGATAGGTATTGACCTCGGCACCACCAATAGCTGCGTGGCGGTGCTGGAGGGTAAGGATGTTCGCGTTATCGAGAACGCGGAAGGTGCCCGCAC
>JAKAZY010000098.1 GCA_021826425.1 Pseudomonadota bacterium
CGCCATCAAGGCCTTCATCGTTAACCGTGTGGGTGACCTCGCTTTCGCCGTGGGTATCGCGCTGGCTTATTTCACCTTCGGCTCTATCCAGTTCGATGTGATCTTCGCTGGCGTGCAGAGCCATGCAGGTCAGCATTACACGCTGTTCGGCACGCAGATGCCGGTGCTGGAGGTTATCTCCTTCCTGCTCTTCATCGGCGCCATGGGTAAATCCGCGCAGATCTTCCTGCACACCTGGCTGGCGGACGCGATGGAAGGTCCCACACCCATCTCCGCCCTCATCCATGCTGCCACCATGGTGGCAGCGGGCGTGTTCATGATCGTGCGGATGTCGCCGGTCATCAACGCCGCGCCGGATGCCATGAGCTTCATCACCTTCATCGGCGCCAGCACGGCATTCTTCGCCGCGACCATCGGCTGCGTGCAGAATGACATCAAGCGCGTCATCGCCTACTCCACCTGCTCGCAGCTTGGCTATATGTTCCTGGCCGCGGGTGTCGGCGCCTACCCGGTGGCGATGTTCCATCTCATCAACCACGCGCTCTTCAAGGCGCTGCTCTTCCTCTCTGCAGGCTCCGTGATTCACGCGATGTCCGACGAACAGGATATCCGCCTGATGGGTGGGTTGGCGGGCAAGCTTCCCTTCACCTGCGCGATGATGCTCATTGGCTCGCTGGCGCTCATCGCCATTCCGCCCTTCTCTGGCTATTACTCTAAGGACGCGATCCTGGATGCCGCCTTCGCCGCACACACCGCCATGGGTACCTATGGCTGGATCTGCGGCACGCTGGCGGCGGGGCTTACGGCTTTCTATACCTCTCGCCTGTTCTTCCTGGTGTTCACCGGCAAGTCCCGCGCACCCCGGCATGTGCAGGAGCATGTGCATGAGAGCCCGATCGTGATGCTGTTGCCGCTGCTGGTTTTGGGCATTGGCGCGTTCGCCAGCGGCTTTGTGCTGAAGCCGGATTTCATCGGCGATAATTTCCAGACGTTCTGGGGCAACTCCATCAATGTCACGGCTGGCTCCGCGATGTTCAGCATGGACAGCATCTCCGCCTGGACCAAGCTGGCACCGCTGGCTTTGGGCATCTTCGGTATCCTGGTTGCTGTGCTGTTTTATCTGATGTCACCCTCCCTGCCTGGACGCCTCGCGCAGGGTTTCTCACCAGTTTACAGGTTCTTGCTCAACAAATGGTATTTCGACGAAATTTATGACGCGCTGCTGGTGCGGCCTTCGCTCCGGCTTGCAAAACGCGCCTGGCGTAATGATAACCAAGTGATTGACGGGGTGCCCAACGGCCTTGCCGCTCTCACCGCGGATGCCTCGGCCCAGGCCGTGAAGCTGCAAACCGGCTCCATCGCGCTCTATGCCTTCATCATGCTGATCGGCCTGGTGGTCCTTGTCAGCCTCTTCATCTGGGGGCGGTGATCATGAACCAGCTCGGTTTTCCCATCCTTTCGCTCATTACGTATTTGCCGCTGCTGGGGGCATTCGTCGTCGCTACGCTGCGCGGTGATGACGAAAAGGTGGCCGGCAAGGCGCGTTGCGTTGCGTTCGTCTTCTCCTTGGTTGTGCTGGTGCTCGGTGTCTATGTCTGGACACAGTTCAATCCCGCCATGGCAGGTTACCAGTTTGTTGAGGTGATGCCCTGGCTTTCGGGTATTAACGTGGAATACCGCATGGGTGTGGACGGCATTAGCCTGTTCCTCATCATGCTCACCTTGGTGCTCACACCAATCGCCATCCTCGCCGGCCATGGCATTAAAACCCGCGTGCGGTCGTTCTTCGCGGCGATGCTGCTGCTCGAGGCAATGACGATCGGCATGTTCGCCGCGACAGATTTCGTGCTCTTCTACGTCTTCTTCGAAGCAGTGCTGTTGCCGATGTATCTCATCATTGGCGTCTGGGGCGGCGAGAAGCGTGTTTATGCGGCGGTGAAGTTCTTTGTATTCACCCTTGCCGGTTCACTGTTCATGCTGCTGGCGGTGGTCTGGATCTGGCGGCATCTGGGCACCACTGACATCGCGGTGATGACACATTCCGCCATCCCCGCTAACGCTCAGATGTGGCTGTTCCTGGCCTTTCTGGCGGCCTTCGGCGTGAAGGCGGCGGTGTGGCCCTTGCATACCTGGCTACCGGATGCCTACGGGGAAGCGCCTGTACCTGGCACCATCATGCTGGCAGCCGTGCTCTCCAAGATGGGCGCCTACGGGTTCCTTCGCTTTGCCCTGCCGATGCTCCCGCAAGCCTCAATCACCTTCGAGCCGCTGATGTTCGTGCTCGGCGTGGTCGCGGTCATCTACATCTCCTATGTCGCTTTGGCGCAGACGGACATGAAGCGCATGATCGCCTATTCCTCCGTCGCGCATATGGGTGTCATCATCATCGGCCTGTTCACCTTCACGGTGGAAGGCATCGAGGGGGCGCTGTTCCAGATGCTCAGCCACGGCATTGTCATCGCCGGGTTGTTCATATGCGCGGGCATCATCACCGCACGCGGCGAGACGCTCTCCTTGAAAAATCTCGGCGGGCTCGCGGTCAACATGCCGGTCTTCGCAACGGCGCTGATGTTCTTCACATTGGCCAATATGGGACTGCCGGGCACCTCTGGTTTTATTGGTGAAATCCTGGTCATCGTCGGCGCGCTGAAGGTAAATTTCTGGGTCTCGCTGCTGGGTGGCGCGGGCATGGTGTTGGGTGTTACTTACTCACTAATGCTCGTACGGGCTGTGCTGTTTGATAAGTACACAAGACCGGAGCTGGCGCAGTTGAAAGACCTCACCCGCCGCGAATATGCCATGCTGCTGCCCCTGGCCGTGCTGGTAATGTGGCTTGGTGTCTATCCTTCCAGCTTCACCCACGCATTTGATGCGCCTATCACCGCGATGGTGCAGGCGCATATCGCCGCTCTCAATCCGCATACCGCGCTGGCCATGGTGACCGCGAAATGAATAATTTCTACTCTCTTCTCCCAGCTTTGTTCCTGGGTGTCGGCGGTATGGCGCTGTTGCTGCTCGGCGTGCTGGCCAAGAAAACCGACACCACGGCCGGCATCACCAGCGGCGCCATTGTACTGCTAATCATGGCCACCGCGGTCAACTGGGTGGTGCCCGATGCGCTGCTGTTTGGCGGGTTGCTGAAAACCAGTCTGTTTACCCGTTATACGGATACGCTGGTCTATCTGGGCGCCATCGTGGCGCTCATCCTCTCGCTGGATTACAACAAGCGAGAGCAGATCGCCCGGTTCGAATATCCGATCCTGGTTCTGTTTGCGGTGCTGGGGATGATCGTAATGATCTCCGCCGCCGATATGATGTCGCTCTATATAGGGTTCGAGCTGCAATCCCTGGCGCTCTACATCTGCGCGGCGCTGGCGCGGGATTCCGTGCGCTCCACCGAGGCCGGGTTGAAATATTTCGTCCTCGGTGCGCTGGCCTCCGGCCTCCTCCTTTATGGTATTTCGCTGGTCTATGGCTTTGCCGGTACCACCAATTTCGCCGCCCTGGCCAATGTGTTCCAGCAAGGGGCAGGGGCCGGTACCATCGCCGGCGCGGTATTCGTGCTGGTCGGGCTGGCGTTCAAAATCTCCGCTGCCCCGTTCCATATGTGGGCACCGGATGTGTATGAAGGTGCCCCCACGTCAGTCACCGCGCTGTTCGCTACAGCGCCGAAGGCCGCCGCCATGGCGCTGTTGCTCTCGGTAATGGCGGGGCCGTTTGGCCATCTCACCGGTCAGTGGGAGATGCTGATCCAGATCCTCGCGGTGCTCTCCATGATCATCGGCGCGCTGGCGGCCATTGGCCAGTCCAACATCAAGCGCCTGCTTGCCTATTCTTCTATCGGCCATATGGGCTACGCCCTCATGGGTTTGGCCACGGGCTCGGTGGCAGGTATTCAGGCGAGCCTTATCTACATCGCGATCTATGTGGTGATGTCCTTCGGCGCCTTTGCCTGCGTCATCGCCATGCGCCGCAATGGCCAGGCGGTGGAACGGATCAGTGATCTCGCCGGGCTTGCCGCCGAGCATCCTGGCTTTGCCTTCGCCTTCGCAGTGTTCATGTGGTCCATGGCGGGCATTCCGCCGCTGGCCGGCTTCTTCTCCAAGCTTTACGTGTTCTATACCGCCTTCAACGCCGGGTATGACACGCTGACCATCATCGCCATCATCACGAGCGTGATCAGCGCCTTCTATTATCTGCGCGTGATCAAGGTGATGTATTTCGACAAGGGTACGCCGGGTTTCGACAGGGCCTCCGCTGGTGTGAGCTTGGTGATGGCGCTTGGCGCGTTTGCCGTCATTTTCTTCGTTGCCATCCCTGGCCCGCTGATGGCGATGGCGGGGGCTGCGGCAAAGGCCTTGATGGGTTGATCTCCTGGCGTCTGGAGCAATATCAGGAGCTTGGTTCAACCTCTGACGAGATCATCCGGCGCGCCAATGCGGGAGAACCCGCCGGACTCGCGGTGCTGGCGCTCAGGCAAACCGCCGGGCGCGGCTCGCGCGGGCGGGCATGGAGCGCTTCGGCGGGCAATCTCAACCTTTCTGTTCTGCTGCGCCCCACCCGCCTTGCCGCTGAGGCCGGACTGTTCTCGCTCGTCTCCGGCATTGCGGTGGTAGAGGCGCTGGAAGGGCTGGGGGGGCAGGGGCTCTGCCTGAAATGGCCGAACGATGTGCTCTGCGACGGTGCCAAGCTCGCGGGCATTCTCATCGACGCTTCGCCGGATGGTGATCTGCTGGGTTGGCTTGGCATCGGCATTGGCATCAACCTGCAATCCGCTCCCGAGATCCATGGCCGTCGCACAATAGCCCTTGCCGCCCAAGGGCTAGAGATTTCCCCGCAGGTTGCCGCCAGAGCCATCCTCGCCCGGCTTGAGCGCTGGGTGGAGGCTTCAGCTCACGCCATCCGTGCCGCTTGGCTGGAAAAGGGGCATCCGCCCGGCACATCCATGGAGATTGCCTATGCCGGGCAGCGCCGTTGCGGCCGCTTCGTAGGGCTCTCAGAAACGGGCGAATTGCTGTTGCAGTGCGAAGATCGTATCGAGGTCATCAATACCGGTGAAGTTTTGCTGGCAAACGCCTAACACGAGGAGATCGCATGCTTCTGGTCATTGATGCGGGTAACACGAATATTGTGTTCGCCGTGCATGACGGGGCGGAGTGGCGGGGTAATTGGCGCTTGGCGACTTCCGCTCAGCGTACCTCCGATGAATATGGCGTCTGGCTGGACGTGCTGTTGCGCCGTGCGGGAGTTTCCGTAGGCGACATAACCGGAACCGTGATTGGCACGGTGGTTCCGGCGGCGCTCTACCATCTGCGCCGCCTCTGCCGCGAATGGTTCAGCACAGAGCCGTTGGTGGCTCGTGCCTCGCTGGATTGGGGGTTCGAGATCAAGACCGTCAGCCCCGAAGGTGTGGGCGCGGACAGGCTCTTGAACGCGCTGGCCGCCCATGTGCACTATCAAGGCCCGCTGGTGGTGGTGGATTTCGGCACCGCCACAACCTTCGATGTGGTGGATGAAACCGGCTCTTATATCGGCGGCGCGATTTCCCCTGGTATCAATCTTTCCATCGAGGCGTTGCACCAGGCCGCCGCCCGGCTGCCGCGCATAGGCATTGGCCGGCCGCATGTGGTCATCGGGCGGGATACGGTGCCGGCCATGCAATCGGGCATCTATTGGGGCTATATCGGCCTGATAGAAGGGCTCCTGGTCCGCATCGAGGGCGAGTTCGGAGCCAAATTGAAGGCCATCGCCACCGGCGGGCTGGCACCGCTTTTTGCCGAGGGCACGAGCAAGTTCACCGCCATCGACCCAGACCTGACATTGGAAGGGTTGCGCCTGCTCGCCTTGCGCAATAAGCCACCTGCTTTGCCGCGCGAGCGTGCGCGGTTCCTGGAAACAGACTGACGAGGCATAGGAGCAGAGCTTTTCGTGGCTAAATCTAAAGGTAAAGCCGCCCCTGCCATGGATGAGGCCGAGGCTGGGTTCATCTATGTGCCGCTTGGCGGCACCGGCGAGATCGGGATGAACTTCAACCTCTATGGCTGCGATGGCGCGTGGCTCGCCGTGGATTGCGGTATGGGGTTCTCCGGACCGGAGAACCCGGAAACCGAGATTCTGCTGCCGGATCCGGCCTTCATCGCGCAACAGCGAGAGGATCTGCTGGGTATCGTCATCACCCACGCGCATGAGGACCATATCGGCGGCATCGCCAGGCTTTGGCCGCAATTGCGCTGCCCGGTTTACGCAACCCCCTTCGCTGCCGCCGTCATCCGCCGTAAGTTGCAAGAAACCGGCTTACAACGCGAGGTGAAGCTGCACATCATCCAGCCAGGCGGCGGTTTCACGCTGGGGCCGTTCGGGCTGCGCTATATCCGCATGACGCATTCCACCCCGGAGGCGCAGGCACTCGCCATCACCACCTCTTACGGCACCGTGCTGCATACCGGGGATTGGAAGTTCGATGCCTCCCCCGTGATCGGCGATCTGCCGGATGAGGCGGCGCTGAAAGCACTGGGCGATGCGGGGGTGATGGCGATCATCTCCGATTCCACCAATGCCATGGTAGAAGGCTATTCCGGCTCTGAGCAGGATGTGAAGAAGAGTTTTGAGGCCCTGCTGCCGGAGCTGTCCGGACGTATCGCCGTGACCTGCTTTGCCTCCAACGTAGCGCGGGTGGCCAGCATTATCTCGGCGGCGGAAATCGCCGGGCGTCACATTGCCCTGGTGGGCCGCAGCCTGACCAACTACATCGCCGCCGCGCAGGAGGCCGGGTACCTAAAGAATGTGCCGGATTTTGTGCCGGAGGAGGATATCGGTTCCATCCCCGATGAAAACATCCTACTGCTGGTCACCGGCAGCCAGGGCGAGCCGCGTTCAGCCATGGCGCGCATCGCCGCCGATACGCACCGCTATGCGACGTTGGGGCGAGGCGACAAGGCGATCTTTTCCTCACGCACCATACCAGGCAATGAACGCGCCATTTTCGCGGTGCAAGACCAGCTTTCTCGGCGCGGCGTGCAGGTGATCGTGGATGGCGATGAGTTTGTGCATGTTTCAGGCCATCCAGCGCGGGAGGAGCTGCGCAAGCTCTACAAATTGGTGCGGCCCAAATACATCATCCCGACCCATGGCGAATGGCGGCATCTTTCTACCCAGGCAGCTTTTGCGCTGGAGAACGGCATCCAATCCCTACTGGTTGAGGATGGGGACGTGGTCCTGTTCAGTGGCAACGGGCCGGCGGTGGTGGACTCTGTGCCCACCGGGCGGTTGGCCGTGGATGGTGCCAAGGTGCTTCCACTGAAAAATGGCGTGCTCTCAGCGCGCAAGCGTATGCTGTTCAACGGCGTTGTGGTTGGCAGTTTCGCTATCGATTCCAAGGGTAGGCTGCATGGCACGCCGCGGCTTTCTGCCCCGGGGCTTTTGGACGAGTTGGAGAGCCCGCAACGCCGAGCGTTCGAGCAAGAATTTCACGATGTACTGGAAGACCTGGCGCCCGCTCTGCGTCAGGACGAAGCGGCCTTTACCGACGCGGCAAGGGCGGCCTTGCGTCGTATCGTAGGCAAGCCGCTAGGCAAGCGCCCGTTGGTCGAGGTACATATTCTCCGAATTTGACTTAAAATGCGCCAAATTGTAGTTTTTTGTGCTGTATTGGTTTTATTTTAAGCAATTT
>JAKAZY010000099.1 GCA_021826425.1 Pseudomonadota bacterium
TGGGCAATTTTTCGGCCACCAACCTCAAGAACCAGTTGATGAGCGCAGTGAGCACGCTGGAATCCAGCGGCCTCAGCGCCAATGCCATCGGCCTGTCCATCACCAGCACGGGCGGTGTCAGTTTCAACAGTACAGCGTTCTCCTCGGCCTATGCCAAAAATCCCACCAGCGTCGGCAGCCTAGTCTCCAAGCTTTATACCAGCCTCAGCAATATCACTTCCAGCGCAATCGGCGCCTCCAGCGGCACCAGCTCCACAACCGGCACCAGCATAACCGGCTTCATCAGCGCGCAGACGGCCTCGCTGAATGCCTCGGTCAGCTCAATTGACCAGCAAATCACCCTGATGACTCAGCAAAGCTCGGCGACGCTGAAAAATCTAGCCGCCCAGTACACAACAGCGGAGAATAAATCGAGCTCAGCCAGCATCACCCAGGCTTATCTGAGCATCTTCCTCGGCAATTCATCGTCCAGCTCGGGCTGAAAATGCAGGTTAGAACATGAACGAAATCAGCCTCGAAGCCATCAACACCACCTATCGCGCCGCCATGTTCGACGGCGAGCCGGGGCTGCACTGGCTGCGCCAGGGCTGGCGCGGCCTGCGTTATTACGGTCGGCGTGCGCGTGTTGCCATCGAACAAGACGACCAGCGCGCCAAGGCGCTGATGATCGCCCGGGCGGATGAGCTGCTTAATGTCTTGTCAGGCGTGCTTGATACCGCCGAAGGCAGCACGCTTGGCCCGGCTTTAATGACCATATATGCCGCATTGCGGTTTACCTTGCTGCGGGCCAACACCGAAAACAGCGCAGAAGCGCTGCATGATTTTGACACTGCCTTGTCCCTCCTGGACCGTGACATGATAAAAACATCTGAAAGCGTGGTGTACGAATGACCAACAGAATTCAACCCTACACGCCCTTGTCGGCCATGGACGCGGCTTCCTCACCGCCGCCTGCCGCCAAGCCACGGGCCAGCACCACCGATACAGCCAGCCAAACAGCGCAGGCCGATTCCGTTACGCTAAGTGCCGCCACGCAAACCAGCGCGGCATTAGTCTCCGCCGCCCGCGGCGCCACCGGCGTCAACCAGCCGAATGTCAACGCCATCAAGGCCGCCCTGGCCAATGGCAGCTATAATGTCTCCCCGGAAACTCTGGCCCAGGCCATCTCCACCGTACTCAAGGAGACATCACGATGAGCATTTCAGGGCAGTTCCGCCATGTGCCACCCCCATCGGCCGCCAGTGACTCTCAACCCGTTAGCGAATTGTTGCGCAAAGGATTGGATCTGGTTGAGGATCTTACTCACAAGCTGCAAAAGCTCGACAGCCTGATGCTCACCGGCAAACCGAACGAAATTTCCGAGGCGGCGGTCAGTGTCGAGGTGGCGTTGAACGACGCCGCACCGGCTTTCGCCGAAATCGCCGAGACAATGGGAAGGCTTGGCGCGTCCGATCTTGCTGCCGCCGCCGCCCAGCTCCGGCATATCGAGCAAACAGACGCCGCCGGCTTGGCCGATGCGCTGCGCGGCGCCCTCACCCGCTTTGCCAAACGCTCCGTCAATGCCAGCCGCCGGGCACAGCAATTAAACCGTGGCTTGAGTGCGGCCTTGCGCAGCCTGCAAGCGCTAGGCGTGCAGGAAGCCGGAAGGCTGATCGCCGAAGCCTGAGCCCTCTGCGCTGCCCTCAATGTAAAAAAGACCGCCCTATGGGCGGCCTTTGCCGTATGGCCTTCACGCGGTGGCGCGGCTTACTTCGTGCGCGTGCCAATGCCGGCAAAGCGCTTGTTGAACTTGGCAACCTGGCCGCCGGTATCCATCACGCGCTGCACGCCGGTCCAGGCCGGGTGAGACTTCGGATCGATGTCCAGGCGCAGGGTTTCACCCTCTTTGCCCATGCAGGACCGGGTTTTGAACTCCGTACCATCCGTCATGATGATATTGATCTCGTGATAGTCCGGATGGATATTGGCCTTCACCGTATAAACTCCATACACAAAAAGCCGCCGATCCCGACCGGCAGCGAGGAAAGCCCGGCTTTACGCCGCCGCGACCCCAGATGCAAGGGCAGAGCTGGCAAAATCCGCCGCCTGGGTCAGCGCTTGGCGCGCGCTGGCAGAAAGATGAATTCCCCTTTAAGTTGCATCCATGCAACGGCTGCAACGTCTAGACGGGGTGCGCGGGCTGCTGGCTGTTTACGTCATGCTCGGTCACGCTCTGCCTTTAACCAACGCCCCGGCCTGGATTGGGGCGCTATTCGCCCATGGCCAGGCGGCGGTTGATCTGTTCTTTGCGCTTAGCGGGTTGGTGATCGCAGGCTCCGTGGAGCAGCACGGCTGGCGGTTCCAGCCCTTCATCACCGCCCGCGCCCGGCGGCTGCTGCCGGTTTATTTCCTGGTGTTGGCATTTTCGATTCTAACCCTGACCAGAGGCGACCCGTTGCCCGCTTTGCCCTGGGCCAGCACGGCAGCGCGGGATATCGTCTCGCCCGGCCTGCCGCATCCGCTTTGGGCACATCTGCTGGCACATCTCACCTTGCTGCACGGGCTCATCCCGGATTCCTTGCTGCCCTATGGCTGGGTCACGCTGCTCGGCCCCGCCTGGTCACTTTCCACGGAATGGCAGTTTTACCTGCTGATCGGGCTGCTCGCCCCGCGCGATTTCTTCCGGTTCGCTTTGGCCCTGCTGGCTTTGGGTATTTTTTACCATTTGCTACCATTGGGCAACGAGTTTTCCCGCGCGTTTCTGCCGGCAGCCGCCCCCTGGTTCGCCCTCGGGCTTGCCAGCCGCCTCTGGCTTGCCTCCAGCCGTGTGGCCCCGTTCATCGCCTGCCTGGCGGGGGTTTGCCTGCTCGCCGCCGTTACCGAGCCGCATAAAATTCTGGTCGGCTTTGCCTGGACCGGGGTTATGCTCGCCCAGCGCCACGGCTGGGGCAGCCCACTCAAGGCGCAGCCTTTGCTCTATCTCGGCGCCATCTCATACCCGCTATACCTCGTTAACGAACCTGCCGAGCGGATGGCCGCCCTCTGGCTCGGCCCGCTGCTGGCGCGCCAACCAACACAGTTCAGCCTGGCGTTCCTCGGCCTATCCTTGGCGCTCTCGTTCGCCGCCGCCGCCCTGCTACATCACGGGGTGGAGCGTCCGCTCATGCAGCGCAACAAGAAATTTTCATCAACACGCATTGCTCCGCCGGTCCAGCAGTGAGAACATCAGGGCATGGAATTCACCTTCTTTTGAAAGCGATCCTCACATGCGCCTGAAGGGTAAACGCGCGCTCATCACCGGGGCGGGCAGCGGCATTGGCCGCGCCACGGCGGAAAAATGCGCGGCTGAGGGGGCGCACGTCATCTGCGCTGATATCAGTGCCGAGAGCGCGCAGAGCGCCGTCACCGCCATCCGCGCCGCCGGGGGGCAAGCCGTCGCCGTGATCGGCGATCTGACGGATGAGGCCGCCTGTGCGGCGATGTTCGCTGAAGGCGTCGCGGCTTTCGGCGGGCTGGATGTGCTGTTCAACAATGCCGGTATCTGCCTGAGCGATGATTCCGAACCGGTGCAAACCCCGCTTGCGTGCTGGAACAAAACCATCGCCGCCAATCTCACCTCGGTATTTCTCTGCTGCAAGGCGGGCCTTCCCTACCTGCTGCAATCTGGCAACGGCGTCATCATCAACAATGCCTCCATCGTTGCCCTTGTCGGCTCGGCCTTTCCGCAAATTGCCTACACCGCCGCCAAAGGCGGGGTGCTGGCGATGACCCGCGAGCTTGCCATCACGTATGCGCGGCAAAAATTGCGCGCGGTGGCCATCTGCCCCGGCCCCACCGCCACACCTCTGGTGAAGGCGTTTCTTGCCGATGAGGAAGCCTGGAAACTGCGCCGGCGCTATCTGCCGTTGGGTCGGCTCGCCGAGCCGTCCGAAATCGCCAACCTTGTGGCATTCCTTGCATCCGATGAAGCCAGTTTCATCACCGGCTCCGCCTATACAGTCGACGGCGGCGTCACCGCCGCTTATGTCATCGATGATTCCATAACCTGATCCATGCCCTTCCTCTGCCGCGACTGCGACGCGATTGTGCAAGGCCCCGCCTGCACGCGCTGCGGTAGCGTGCGTATTGTTCGCCACCCTGAACTACTCACACTTGCAATTGCCCATATCGATTGCGATGCTTTCTTCGCAGCGGTGGAAAAGCGCGACCGGCCGGAGCTACGCGACAAACCGCTGATCATCGGCGGCGGCGTGCGCGGCGTGGTTTCCACCTGCTGCTATATCGCCCGGCTTTCTGGCGTACGCTCGGCCATGCCGATGTTCAAAGCCCGCCAGCTTTGCCCGCAAGCCGTGGTGCTGCCGCCAGAAATGGGCAAATACGCCGTCGTCTCCCGCGAAATACGAACCATGTTCGAAGTGCTCACACCTCTGGTGCAGCCGCTTTCGATCGACGAGGCCGCACTGGATCTTTCCGGCACGCAAACGCTGCACGGTGCCGCGCCCGCGATTGTGCTCTCCCGCCTGGCACGGCGCATTGAGGCGGAACTCGGCATCACCATCTCCATCGGCCTGGCGCGCAACAGAATGCTGGCGAAACTGGCGGCTGAACGGGGCAAGCCGCGTGGCTTTACCGTTTTGGGCGCGGAAGCGGCGGATGTTTTGGCGCAGGAAAAAATCGGCCTGCTGCCCGGCATTGGCCCCGCCCAGGTGAAAAAGCTGGAGGCGCTGGGCATCATCACAATCAGCCAGCTGGCAGCGCTGGATGCTGGCATGGCCGCGCGGCTCGGGAATGAAGCGTCGGCGCTCATCGCCCGCGCCCGGCTGCAGGACGACCGGCCCATCCGCCCGGAACGGGAAAGCAAATCCATCAGCGCCGAAACCACATTCGAGACGGACATTGCAGGCCGCGAAGCCCTGGAAGCCGCACTTTGGCCGCTTTGCGAAAAACTTGGCCGGCGCCTGCACCGGGAGGGTCAGGCTGCCGCCGGTATTGTCCTGAAGCTCAAAACCACGGATTTTCTACTGCGCACCCGCAGCCAACGCCTGCCCGCCCCCACCCAGCTTGCGGAAAGCCTTTTCGAGGCCGCCCAGCCCGTGCTGGCACGCGAGGCCGATGGCACGCGCTTCCGGCTCATCGGCCTCGGCGCTGCCCCGCTGGCAGAAGCTGCGCTGGCTGACCATGGCGATCTTGCTGACACCTTGGCGCCTCGCCGCCGCGCCCGGCAGGAGGCAATAGACCGGCTGCGCGCCCGCTTCGGCGAAGCCGCCGTGCAGCGTGGCCGCGCCTTGCGTCCGGTTAAGGGAAAAGGTTAAAAAATCTCGTGCCCGAGGAAAAACAACCGATGCCCGACGCTACTTTCGACCGTTCGGACTTCCGGGAGGCCATGGCTCGCATGGGTGCGGCGGTGAACATCATCACCACCCAAGGGCCGGAAGGCGCTGTGGGCATGACTGTCTCAGCCGCGTGCTCGGTAACAGACACCCCCGCCACCATGCTGGTCTGCATCAACCGTTCCAGCCGCTGTCACGAAATTTTCAAGGAAGCGGGCATCATCTGCGTGAACGTGCTCACGCATGAGCATGAGGAATTATCCCCCATCTTCGCAGGGGCTGGAAACCTGCCCATGCCAGAGCGTTTCAGTCACGGCAAATGGATAAGCCTTGCAACCGGTGCCCCCGTGCTGGAAAACGCCGCCGCCAGCCTGGATTGCGTGGTAAGCCAGAGCGTCGATGTCGGTACGCATACGGTGTTTTTCTGCGAGGTGCGGGCCGTGCATCTGGGCCAGTCCAGCTCCGGCCTGGTGTATCAAGGCCGGGCTTATCACCCCATTCTGCGTAAACTCGATTAGGCGCGGGCGCGAATCGCCTCGATTTTCTCCCATATGACGGTGGCGAGGTTAACGCCGTCGAACCGCGCGATCTGCTGCAACCCGGTCGGCGAGGTGACGTTGATCTCGGTCAGATAATCGCCGATCACGTCGATGCCGGTGAACAGCAAGCCCTGCGCCTTCAGCAACGGGCCAATCGCCGCGCAAATTTCCTGCTCGCGCGCCGTGAGTTTTGCCGCCTCCGCGCGGCCACCCGCGTGCATGTTGGAGCGTGAATCCCCCTCAGCCGGCACACGGTTGAGCGCCCCAAGCGGCTCGCCGTCGATCAATATGATCCGCTTGTCGCCTTTACGCACGGCAGGCTCGTAACGCTGTATCATCAGTGGCTCACGCGAGGCGGCAAAGAACATATCCAGCAGCGAGCCGAGATTCTCGTCATCCGGCTTGATACGAAACACGCCAACGCCGCCATTGCCGAATAATGGCTTGATGATGATGTCCTTATGCCGCGCCCTAAAATCTTTGATCGCCTCCCGGTCCCAGGAGATCATCGTCGGCGGCATGAGTTGCGGAAAATGCGTCACCAGCAGCTTCTCCGGCGCGTTGCGCACGGCGGCCGGGTTGTTCACCACCAAGGTTTTCGGGTGAATATGCTCCAGCAGATGCGTGGCGGTGATGTAGGCCATGTCGAAAGGCGGGTCCTGGCGCATCAGCACCACATCCATGCTGCCAAGCTCGGCCACATACTCCGGCCCGAACGCGTAATGCGCCCCCGCCACGGCTTGCACGGTCACGGGCTTTACCCGCGCCTTCAACGTAGAATCCTCCAGCCACATATGCGGCACCTCGTAATGGCATAGGCTGTGGCCGCGGCCTTGAGCCTCCAGCATCAGCGCAAAGGTGGAATCGCCGGTAATGTCGATCCCATGCAGCGGGTCCATCTGCACTGCAATATTCAGAAACGCCATTTCATCCTCATTTCAAGCCCGCACAGGCTATCAGGTGGACGTCTCGCGCTCCAGTGCCGCCGCTGTCGTGGAGTGCTCCAGGCTCTGCATGCAGCTTTGGGGGTTGTCCCCCGCATCCGGCACTGCTGCGGCCACGCGCGGTACCCCATGCGCATCAGGATAGAAAAACACATTCATCCCGCAAATTGGTGAATGGTAGAGCCAAACCTGTGCCGGCCCATCCACCCGACGCAATGCGGGAGTACCGAAATCAGCCGCGAGAGCCTGGGTGGTGGAGCCTTTCAGGGCCTGTTGTGAAACCGGCAAGGGTGCGCCAGATGATGCGGTTTGCGGCGTCGGAGTCGTACATGCGGAAAGCAGACCAACTGCGAACATGCTCGCTATGATCGTGAAACCTAGCCGCTCTGCCATGAAGCTCCGAAATTTTGAAGACCGCCTCTTTTCGCATAACAAATTTCAAATGCCCTGGCACGGGGGAATAACAAGTTATCAACATCTTTTTATCGCCTCCGGCCATTTCCGGTTTCACATTTCTTTCAAATGAATGCCTTATTCGCGCCTTTGTTACGAAGCACTGTATCGAGAACGAACGACACGTCCGGACCATGAGGATGGAAGGGTAACAACATGTTGAAGACCGAGGCTGAACTGCGAACCGCCGTTATCGACCGGCTGATTGCCGCCTCACTGAGCGACGGCAAACCAGCGCGCGAGGCAACTCTAGAGCGCTGGCGCTCGCTGAGCACCAAGCCGACCGCGCCGAGCGATAAAAACACCACCTGAAATCGACACTCAGTCGGCACCATGCTCAACGCCAACACCA